>WQUA01000018.1 GCA_009786025.1 Pseudomonadota bacterium | reverse complement strand
AATAAAATCTTCTATTGAGTTCCAGGATTTCAATGGCTTGGCAGAGTCGCCTGCGCACCAATATACTTTGGGGTCGTTTGTTTTCGTATAAAAAAGACTGCAGTCCCACGTATATCCGCCAAAAAATATAATATCAACCCCCGCATCCCCGGGCCGCTCATGTATATTCGGTATATCAATATCGTAGGGTTGGTCAATCGTGTCTGTTCTCAATCCGTCTATTGATAAGGTGTCTGAAAAATAATGCAAGCCGTTGCACTCACGGTATAAATCGGCCAGATGGTCGGGTATTTTATTCCTGACGACATTTCCCAGTTCTGTGATCTGTTCGTCCGTCAGAGGAGGATAGCGCTTATGCAAGAATGCCACCGGCGCAATGTGCGGCGCCCGCCCATAGAACATGGTTCCATTGGGCTTTCTTTCCTCGCCAAGGGAAGAAAACCGAAGCGTCTGTTCATACATGGGAGCGGGAATTTTAAAATCACTCCTGATTTGACTTCACTCTTTTGTCCGATCTCATGCCGGGATGCAGCGAAGCATTATCCCGATTACAGCATGTGTTCAAGAAACGCCCGCGTCCGTTGATGCTCAGGATGTGCAAACAGTTCAGCAGGCGGGCGCGCTTCAACGATTTCGCCGTCATCCATAAAAATCGTCTGTGTCGAAACTTCCCGAGCGAAAGCCATTTCGTGCGTAACCACCAACATCGTCATCCGCTCCTCGGCGAGCTGCCGAATGGTGCGCAACACTTCACCGGTCAATTCGGGATCGAGCGCTGAGGTCGGCTCATCAAACAGCAGGATGTCCGGCTCCATCGCCAGCGCCCGCGCAATAGCGACTCGCTGTTTCTGTCCGCCCGATAGTCGTGACGGATAACTGTCCCGTTTTTCAAGCAGCCCCACTTTGTGCAACAACACTTCGGCTTTCGGGAGAATCGCCTCACGACTCATCCTCTTGACGGTCACCGGCGCTTCAATCAGATTTTGCATCACAGTCAGATGCGGGAACAGATTGAATTGTTGAAAGACCATGCCCATCTTGCGACAAATGCGCTGCACCTCCGCGTCCGGCGCGTAGCGACAAACCCCGTCGGCGCCGGTCGTCGCCAGCGTTTCGCCTTCAATCTCGATACTGCCGCGGTCGATCGTTTCCAGACGATTGAGGCAGCGAAGAAATGTGCTCTTCCCCGACCCCGACGGCCCGATGACCGCAATCACGTCGCCTTTTTTCACTTCCAGCGAAATGCCTTTCAGCACTTCCAGTGCGCCGAAACGCTTGTAAATAGCACGGGCGGCAATCATTGACGCATCAGTCATCATAGACGGCATATCTCTTTTCCATCCGTTGAAAGATAACGGTCAGCACCAGCGTCATCACCAGATAGAACACGGCGGCCACCAGGAACGGCGAGGTTGTGAAGTCGCGCTGCACAAGGCCACGCGCCGTCCGCAGTAGATCGTTCATCGCCAGTACATAAATGAGCGATGTATCCTTGACCAGCGTGATGGTTTCGTTGCTGATCGGCGGCAGGATACGCTTGATCACTTGCGGTAGCACAATACGCCGCATGGTTTGTCCGTACGACAGCCCCAGAACTTTTGCCGCTTCATACTGGCCGCGATCAATCGACTGAATGCCACCACGAAAAATCTCGGCAAAATACGCAGCGTAATTGAGCACGAAAGCCACGATCGCCGCCGGAAAATCCGGCAGTCGTATCCCGATCACCGGCACAAACGGCAGCGCGAAGTAGATGAACAGCATTTGCAACATCAACGGCGTGCCGCGCATCAGCCAAATATAACCGTTGACGACACCGCTGGCGACGCGATAATGCGACACCCGCACCATCGCCAACATCAGACCCAACGGCAACGACAGCACCAGAGTGATGAAAAACACCTTGAGCGTCACCACCGCGCCTGCCAGCAGCGGGCCGATAATCAGAAGCAAATAATCCATCGTGCGAACCCCGGCGCAGGAGCGCGTCCCGCACCGGAGTTTGTTTTGTTATATGGTTGGTTATTTGGCAGCAGCTGGCGCTTGTCTTTCGATAATGTCCTTACCAAACCATTTTTCCGAAATTTTCGCCGCAGAACCGTCCTGCTTCATGTCATCCATCGCCTTCTGCAATTTGGCGAGCAATTCGGTATCGCTCTTGCGAACGCCGACACCGTATTCCTCATCGCCGAAGTCGTCACCCAGCACAACATACTCGCCGGGCTTCTTGGCGACGTAATAGCGGCCAACCACTTCATCGACCACCACCGCATCAAGCCGTCCGGCCGTCAAATCAAGCAACGCCGTCACGTTATCACCGAATTTCCGCAGTTCCTTGAAGGTCTTTGACGCCGGATCGCCCTCGACCGCCTCGACTGCGGTGCTGCCTTCCTGGACGCCGACCACCTTGCCAGCCATATCGGCCTTGCCCTTGATCGGGGATGCCGTCGTCACTACGATGATTTGCCGGTTCTTCAGATACGGCGTCGTGAAAGCGATAACCTCTTTGCGCTTCTCGGTAATCGTCAAACCATTCCACAGTGCATCGACGCGCTTGCCGTTCAACTCAGCCTCTTTGGCGCTCCAGTCGATCGGCTTGAACTCAACTTCAGCGCCGAGGCGCTTCGCCGCTTCTTTCGCCAGATCAACATCGAATCCGGTGATCTGGTTTTTCTCATCGCGGAAACCCATCGGCGGAAAATTGTCATCAAGCCCGATGACGATTTTGCTCATCACCGGCGGCGCTGCCGGAGTCGGCTGCGCTGCCGATTTCTCCTCTTTCTTACTGTCGCAACCAAGCAGCAATACTGCCGCCGCCAACGTAATCAACCCTAATGAAATCTGTCTTTTCATAACTCATAACTCCTGAACAGTTTTAGAACAAACCCTTGTAACCCCGGCGAAGCCAGACAATGGCGCATTGTCGCCGTAAACCCTTTGTATTTCAACCCGCGCTTTCATCTCTCCTCAGCGCCATCAAACCAGCAGCATTTTTCTTCTCTTGGCAGGGCTATTTGTATAACATTTCAGACAAGGCTGCCACAAGACGTCAAGCGACGGCCGACACGAATCAGATAGCGCCGCAAGGCAAGGTAAGCCGGGACTGTATCCCTTCGACGCTTGTGGTGAGCACGAAACTTCGCATGCTAAAATTCCCTATCATGCGCCCAACAGGGCGACCCATCGTAGAGGAAACCATGCTCAGACATTTTCTGCAATTCAACGATTGTTCCCGTGCTGAAATCGAATACCTTTTCGCGCGCGCCCGCTGGATCAAGGATCGCCTGCGGCAAGGCAAGTCCCATCTCCCGCTGCAAGGCAAAACACTGGCAATGATTTTCGAGAAAGCCTCGACTCGCACCCGCGTGTCGTTCGAGACCGGAATGGGGCAACTCGGCGGCAATGTTATTTGCCTGTCAAAAAACGACATCCAGATGGCGCGCGGCGAGACCGTCCAGGATACCGCGCGGGTACTGTCACGGATGGTCGATGTTGTCATGATTCGGACATTCGCTCAGACGATGGTCGAGACCTTCGCCGCCCATTCGCGGGTGCCGGTCATCAACGGACTGACCAACGAATACCATCCCTGCCAAGTGCTGGCCGATATTTACACTTTTCTCGAGCATCGCGGCCCGATCACCGGAAAAACAGTGGTCTGGATCGGCGACCCCAACAATGTTTTTTATACCTGGCTGCAAGCGGCCGCCCTGCTGGATTTCAAAGTGCATCTGTCGTCGCCCGCCGGTTATCCGGTTGACGACGCTCGCATCACTGCTGCCGAGCGCGCCCGCCTCGAAACCTTCGCTGATCCGTTTGCCGCCACGCGCGGCGCTGCTCTGGTCACCACTGATGTGTGGACCAGCATGGGCTTTGAGGCCGAGAACGAGCAGCGCCGCCGCGATTTCCAGCACTGGCAAGTCAACGCCGCGCTGATGAAACAAGCCACCGCCGACGCCGTCTTCATGCACTGCCTGCCGGCGCACCGCGGCGAGGAGGTTACCGACGAGGTGATCGACGGGCCGCAAAGCCTTGCTTGGGATGAAGCTGAAAACCGGATGCACGCGCAGAAGGCGCTGCTCGAATTTCTGCTGGTCGGCGAAGTGAAAACACCAAGCTGATCTCCGATAATCCCGTCATAGGCAGGATAGGATAAAATATTCTGTTTGGCGGCTGCCGACGCCAAATAGCCCCCGGTTATAAAACAAGTTGAGGAAAACCATGAGTAAAGTAAAGCGCGTAGTATTGGCCTATTCGGGCGGTCTTGATACTTCAGTGATCCTGAAGTGGTTGCAAGACGTTTATCAATGCGAAGTCGTCACCTTCACCGCCGACATCGGCCAAGGCGAAGAACTGGAGCCGGCGCGCAAGAAAGCGTTGCAACTCGGCATCAAAAAACAAAATATCTTCATCGAAGATTTGCGCGAGGAATTCGTTCGCGATTTTGTTTTCCCGATGTTCCGCGCCAATGCCGTCTATGAAGGCGAATACCTGCTCGGCACTTCAATCGCCCGCCCGCTGATCGCCAAACACATGATCGAAATCGCCAAAAAAACGAAGGCCGACGCCGTCTCTCACGGCGCCACCGGCAAAGGCAACGATCAGGTTCGTTTCGAGCTGGGTGCTTACGCGCTGATGCCCGACGTCAAAGTGATCGCCCCCTGGCGCGAATGGGATTTGCTGTCGCGCGAAAAACTGCTCGCTTACGCCGACAAGCACGGCATTCCGGTTGATTTCAAGAAGCGCAAGGGCGCAGCGCCGTACTCGATGGACGCCAACATGTTGCACATCAGCTACGAAGGCGGCATCCTCGAAGACCCGAATTTTGCGCCGGAAGATTCAATGTGGCGCATCACTGTTTCGCCTGAGAAAGCGCCGAACAAACCGCAAGTCATCGAGCTCGAATACAAGAAGGGCGACATCGTTGCCGTTAACGGCAAGAAGATGTCGCCCGCACAGGTGCTCGCCAAACTGAACGAACTCGGCGGCAAGCACGGTATCGGCCGTCTCGACATCGTTGAAAACCGTTATGTCGGCATGAAATCGCGCGGCTGCTATGAAACACCGGGCGGCACCATTATGCTCAAAGGTCATCGCGCAATGGAATCGCTGACACTCGACCGTGAAGTGCTGGCGCTCAAGGACGATCTGATGCCGCGCTACGCGCGGATGGTTTATAACGGCTACTGGTTCACGCCCGAGCGCAAACTGCTGCAGGGCCTGATCGACGCCTCACAAGAACACGTCAATGGCACCGTACGGCTCAAACTGTACAAAGGCGCCGTGACCTGCGTCGGCCGTAGCTCGAAACACGACTCGTTGTTCGACACCAAAATCGTCACATTTGAAGACGATGCCGGCGCTTACAACCAGAAAGACGGCGAAGGATTCATCCGACTCAACGCCTTGCGCCTGCGCATCGCCGCCAAACATAAACGTATTTAAAGGAAACGTTCCCCCTCTCCCGCTTGCGGGAGAGGGCGCCCCGAAGGGGCAGGAGAGGGGCTTTTCCATAGCCCATTTTCTCACTCAGTTTTCTCACTCACACACCGCTCTCATCGCCAGGAGAATCCGCCATGCCCTCCTTTGATATCGTCTCCGAAGTTGACCAAGTCGAAGTTCACAACGCCGTCGATCAGGCCAACAAAGAAATTTCCAACCGCTTCGACTTCAAAGGCTCCGACGCCCGCGTCGAACTCAAAGACAAAGTGCTGACCTTATTCGCCGACGACGACTTCAAGCGCCAACAAGTAATGGACATCGTCACCGCAAAACTTGCCAAACGTGGGATCGACATCCGCTGCCTGAAAGAAGGGCAAGTCGAAAAAATTTCCGGAAACAAGGTCAAGCAAACTATCACCGTCCGTGTCGGCCTTGAGCAGGAACTTTCAAAAAAAGTGGTGAAACTGCTCAAAGACAGCAAGATGAAGGTTCAGGCATCCATCCAGGGCGACACTGTGCGCGTCTCCGGCGCCAAACGCGACGACCTACAAAACGCCATCGCACTGGTGAAGAAAAGCATCGAA
The DNA here is from genome assembly GCA_009786025.1 of Pseudomonadota bacterium. Taxonomy (GTDB): domain Bacteria; phylum Pseudomonadota; class Gammaproteobacteria; order Burkholderiales; family Casimicrobiaceae; genus UBA931. Next base: position 36,789 of record WQUA01000018.1, on the reverse strand, counting down.
GATTTTCCGTTGCAGTACCAGAACTTTCGGGATTGAAAAGTCGGGTCTCCCCTCTCCCGCTTTGCGGGAGAGGGGCCGGGGAAGAGGGTCGGGTGGGGATGGTTTCCCCTACTCACGACTCTCTTTGAAAGGGAGTATTTACCCCCTCAACGCCGCCAAAGTCGCAGGCTTTGCTTTAAGCGCCTGCGGCGTGGTCAATTCAAAGGCGCGTCTTTTCTCCCAGCGCTCTACTTTTGCTAAAGTACTACTCGTCGCTTTTTCCTTGAAGAGGTCGGGCATTTTGCTGCGCACGTACGATACAGCCAGAGCCAAATACAAATCGGCCATCGTAAAGCCGGAAGTTCCATTCTCGGGTGGCGCCTGGAAAGCTTCGTCGATAACAGCCAACGCCCTGCCGATGCCCGTCTTGCTGCGTTTGTACAGATCGCTGTTTTCGGCCTGGGCATCAAAGCGTTGCGAAATAACGCAGCGAAGCATCATTTCCATCAACGCCTTCCCCATCGAAAGCCGATGCAAATCGTCGGCGTCGCTTAATTTGACGATGGTGTTTTTCCGGCACTGCCCAAGCAAGTATTGGCAGATAAACAAGCTTTCAAAAATCGCTTTCCCCGTATCGGGTTTTAGTGTCGGCACCGCCGCAAACGGGTTGAGCTCGGTCAACGATTCGGGCGATGCCCACGGGTCAACCCAACAAAGCTGAAGGTCTTCCACTCCCGCTTCCAGCGCAGTGACCAAAACGAGACGCGCCACCGGGGAAGTGTCGTTCAAATAAAGTTGCATTGTGATCTCCTTACGAGTATTCCTTTCGTAGGAACGGTGCCGTAGCTTCATCGTCCGGCAGCGTTCGCCGTATTTCGACATGGCTCCGTTCATTTACCGGAACGGCCATCTCCAATAAATTATACGACAAACACATCGTATGCGAACTTGCCAATCAACGTCACCATCAAAACAAGAAACAGAATCCGAATAACCCTAACGCCACCGCGGATAGCCAACCGCGCACCGAGAATTCCACCGGCCATATTGCACACCTTTTCTGGGTTGCTCCCCGCCACGCTTCGCTCGCGGCTAAAAGTCGCTCGCAATGACGCGCACTCTTCCTCGCGGTTTCGTGTGATCCCAAAAGCTGGAATTCCACTTCGTTCCATCCCAGCGCTTTTAAAACCTCAACGCCACCAACGCCTCCGGCTTTGCCTTGAGCGCCTGCGGCGCTGTCCGTTCAAAAGAACGCCGCTTTTCCCAACGCTCCAGTTTCGCCAGGGTGTTGTCTGTTGCTTTTTCTGTGATGAGGTCGGGCAATCTGAAGCACACGTTCGCGTAAATGGGTGATTCTAATACCTGTCACTTAACAGCCACCCGCTCAACCCGCGTGAACAGGATACACACCGCTGAAAACAAAAGCGCCACCGAACTCACCAAGAAAAGCGGTTGGTAAGACGCTGCGTCCGACACCATATACGCCATTAGGTACCCGACAACGGCTTGTGACGCAGCGAACGAAAAAGTCATGATGCTCCAAGCCCTTCTGTGCTTTTGAATTCCCACACACTCCAAAGTGTAAGCGGAAACCAGCGCGACGATTCCGGGCGTGAACGCTCCGACCAGAAAAGACGAAACCAGCAACGCGGCAAGATGGTTGCTGAGTAACGGCAAGGCAACGCCGAAGGCTTTTAGCGTGAAGCAAGCGATCAGACATCGTCTGAAACCAAAGCGGTCGCCCATCTGCCCTGCAAAAAGCGGCCCCAATGCCGCGCCCACGCCGAAAACCGCCCAGCAAAAGCCGCCCGTCCATAAGGGCATTTGCAGCTCACGCACAATGTAATCCACCCAGAATAAGGTGTGCGGCAAATACCCAATAGCGTCAAGGGTATAAGCGACAAGGATTAGCGCGATCGCTGCCGAACCGGCTTTACTTTGATGCCCTTCATAGACTTTGGCGCCAACGGCTTGCTCGGGCAGAGGAATGTCCCATGTGCGCCAGTTGACAATAGCCAACAACAGACAAATGCTTCCCATCCCCAACCAGGCCGCCGAAACGCTTTGCAGGATCAGCAGCGGAATCAGCGTTCCTGACATCATCGCGCCCCAACCGATACCCGAAAACACCACGCCGCTGACCCTGCCCCTGATCCCCACACCGAAGTAAAGCAGCACGGCAGGCGCCGCCATAACCATCAAAATCGCGCTGCCGACACCGGCAAGTGTTCGCCAAAAATAAAACCAGAGCAATGGCGCTTCAGGAAAAGCGCACGCGAGATAGCTCAACGAACATATCACCATGGCGCTGCGCATGATTTGTCCCGTCGTAAAGCGCCGAACCAGATAATTGGCCAACGGTGCTCCCAACAGATAACCCACCAGTGTCGCAACGCCCAGATAAGACGCTTCACCTTTACTGAACCAGCCCGAACTGATCAACGCCGGCATCAGTGCAATATAAGCAAACCGCCCGATGCCGTTGCCGACGAACGTCGCTGCAAGACCCGCGAAACTTGTTTTTGTTAATGCGGGTTCTTTCATTGCTGAAACTCGCTACCCTTCGTTAGTGCGCAAAAAACACATCATACGCAAACTTGCTGATCAACACCACCATCAAGATGAGAAACAGAATCCGAATAATCCTGACGCCGCCACGGATTGCCAATCGCGCGCCAAGAATTCCACCGGCCATATTGCACACCGCCATCGGCACGGCGCAATGCCACAGGATGTGCCCGGCTGGAATGAAAAACGACAGCGCGGCAAGATTGGTCATCAAATTGACAACGCGCGCCGCCGCTGCCGCGTGCAGAAAATCGAACGCGAAGAAGCGGATGAAAACGAAGGCCAGAAAACTTCCCGTCCCCGGGCCGAATATACCATCGTAAAAACCGAGCGCCCCACCCCATAACGCCGCGCCGAACCGTTCGCGGTGCGTGATGTTTTTTGGTTTGTGCACTTTGCCGAAATCTTTTTTGATGAACGTGTAAACCGCTATCGCCATCAACAACACCAGAATCACCGGCTTCATCCATTTGACCGGAACCATGCTGACGACCATCGCACCGCCAAACGATGCTGCGAACGCGCTCGCCATCGCCGGCAGCAACAGTGCCCAGGGCAGGCGAACTCTCTGCAAGTATTGACGCACCGCCATGCCGGTACCGCAAATCGACGCAAATTTGTTGATGCCGAAAATCGTGGCTGGTGGCGTGTTCGGAAGAATGCCGAAGGCGCCCGGCACCTGCACCAATCCGCCGCCGCCGACAGCGGCGTCGATCAACCCGGCGCAGAAGCCGGTCAGCCCCAGAAGGAGGATCGCTTCCATGAGAAATGTTCTATGGCCTGTCTCTTAGTTGCCCCCCTTGATCGAGCGAGGGCAGGCTTCGCAGGAATAACGATAGTGCAACAGTCAGAGATTTTCGGTTTCCGGCAACACGGGCTGGCACACATCCACCCAGCGGCCATCAGTCAGCGCCGCCAATCGCGCCGGGGTCAGCCGCACCGCCGTATGAATACCCCCCGCCGCCGGCAGAATCTCGTCAAAATCATTCAGCGTTTGATCGAGATAAACGGGAATGCCGCTCGCCAGTCCAAACGGGCACACGCCGCCAACCGGATGGCCGGTCAGCTTTTTGACGGTTTCACCGTCCAGCATCTTGGGTCTGCCGCCGAATATTGCTTTTATTTTTCGGTTGTCGATCCGCGCATCGCCACGCGCCACAATCAACACCGCGCCCTGACCGGTCGAAAACGCCAGCGTTTTGGCGATGCGCCCCGGCTCGACGCCGTGTACTTTCGCCGCCGCCGCTACGGTTGGCGTGTCTTCGGCCAACTCCAGAATAGTCAACTCCGGCGCTGCCAAGGCCAGATGTGCGCGTACCGATTCCAAGCTCATTAGAAGATCGCTCTATGCTTTCGGCGGCCTCGGGAACACCGCATCTTTGGCGTGGAAGATATCGCAGTAGGCAACGAAAGAAGACAGGATTCCCAAGCCGATCAGGAGCGGCAAGACGAACAATTCCAGCCCGACGAATAACGCCATAACAATCAGGGCGCTGCTTTCGCCGCCGATGGCCAGAAAGGGTAGCATCAGCACCATCATCACGATAACCAGTACCATTCCGATAACGGAGCTGCCAGCAAGCAGCACCAGACCCCACATCAACAGCGCCCGCCAATTCACCGACACTGCTTTGAAGCTGCTCCGCAACGCTCGCACGACGCCAGCGTGTTGGAACACCACCACCATCGGCGCCAGCCAGGTCGCCATCCAGATCAGCGTCAGCAAAGTAGCGAAAACAAGTATCGCCAGCCACAACCGCGGAGAGGTGAGAAACTCCAGCACTGCCATCGGGTCATTATTTTCGCTGAGGTTTTCCATCTCCGTAACGAAGTTGCCCCCCAACACAAACATAGAAATCAGGAGAGAAAGCACCGTCAACACCATCGTAGCTCCGCCGATTCCCAGCAGTGTCTTTACGTCGGCCTTGAAACCGCTGAACAAATGCGAAAACTTCGGTGTCCCGCCGCGCGCCTGCGTCCAGCCGGCGGCCACGAAGCCGACAACAAAGAACGGCGCAAAGATATTCGCCAGGTAGGTGATGAATTGCAGCCGTTCATCAATCATGGCAACCAATGAAAGCAATAATACCGGCACGATAAAAACGCCGATATAGCCCAAACCAATCCGATACCACGCGCCGGGCGCTTCTTTGATCATCCGAAAGGATTCGACCCACCACAGCCAGCCGCGTTCAGCGCTGCAGCGGGTAATGGTTGGGATATTCGTTTGAGTATTCGGGTTTGTTTCAGGCGTTGACATCTCATCGCTCCGGTGTCGGCCAGGCGGGCAACTGCTTTGCCCGTTGGCTCAGGATTCGTTCAAAATGCGTGGGGTCGTGGGCGTGAACCAGCGAGCCTTCGCGCGGCAGGTAGTAATCGTAAAGCCGCGACAGCCAGAAGCGCAAGGCACCCGCGCGCAACAACAACGGCCATTGTGCTTTTTCATCGCTCGTCGGTGTACGAACGCTTTGGTAGGCATCAAGCATCGCGGCAACACGCAGCGGATCAAGATCGCCGATGGCCGGATCGGCGATGCACCAGTCGTTGACGGTGACCGCAAGGTCGTAACCGAAGGCGTCGGTAGCCGCAAAACCGAAGTCGATGATGCCGCCGATGCGCGTTCCTTCCGGATCGACGAACAGCACATTGTCGCGGAACAGATCGCCGTGAATCGCGCCGCGCGGCAACCGCTCAATACCACCATCGCGCACCGCAGCCATTTCGGTATCGAGCAAGCGCCGCTGCGCCTCCGATAGAAACGGCCGCACCGCCTGCGCCGTGACTTCGCGCCAGGCGCGCCCGCGTGCACTCTCCAGCGCCCGCGGATAGTCGGCGACGGCCAGATGCATCCGCGCCAGCACCTTGCCAATCGCCGCACAATGCGCCGCCGTTGGCGTTAATTGCGGCGCGCCGACAACACGAGCAATCAATCCGGCTGGCTTGCCGTTCAACGTCGAAAAATATTGGCCATCACAATCAGCTTCGGGCATCGGCACCGGCAATCCCGCTTGCGCCAGATGCGCCATCAGGCCGAGGTAAAACGGCAGATCGGCGGCAGGCAAACGCTCGTAAAGCGTCAGCACATAGTTGCCGTTTTCGGTGGTGACGAAGTAATTGGTATTCTCGATACCAGCAGCAATCGGCGCTTGCATCTGCAAAGCGCCGACGTTGTAACGTTCAAGCCAGGCCGACAATTCCTCGGCGGAAACATTGGTGTAAACAGACATACGCTCCCATAGCCGATACACATCGGCAAAAATATTGGTCTCTGCTACGCGCTACCAAGAAAGAATCTGCCACATCGGCGCGCGCAAACCGCTGTCCAGACTGTCGCGGCGTACATAGACGCCGGCAACGCCGTTGACGGGCAGCAGATAATACACCGTCCCGACTTTGGGCATGACTTTGATGTAGCGAATGACGCCGTTGACCCGTACTTCTTCGCGTGTTTCGTCCTCGCGCTCGATCAATGTCACCTGCGGCTCCAATTCCGGATCGCCCTGCGCCGGATTGGCTTGCGGGTTGGTCTGTGGCTTGGCGGCGGCGTTGGCAGCCGAGTTGGAAGCAGCTTTGTCCGCCGTCTTTTCATCGACCATTGCCGGCGGTGGTGGCGCGGCCGCTGCGCCCGTTGACGGCGACGGTTCTTCCGCCGCTACGACAGACAGTGGCAACACCATGAGCGTTGCCGCCAGCAGCGCCGCGGCAATTTGACTCCTACCGTTCTCTCTATACATATTCGTTCGCATGATGTTTTTTCATGATCGACCACCCTCTCCCACAGGCGGGCGAGGTCTTGTTTTCGTATTTTAACATCATGCCTTCCGAAAGCGCGCCCCAGTGATCCTCGCCGTCTTCATTCTATAAATTAAGCATTTTCTCACGCTCCTCCGGCGTCGGCCTGAAGCCGCTCACTTCGTAGAAATCGAAAATCGCTTTAACGATGTCATCCGGTTCCTCGATAACTTGCAGTATTTCCAGTTCCTCGCGCGCAATCATCCCCCCATCCACCATCGGGCCGCGCACCCAATCAAGAAAGCCGCGCCAGAATTCGCCGCCAACCAGAATGATCGGAATGCGTCGCGCTTTGCCGGTCTGAACGAGCGTCATGCATTCGGTCAATTCATCAAGCGTCCCAAAACCGCCGGGCAACACCACATACGCCGACGCGAAACGGACAAACATCATCTTGCGCGCGAAAAAATAGCGGAAGTTCACGCTGATATTCTGATACCCATTGCTTTTCTGCTCATGCGGCAACAGGATGTTCAAGCCCACCGCCGGCGAGCGGCCGACAAAAGCGCCGCGGTTGGCCGCTTCCATAATACCCGGCCCGCCGCCGGAAACCACCGAAAAGCCGGCGTTCGACAGTTTGCGGGCGATGATTTCCGTCTTCTTGTAATACGGGTGATCGGGCGGCAGCCGGGCGCTGCCGAAAATGCTGACCGCTGGCGCGATATGGCGTAACCGCTCGGTGGCTATCGCAAACTCTGCCATAATCCCTATTAGCCGCCACGCCTCTTCGCCGCTGTCGTAGCCATTACCGCTGCGGAAAAAAGGGGGCACGCGACCGGCCTGCGGGTCGTCCTGCTGGTTGTCCGCTTTGATGGCCGGATTTTTTGGAGTCTCAATCATGCCTTTGTTTGTCCTTGTTGATGGTTCATCCTACCTTTATCGAGCGTACCACGCCTTGCCCGATTTGCGCACCTCCCGGCACGAGCCAACCGGCGCATTGCGCGGTGTTTTGTCAATGTTGCGACGGTTGGTTGACGAACACGCTCCTGATTATTTTGCCGTTGTCTTTGACGCCCCTGGCAAAACCTTCCGTAACGACTGGTATCCCGACTACAAAGCGCATCGCCCGCCAATGCCTGACGATCTCGTCGCCCAAGTCGCGCCGCTGCACGATTGTGTCCGTGCCCAGGGCTGGCCACTCATCATTGAAGCCGGCATCGAGGCCGACGATGTAATCGGCACTTTGGCGCGTGACGCACGCGCCAAGGGGTGGCGCACGCTGATCTCAACTTCCGATAAGGACATGGCGCAGCTTGTCTCGCCCGATGTGACCTGCATCAACACCATGAGCAATGAAACGCTCGACGAAGTCGGCGTCGTCGCCAAATTCGGCGTCACCCCGGCACAGATCATCGACTACCTGACGCTGATCGGCGACACCTCCGACAATGTTCCCGGCGTCGCCAAAGTCGGCCCCAAAACCGCCGTCAAATGGCTCTCCCAGTACGGTACGCTGGACAACCTGATCGCGCACGTCGGCGACATCACCGGCGCCGCCGGCAACAACCTGCGCGAAGCGCTGGACTGGTTGCCGCAAGCGCGCCGACTGGTTACGATCAAAACCGATTGCGCACTGCCGATCACGCCGGAGGCGCTGCGCATCACCCCCGCCGATGTTGAGGCGCTGGCTGCACTTTATACCCGCTTTGAGTTCAAAAGCTGGTTGCGCGACACACCAAAAAGCAATGCCCCTCAAAACCCCGACCCGGCAAAAGCATTGCTCACTGCGCCTGAACACAACAATGTGCGGGATCGGCGCGTCATCACCGACGCCGCGAGCGCCGTTGCTTCAACGTCACCCGAAAAACCGGCCATCTTGCCTTACGAAGCCGTGCTCGATGAAGCGACGCTGGAACGCTGGTGCGCTCGCCTTGATGCAGCCGCTCAAGCCGGAACGCTGGTTGCTTTTGACCTCGAAACCACTTCGCTCGATCCGCTGCAAGGCGAAATCGTCGGGCTGTCGTTCGCCTGCGCTCCGGGCGAAGCGTGCTATATCCCGGTCGCTCACCGCTATGCCGATGCGCCGCCGCAACTCGATCGCGCTGCCGTTCTGCAACGCCTGGCCCCGTGGCTCGAAAACGCCGACGCGCCCAAGCTCGGCCAGAATCTCAAATACGATCAACACATCCTTGCCAATCACGGCATCACGCTGCGTGGCGTACGCCACGACACAATGCTGCAATCGTATGTGCTGGAATCGCACAAGGCGCACGACCTCGACGCGCTGGCCGAACGTTATTTGAACTGGCCGACGATTCGCTACGACGACCTCACTGGCAAAGGCGCGCACCGCATCCCCTTCGAGCAAGTCGCCGTTGACCGCGCCACCGATTATGCCGCCGAAGACGCCGATGTTGCGCTGCGCCTGCACCATGCACTGTACCCGCGCCTGCAAGCCGCGCCGCCGCTGCTTTCGATTTACGAGGAGATGGAGCTGCCGGTGCGCGAAGTGCTGTTCACGATGGAGCGGCACGGCGTTCTGATCGACCGCGAGCGCCTGGCTCAACACAGCCATGAGCTCGGTCAGCGCCTGCTGGCGCTCGAGAACGAAGCGCACGCGCTGGCCGGGCAGCCATTCAACCTGTCCTCGCCGAAACAACTGGGCGAAATTCTTTTTTCGCGGATGAAACTGCCGCCAGTCAAAAAAACTTCGACCGGCCAGCCGTCCACCGATGAAGAAGTGTTACAGACACTGGCCGCCGATTACCCGCTGCCGAAAGTGCTGCTTGAACACCGAATGCTTGCCAAACTCAAATCAACTTACGCCGATAAACTGCCGACGATGATCAACGCGCGCACCGGCCGGGTTCATACCACTTTCTCGCAAACCACCGCCGTTACCGGCAGGCTCGCTTCCTCTGAGCCCAATCTCCAAAACATTCCGGCGCGCACCGCCGAAGGCCGCCGCATCCGCGAAGCGTTCATCGCGCCCATCGGTTCTGTTTTGCTTTCCGCCGACTATTCGCAAATCGAGTTGCGCATCATGGCGCATTTGTCGGGAGACACCAGCCTGCTCCAGGCGTTTCACAACGATGCCGATATCCACCGCGCTACCGCCGCCGAAATTTTTGGCATCGCCCCCGCCGATGTCAGCGCTGAGCAGCGGCGCTATATCAAAGCCGTCAACTTTGGGCTGATCTACGGCATGAGCGCGTTCGGTCTCGCCCAGCAATTGGGAATCGAACGCGCCGCCGCGCAGCAATTCATCGAACGCTATTTCGCCCGCTATCCGGGCGTCGCCCGTTACATGGAAACCACCCGCGAACAAGCGCGCGCGCGCGGCTACGTCGAAACCGTGTTCGGCCGCCGCCTGACCCTCACCGACATCAACGGCGGCAGCGGCCCGCGCCGGGCAGCCGCCGAACGCGCTGCCATCAATGCGCCGATGCAAGGCACCGCCGCCGACCTCATCAAAAAAGCGATGATCGTCGTCCAGCAATGGCTAGACCGGAACGCGATGCGTACCCGCCTGCTGTTGCAGGTTCATGACGAACTGGTGCTGGAAGTGCCCGAAGATGAAGTCGCCCGCGTCGAACAGGATTTGCCGCCGCTGATGTGCCATGTTGCGCGGCTTCGCATCCCGCTGGTCGTCAATCTGGGGAAAGGCCGACACTGGGACGAGGCGCATTGAGTTCAGATATCAGGGGTCAGGAATCAGAAAATTTAACCGGAAAGAGCGCAAAGAAAAAATTCATCATTTCTGCGCGGAGCCTTTAGCCGCGAGCGAAGCGCGGCGGGAAGCGAAATCGCAGAATCCATGCGACGGTAACGGGCGGCAGGTCGCCACCCTACGAGCAGGGCGCGCTGATAATGACGTAGCAGCAACCTGCTGCCTGTAATGCTGCGAAGAGCGGCGTTGGCTTCCCTCCCCTTGAAGAAAAGGAAGCTTTTCTTCTTCGCGGCCACACGCTTCTTTCGTGCTTTTTGTGGTTAACAAACAAAAAGGACGAGTTTGAAACCCGCCCTTACGCGCGCAAAATGAAAAACGGGCGACGTTACCGTCGCCCGTTGAATCTCACGCGGCCTGTGCCGCTTTGTTTCTTACCGCTTTATTTCTTCGCTACTTTGCGGGCGCGCTTCGCCGTTTTCTTGGCGGCCTTTTTGGCAACTTTCTTCGCGCCTTTCTTGGCGACTTTCTTCGCCGCTTTCTTCACGCCTTTTTTGGCGGCTTTCTTGGCGACTTTCTTGCCAGCCTTCTTGGCGACTTTCTTCGCCACTTTCTTGGTTGCTTTCTTGGCGACGCGCTTGACCGCCTTCTTCGCCGTTGCTTTCTTGGCGACGCGCTTGACCGCTTTCTTGGCGGCGCTCTTCTTTGCTACTTTCTTCGCAGCTTTCTTCACTGCGCGTTTTGCCGTTTTCTTGGTAGCTTTTTTCGCCTTACGCTTCGCTGCTACCGGGGCGCCTAACATCGTAAAAGTTTCTGCCATTTCATTTCTCCTGTCTGAGTTGTTGAGATCTCTTAAGACTCTTGGTATCGGCGGATTCCGAATTTGTCGCGAAATCAACTCTTGACAAAAACACTTACCCGCTGGCCGAATTTTAGCTATATTCCACTGATTTGCAAGCATTCAACGCGCCTGCGAGCCATTTAATTTCAATGTGTTGCGATTTTGCACACATCGCTTACTCATCGAAATGAGCACGCTTTCAATTTTTATTTTGGCAGAATCCGCTCTGCTTCCCACAATTTCTTCACCTCTTCGCGCGCGCGAATCAGCGTGATTTCGCTACCGTCAACCATCACTTCGCACGCACGCGGGCGGGCGTTGTAGTTTGAACTCATCGCCATTCCGTAAGCACCGACAACACCGACAGCAAGCAAGTCGCCCTCGCGTAACGCCAGTGGCCGTTCATGCGCCAGAAAATCGCCGCTCTCGCACACCGGTCCGACAATGTCCCAATTTTTTTCACTGCCGGAGGTATTTTCCGTCGTCGATCTTTTCGTCACTGCAAACACGGGATGCCACGCCTCGTAAAGCGCCGGACGCACCAGATCGGTCATCGCCGCATCAACGATGGCGAAATTCCTAGGCGCTCCCGGTTTCAGATACAGAACACGCGTCAACAACACACCGATATGCGCTACCAGCCGCCGTCCCGGCTCCATCATCAAGCGTTCGGGACGTCCGGCGAACACTTCACGCAACATTTGCGCAAATGCCCCCAATGGAATCGGTTGTTCGTCGCGGTAACGAACGCCGAGGCCGCCGCCGATATCGATGTGCTCAAGAGCGATGCCATCCGCTTCCAGCACCCGCACCAGTTGCAACAGCTTCTCCGCTGCTTCGCGAAACGGCGCCAGTTCGGTGATCTGCGAGCCGATGTGCATATCAATGCCGACCACCCGCAGCGACGGCAATGCCGCCGCTTGTCGGTACAGCGCTCGCGCTTCGTCAAACGCTACACCGAATTTGTTTTCTTTGAGTCCGGTGGAAATGTACGGATGCGTTTTTGCATCGACATCGGGATTGACCCGGAAGCTCACCGGCGCCACCTTACCTAACCGCGCCGCCGTCGCCGCCAACACGCTCAGCTCAGCGGCAGATTCGATGTTGAAGCACAAAATACCCGCTTGCAACGCCGCTTCCATCTCCGCCACGGTTTTGCCAACACCGGAAAAAACGGTCTTTGCCGGGTCGCCGCCGGCCGCCAGCACACGCGCCAATTCGCCGCCCGAAACAATGTCGAAACCAAACCCCAGACGCGCCAACAGATTCAAAATGGCCAGATTGCCGTTGGCCTTGACGGCATAGCACACCAGATCGACGACGCCACCCAACGCCGCGTGAAATTCCTGCGCCGCCGCCATCAACGCCGCCCGCGAATACACATAGCTGGGCGTTCCGAATTGCTCAGCAATGTCGGTCAATGCCACGTCTTCGACGTACAGTATTCCATTTCGTTCCTGAAAAAAATTCGTCATCATTTCGTTGCGTCCTGAGAAGCCGGAGTCGGCACTGCTTCGGCGGGAGATGGTGTTGTTTCGGGCGCTGGAGTCGTTCCGGCAGGCATCGTCGCCGTTTTCTCATGCGGCAAATACAAAGGCCCCTTGATACCGCAACCGCTGATAAAACAGCCGAGAAGACCGCCCAGAAACACAAAACCGCTCAGCCGTAAAAAACGCTTGCACGCACGCTTCAACATAAGAATACCGATTTGTCACTAAAGGGTTTACTTTACCGCAGATGCCGCCTGTGTGCACCTTCGCCCGTTTTTGCCCACGTCCTTTTGCTTTTTCGTCTTTCCATCGCGATGCGCGTTACAATGAGATTTCTCGATCCATATCACCGCTGACCGTCATGTCTCCACTGCTCCCTCCATTCCCCGAAGCTGCCGATCGTTTTCTCAACGCGCTGGAACAGGCGTTTGAAACGCTTGCCGACGACCGCGATCTCGACTGGCAACGGAGCGATGGTATTCTGACCCTCGACGTCGGCGACCGGCAGTGGGTCATCAACACACACGCACCACGCGAAGAACTCTGGTTCGCCGGTCCCGGTGGTGCCCATCACTTTCACCGCGACGCTCACGGCGTCTGGCGCGACACCCGCAGCGGCGAGCCGTTCGCCGTCGTGCTGAACGAAGCGCTGCGCAACGCCGGAATTGCTGTATTTCTGGAGTTACCTGAATAACTCTCGGCGAACAGTTTCATTCTCGTAACAACCCTGCCCACTCCGCCAACGCCCGTCGGCGCTGTCGTGTTCCCGGATGAAACGCCTCCAGCGTCTCCCAGAAACGCGCCGAGTGGTTGAGTTCACACAGATGCGCCACTTCATGCGCGATCACATCATCGGCCAGTTCCGGCGGCAGCAAAATCAGCCGCCAGTTCAGCAGTATTTCGCCGCGCGCGTTGCAGCTTCCCCATTGCCCACGTGCCCGCGACAGCCGTATCCCGGCAGGCGTGCGTCCCGCCCGCGCCGCCATCATCGCTGTCCGCGACATCAAAACATTTTCGGCTTCGCGCCACCACCATTGCCGCACGCTCCGCTCGATTGAAACCGGCTCCGCTGAAGGCGCCGTTATCTGAATCCCAAGTAAATCGCACTGCACTTCACTCTTACACCCGCCCTTATGCCCACGCTTGCGCTCGAGCTGCACCGATAACGGCAACATCACACCGCGATAAAGCACTTCCGCTTCCGTTTGCCAAGCCGGGCTTACCAGCGGTCGGGCATGGCGCCGCCACCAGGCCATCGTTCGAGCGATCCAGGCTGCGCGTTCGTGCAGCGCCGTTTCCACGTCGTGAACCGTCAGCCAACGCGGCGCCCGCACAACGACTGTATCGGCTTCAACACGAATCGACACCGAACGCCGGGAAGCGCGGATCAACTGATACGAAAGCTGCGTGTTCTGAAGCGTAACCGTGCGAACACTCGCCGTCGATGCCGTCATGCGCCCTCTTCGGTTTCCGCTTCTGAAGGCACTCCGAGCCGAGCGGTTTCCGTTTCGACCCAATTCTCGACTTCTTGCATCAGTGCCGTTGAGTCTTTACCGGCAGAAGGAATCGGTTTGCCGATCGACAATGTGATCGTGCCGGCGCGCTTGCCGAAAATACCGCGCGGCCACAAATAACCAGCGTTGTGCGCAATCGGCAACACCGGCGCCCCCAAAGTTATCGCCAGCCGCGCGCCGCCAGTTTTGTAGCGTCGTTTCTGGCCGGGCGGCACCCGCGTTCCCTCCGGAAATAAAATGATCCAAAAACCTTTTTTGTGACGCGCCTCCCCCTGCTTGTAGATCTGTTGCATCGCCTCACTTCCGGCCTTCCGGTCGATGATGATCGGCAACGCCAGTTTAAGCCCCCAGCCGAAGAGCGGAATCCACATCAGTTCTTTTTTGGCGACAAAACTCAAAGGCCGCGGCATGGCCAACGGAATCGCCATCACATCCCACGCCGAACTGTGCTTGGCCAGCACCACATGCGGGGTTGTTCCATCGGGTAAATGTTCCAGCCCAATGGTGCGGTGGCGAATACCGCAAAGCACGCGCACCGCCCACAGATTCAACCGCGGCCAGATCAACATAAAGCGGTAGCGCTGAACCGGCGGTAACCAGAAAAAGCACAAAAACAGCAGAACAAAAAAGAACGTAATCGTCGCCTGAAACACAGCGAACAACAGTGAACCCAGGAACGAACGCATGAAGGCTCCAGCAGCTATTCAACAACGAGGTGTTCGCGCCCCATCGCCAACAAAGCGTCGGCCACTTCGGCCAAATTGGCAAAAATCCAGGTGTGTTCCGGCAACCCGCCGGTCGCCAGCGTTTTTTCACCTTTGCCAGTGCGCACCAGAATCGGCAACCCGCCGACAGCCTCAGCCGCCTGCAAATCGCGTAACGAATCGCCGACGCACGGCACGCCGGTCAAATCGGCGTGAAACCGCTGCCCGATGGTATGAAACAGCCCCGGCTTCGGCTTGCGACATTCGCATTGCGCCTGCGCCGTATGCGGGCAAAAAAAAATGGCGTCAATCCGCCCGCCCAGCGGACTCAACATCTGGTACATTTTTTCGTGAATCGCGCTCAACGTCCGCATGTCAAACAAGCCGCGGTCGATCCCGGACTGGTTGGTCGCCACAACAACGCGGTAACCAGCAAAATTCAGCTTGGCGATCGCTTCCAGACTGCCGTCGATCGGCTGCCACTCATCCGGCGATTTGATGAACGACGCACTGTCGTGGTTGATCACGCCGTCACGGTCAAGCACGATCAGTTTGCCGGAGCGCGTGCTGGAGGGAAGTTCGCGGGAAATGTCCATGGTTCTATTTTAACTGCAGTCAGGCATCAGAGGTCAGAACGGCGGCGGCGGGATTCTGCGTTCTGCGACTTCGCGCAGGATAACAGAATTCTGATCTCTGATCTCTGCCCTCACCCCGCCAGCATCGCAATATCCGCCACCCGATTCATCGTCTGCCGAATCTCATTGAGCAACGCCAGTCGGTTGGCGCGCACTGCCGGGTCGTCCGCCATCACCATCACTTCATCGAAGAAACGATCCACTTCCCGACGCGCGCCCGCCAATACCTGCAACGCTTTCGTGAAGTCTCCCGCCTGCATCGCGGTTTCCACCTCGCCGTTCAAACGCTCGTGAAACACGGCGTACAGGGCTTTTTCCGCGTCATCACGGAACAGCGCCGGCTGCACTTCGGTGTGTGTCACACTTTCGGCGTTCTTCTTCAAGATGTTGACGATGCGCTTGTTCGCTGCCGCCAGCGCTTCGGCTTCCGGCAACGCCGCGAATGTCCGCACTGCGTTCAACCGCGCCGGCACTTGCGCGATGGCATCGGGCTTTTGCGTCAGCACCGCTTCAATCGCCTGCGTCGCATGGCCTTCTTCTTTCAGCAGACCACGCAAGCGATCATAGAAGAAAAGTTCGACCGCCGACGAAACGTCGCGCTGATCGATCGCCGCGCCGATAAACTGTTTCAAACCCATCGGCAACGTTTTCTCGATCACCATCCGCAGTACACCAATGGCAGCACGCCGCAACCCGAACGGGTCTTTGTCGCCCGTCGGCTGGTTGTTGACGGCGAACATTCCCGCGATCGTTTCCAGCTTGTCGGCCATCGACACACAAACCGCTTCCAGCGATTCCGGCAAACGATCCCCGGCAAAGCGCGGCCAATAATGCTGCTCGATGCCTTGCGCCACCACCGCGTTTTCGCCATCGTGTCGAGCGTAGTAACGCCCCATCGTCCCCTGCAATTCCGGAAATTCGCCGACCATGTCGGTGGTGAGATCGGCCTTCGCAAGCAACGCGATCCGCGCTGTTTTTTCTGCATCGGCGCCAAGCAACGCCGCCAGTTTTTGAGAAATCTTCACCAGCCGATCAACACGCTCGCGCTGGCTGCCCAACCCTTTGAAATAGACGATGGACGCCAACGCTTCAACGCGGTCGGCCAGCGGTTTTTTGCAATCCTGCTCAAAGAAAAATCGTGCGTCGGCAAGCCGCGCACGCAGCACCCGCTCATTGCCACCAATGATTTCTTTCGGGTTTTGAGTACGCATGTTCGAGACCAACAGAAAACGCTCGATCAAACGGCCTTCGTTGTCGGTCAGCGCAAAATATTTCTGGTTCTGCTGCATCGTCAGAATCAGGCATTCCTGAGGCACTTTCAAAAATTCAGGATCGAAACGCCCTTCATAAACTTCCGGCCATTCGACCAGCGCCGTCACTTCGTCGAGCAACTCTTCCGGCATCACGACCCGCGCCGTTCCAGCAACTTTTTGCAAGCCCTCAGCGATTCGCTCGCGGCGACGTTCGAATGACGCGATGACTTTCCCTTGTGTCTCCAGCGCCGTCTCGTAATCGTCCGCGTTGGAAATCACGATTTCGGAAGCAGTCGCAAGAAAACGATGACCCGATGTCGTTTGTCCGGCGTCCAATCCCAGCGCCGTCACTGGCACGACTTGATTGCCGTGCAACGCCATCAACCGATGCGCTGGCCGCACAAAACTCACCTCGTTGTAGTAGCCACCCGGTACCGGATAACGCATCACTTTGGGAATCGGCAACTGTGCAATTGCCTGGTCGAGCGCCGCCTGCAAACCGGCCTGTAAGGTTTGCCCCGCCGTCACTCCGTCGATGAACAGCGCTTCCGTTTTGCCGTCGCTCTCACGTTTACAGCGCGGCAGATCGGCCTCGCTCAAACCCAACGCTTCGAGTTTGCGCATGAGCGGCAGGGCCGGACGCCCGTTGGCATCAAACGCAACAGCGACCGGTAAAAGTTTCTGGGTGAACGGTTGATCCGGCGCTTTCGACTTGACGCCGGTGATCCGAACCGCCAGGCGACGCGGGGTCGCGTACCGTGTCGTCACGCTTGACGCTTCGAGAAACCGGTCATTTCGTAATTGCGTTTCCAGCAATCCGGCAAACGCCACACTCAACCGCTTCAACGCTTTCGGCGGCAGTTCTTCGGTGAGCAATTCAACAAGCAACGGTTCAACAAGCAGCGGGGCAGATGACATAAAAAGCTCTTTAAAGTTTCGTTTGGGTCATGCTCAAAAACAGCAAAAATTTAACTGCAAAGAACGCAAAAAAGGGGGCAAGAATGCCAAATCCCGAGCTAAACTGAGAAGCTTCAAAGCCCTTGTGCTCTATGCGTTCTTTGCGGTAAAACAGGGTTCATGCGGCTTGTTGACGGTGTTCGGGCAACAGCATCGGATAACCCAACGCTTCGCGCGACTCGACATAGGTTTGCGCAACCAGGCGCGACAGCGTCCGGATGCGGCCGATGTACGCAGCGCGCTCGGTGACGGAAATCGCGCCGCGCGCGTCGAGCAAGTTGAACGTGTGCGCCGCCTTCAAAATCATTTCGTAACCGGGAAGCGGTAATTTGTCTTCGAGCAAACGTTTGGCTTCGCTTTCAAAGAATGTAAAAAGTTCGAACAGCTTGGGCGCGTTGGATGACTCAAAGTTGTACCGCGATTGCTCAACTTCGTTTTGATGATAGACATCACCGTAGGTCAATGTGCGGGTAACGCCGTTTTCTTCGTATTGTGTCCACACCAGATCGAACACGTTTTCTTTTTCCTGCAAATACATCGCCAGCCGCTCGATGCCGTACGTGATTTCGCCGGTGATCGGGTTGCAATCGAGGCCACCGACTTGTTGAAAGTAAGTGAACTGCGTCACTTCCATTCCGTTCAACCACACTTCCCAGCCCAGCCCCCAGGCGCCGAGCGTCGGATTTTCCCAGTCGTCCTCGACAAAACGCACATCATTGGTCGTCAAGTCAAAACCCAGTTCCCGCAACGAGCCGAGATAAAGATCGAGAATGTTCGCCGGCGCCGGCTTCAACACCACTTGATACTGATAATAGTGTTGCATACGGTTAGGGTTCTCGCCATAACGCCCGTCTTTGGGGCGGCGCGACGGCTGCACATACGCCGCCCGCCAGGGTTCCGGCCCAAGCGCCCGAAGGAATGTCGCCGTGTGCGAAGTTCCCGCCCCCACTTCCATATCGTAGGGCTGCAGAAGCGCGCAGCCCTGACGGTTCCAGTAGTCCTGCAAACGAAGAATCAGTTGTTGGAAAGTATTCCGTTGAGAAGCCTGCATAATCATCCTATAAGGTCTGCCTGCACCCCCTCCGCCCCACGCCTCGCGCGAAACCGAAACCAGCCAGGGAAAATGAGGGAATGCGAAGCTGGAGCGGGTGAAGGGAATCGAACCCTCGTATGCAGCTTGGGAAGCTGCCGTTCTACCATTGAACTACACCCGCGCACCATGAAAACTGTAGGCGCTATTGTATATCAGGGATCAGATGTCAGGTATCAGAGGCCAGAAGTCAAAGAGCAGAACGGTGCGCGGGCGGTACGCCCGCGCTCCATCCTTACTCACGGCTTTGCGCGGCCTGATTCCCGACCTCTGGCCTCTGAACCCCGGATCACCTGCGCCAGCTCCTCTTCCCCGATATCCTGCCGCACCACGGCATGCCCCAAACGCTCCAACAGCACAAAACGCATTTTACCGTCGGCCACTTTTTTGTCCCGCCCCATCAGGGTCATCCAAGTTTCCAGCGAAAAGTCGGGGCTGGTCAGCGGCAAGCCCAAAGCCGTCAACAAGCGCTCAAGCCGCTGCCGCTCGCTTTCTTCAAGGCCGCATACCCTCGCCGATAAGCGCCCGGCCAGCACCATCCCCGCCGCCACCGCTTCGCCGTGCAGCCATGCTCCGTACCCCAGCGCCGTTTCGATAGCGTGACCGAAGGTGTGTCCCAAGTTGAGCAACGCCCGTTCGCCGGTTTCGCGCTCGTCAGCGGCGACGATCATCGCCTTGTTCCAGCAGCTTTGATGAATCGCATAGCCAACCGCCGCCGGTTCGCGCGCGAGTAGCGCTTCGGTATTCTTTTCCAGCCAATCGAAGAACGCGCGGTCGCGGATCGCACCGTACTTGACGACTTCGGCCAGGCCGGAAACGTATTCACGCGACGGCAGCGTCGATAACGTGCTGGTGTCGATCCACACCTGCTGTGGCTGGTAAAACGCGCCGATCATGTTTTTGCCGAGCGGATGGTTGATCGCCGTCTTGCCGCCAACCGACGAATCCACCTGCGCCAGCAACGAGGTCGGCGCCTGAATCAACGGCATCCCGCGCTGATACAACGCAGCCGCCAGCCCCGCCAGATCGCCAACCACGCCGCCGCCCAGCGCAATCAGCGGCGTCTGTCGCTCGGCGCGCGATTCCAGAAGCCAGCCCAGAATTTTGTACAGTTCTTCCCAGTTCTTGGCCTGTTCGCTGTCCGGCGCTTGCCACACTTCAACGGCAATCCCCGCCGCGCTCAACCCTTGCCGCAGAGCTGCCAGATGGTACGACGCCACCGTCGGGTTGCTGACCACAAACGCCCGCCGCCCGGAGTAAACCGTCCGTAACAAACGCCCCGCCTCGGCAAAAACGCCAGGGCCAATATGGATCGGATAACTGCGAGCGCCCAGTTCTACTTGCAGTACTTTGGCACCGTTTTCAGTCTGCATTAAAATCTCCATTTCCTGACCCTTGGTCAGCAAGCAGGTGGCCAACGACATCCGCCGTAGATTCAAAAACGTAATGTGCTGTTTGCCGGTACAGCGGATCACGAACGGTGTAGAGCTTCTCCAGTCGAGTAACCAAATCTTCCGCCGCTCGCAGCAGCGGGCGATCCGTCACCTGCCGCAAACGCTCTGCCAGAACGTCAGGCGTCGCGTGCAAATAGACAACAGTGCCGTTGACTCGCAACTGCTCCCGATTGGCCTCGCGCAACACCACGCCACCACCGGTACTCAGTACAATGCCTTCGCGCCGCACCAATTCCGCCAGTAACGCCTGCTCGCGATCCCGGAAAGAGGCCTCGCCCTCTTTTTCAAAGATGTCCGAGACCGTGCACCCCAACCGACGCTCCAGCTCTGCGTCGCCATCCACGAAGGGTTTATCGAGCAACACCGCCAAGCGCCGACCGCAGGTAGTTTTACCCGCGCCCATCAACCCGATCAAAAATAAATTGCCCCGATGCCATTGCATCGGGGCATTGTAAAGCAACTTTCGGATTTCTTGCGGCTAACGTCTCACGTGGTTGGCACGCAGCTAGCGTACCGTATCTACTGTCTCCTTGACGATACGCGGCGTCAGGAATACCAGCAATTCGGTCTTGTTGCTCGACCGGTTAGTGTTTTTGAACAAGTATCCCAGCAACGGAATATCGCCGAGGAACGGTACTTTGTCCACATAGTCAAGGATTTCTTCTTCGTAAATGCCGCCAATAACCGCCGTATCACCGTTGTTGACCGAAATCTGCGTCGAGACATTCTTGGTGTCGATCGACGGCACTGAGAAACCACCACCCAACTGAACGATCTGTCCGATCGCATCCTTGCGAATATCGACGGTCATGATGATCCGGTTGTCCGGCGTAATCTGCGGCGTCACTTCAAGGCGCAGCACGGCCGGTTTGAACTGCACCGTCGCCGGGCTGTTGGCCGATCCCGGCGTCACATACGGAATTTCCGTGCCCTGCTCGATCACGGCTTTCTGGTTGTCCGCCGTCATCACCCGCGGGCTTGACACTACTTTGCCGCGGTGATCGGCTTCCATCGCCGACAATTCGAGATTAACGAGGTTGCCGGAGCCAAGGTTGATCAGTGTCATTGCCAACTGCCCCATCGGATTGGTCGCCGGCAAGTTCACATTTAACCCTCCATTGTCGGAATAACCGGGGTAGCCCGCACCCCGCGTCGTTCTCGAAGCGATTTCAAACGGCGTCGGCGTCCGCGTATCGCGTGTGACCGTACCGTCGGTATTGATCGTTACTGTCGGCTGGGTTGCCAACGACCCGGTCGTTCCCATCGAATAATTGTTGAACGAAAATCCGGCTTGCACACCAAAACGTACGCCAAGCTGACGGCTAAAATCGTCCGACGCAATCACGATTCGCGCCTCGATCAACACCTGCCGCACCGTAATGTCGATCTTCCGGATCAGTTGTCTGACTTCTTCCAGACGTGCTGCCGTATCCTGAACAAACAGGATGTTGGTGCGCTCATCAACCACCGCGGTTCCCCGCTTCGACAGGAATTTCTGGTTGGGATCGGACAACAGCTTCTGTAAATTATGCGCCTTCTGATAGTTCATCTGGAACATCTCGGTTCGCAACGGCTCCAAATCACTGATCTGCTGCTGCGCTTCAAACTGCTGCTTTTCTTTGAGCGCCAGTTCATCGCGCGGCGCGATCAATATCACCGAGCCGTTTTTGCGCATATCGAGACCCTTGGTCTGCATGATGATGTCGAGCGCCTGATCCCAGGGGATATCCTTCAATCGCAAGGTCAAATTGCCTTGCACCGTATCACTGGTGATGATGTTAAGCCCGGTGAAATCGGCGATTACCTGCAACACCGCCCGCACTTCGACGTTCTGAAAGTTCAGCGACAGTTTGTCGCCTTTGTATCCCTGGCGCGTCCCCTGCGTTAATTTGTTGGGGTCTTCGATAACGGGCTTGACTTCAAGAGTAAAGCGTTTGTCGGTCTGGTAGGCCGAATGTTCCCACAACCCTTTAGGCTCGATCACCATCCGCGTCCGGTTACCCTGCGCAAAGGTGTCAATCATCGCGATGGGCGTTCCGAAATCGGTGACATCCAGGCGACGCGCCAAATTGTGCGGCAGATCTGTCTTCAGAAAATCGACGATCAGTTGCTTGCCCTGCTGACGAATATCGATACCGACCGAATTGTCGGACAGATCGACCACCACCCGGCCTTCGCCGTTTTCGCCGCGCCGAAAATCGACATCCAGCAACGAGTACTGAATATCGCCGGGCTTGGCTTCAGCAAAATGTTGCACCTGTTGCGTCGTCGCCGTTGCTTCATCCTGTATTTCTCCGGTCAAAACGACTATAACCGTTCTGCCGTCGAGGTCGGTCTTGAACTGCTGCGGCTTGTTCAGATTCATCACAACGCGGGTTTTTCCGCCGCTCTGAATCAGATTGAGGCTGCGCAGCACATCATCGTCAACCGTCTGCTTGACACCGCCCAACCCGTTACCCACATCGGGAAAATCCAGCGCCACCCGCGGCGGGTTCGCAATCGCAAAGCCGGACGGCGCCTGCGCGATCGGCGAAGACAGCGAAAAGCGGACAATTGTCTGCCCGGAACTGCCCTTGGATACCGCTACATTCTCGAGGCGATTGGTTTGCGCATGGATCGGCGCCGAAAAAATCGTCCCCGCAGCCAATACAAAACCCATTGCCAAACCCACTACCAGACCCATCGCTCGAGACCAATGGGAAGTGACCCTCTTCATGGGTTGGTTGCTTTGGAGTGTCGTTGCCATATCCGCCCTCATCACTTTTTCTCAGATTCCACCAAATGCAGCGAGTTCGACCGATCCGTCCAGTCGCCCGTGCCGTCTTGAACCAGCTCTTTGAGCTGGATCTCCGTTTCGGTAATCGAAATGATCTTGCCGTAATCCTGTCCCATATAGTTGCCGACGCTGACCTGATAAATGTCCTTGCCGGGCGCCTGAATAAGGCCGTACACCGTCTTGTTGCGCTCCAGCGTTCCCACCATCTTCAGACCATCCAGCGGATACGCTTCCAGCGGTTCCGGCTTGCGTTTCTTATCGGGTCCGCCTTTATCTTCCTGGGTATTGATCTTGCGCGGGAAAAACGGATCCTGCATATCGTAAGCATTGTAGGTGAACGGCTCATATTCCTGAACCTCGGGAATCGGTTCGATCTTGCCGCGCATGCCTTTTCCCTGCTCACTCATCCACACTCGCAAATCCCCATGCGGTTCGCCGCAACCGACCAGCAGCAAACAACCTAGAACGAAATAATACTTTAGCCTCATTTGCGCGCTCCTTGCTGCTGCGCTCCCGGCGGCGGCTGCTGCGCCTTCTGCTCGGCCAATTCTTTCTCATCGAGATAGCGGAAGGTTTTGGCCACAGCTTCCATCGTCAAAACCCCTTTGTTGTTATGAACAATCGCAATATCGCCAACCATCACCACCCGTGGCAACGCCGCCACATCACTGACAAAACCACCCATCCCGTGATAGTCGCCGGTCAGCTTGATACTGATGGGAATTTCCGCATAAAATCCCGTTTTCTTTTCCGGTTGCGGCTTGAACAATTCAAATTGCAAGCCACGCGCTATCCCGGCCTGATTCACGTCGATCAGCAAAGCGTCGATCTCAGAACGACTCGGCAGCTTTTTCACCAACGCTCCGAATTCCCGTTGGATCTGTTCGAGCTGTTCAACGTAGAGATCGTAGTTGATAGTTTTCACCTTGCGCTCGGTGTAATCCGCTTTCAGGCGAATCTCCTCCCGTTTTCCCTGTTCCAGCTCTTCGTATTTTCCACTGGAGTAGAGCCAGACGCCTCCCGCCACAATGACGACAGCGGCAATGGCAGCGCACACCACTGCTTTCTGCCAGCCCGGCCAACTTCCGGCATCCTGGAAGTTCAGTGAACCCAAAGTAAGATTCATTTCGCCCCCCCGCTTTGTCCTGTGCCTTGCCCTGCGTTTTGCCCTTGTTGCCCCGCCGGTTTTTTCGCCTCGGCCTCCGCCGCCGTTTTGACATCGAAGTTAAGGGTAAATTCGTTGACCGTCGTCCCCTTCTTGACGACCGCCCCTTTACCCGGCGTCTGCTGATCCTGTTTGACTTCGGTCAGCTTGATTTCCACCAGCCGGGCGTTGGCCAGCCATTTGGACGCATCAATATTGCGCATGAACGCCGATACATGAGCATTGGACTGGGCATAGCCGACGGCGGTGACCGTGTTGCCTTTTTGCTTCAGCGATTGCAAATACAACCCCTCCGGCAACTGATACACCATCTGATCCAGCAAATGAACTGTCTGACTACGGTTAGCCTGTAACGTCTCAACTGTTTTCTTGCGCTCAACCGCTTGCCGGATTTCTTCTCGCAGCTTGTCGATTTCCTTGATCTGTTTTTCCAGCTTGGCAATCTCGTCCTTGAGAAGCTGGTTACGCGCTTGCTGAGTTTCGATCATGCTATCGAGCCATTTCCAGGCGGCAAACACAATCACTGCCCCCGCGATGAAAGCGAGCGCCATCATCATTGTAAACTCGCGCTGTTTTCGCGCGCGCTTTTCCTGACGATAAGGAAGAAGGTTGATACGCGGCCGACTCATTCGAAACTCCGCAAAGCAAGACCACAAGCCGTCAACAACAACGGCGCATCCTGGGATAATTGCTGCGCGCGCACGCGCCCGGCAACTTTCATTAACGCGAAGGGGTTGGCGACCGTCACCGGCACCCCGGTTTGCTTCGCCACTGCTTTTTCAAGCCCCGGAATCAACGCGCAGCCCCCCGCCAGAACAATTTGCTGGATTTGTCCATACGTCGTTGTGGTGCTGAAGAATTGCAGGGCGCGAGCGATTTCCATCGCGATGTTCTCGGTGAACGGCTGCAAAACGTCTTTCTTGTAGCTGTCCGGCAAGCCGCCGCTTTTTTTGGCGGCCTCGGCTTCCGATTGCGGCAACCCGAACGCCCGCTGAATTTCAACCGTCAACTGATTGCCACCGAAATCCAGCTCTCTTGAAAACAGAAGCTCTTTATTGTGGAAAACATAAAAATGGGTATTTTGTGAGCCGATGTCGAACAACGCCACATTTTGGCCCCGCGCTTTTCCCGGCAACGACGAAGCCATCGCTGCGTAAGCATTTTGCACCGCCAGCGCCTCAATATCGACCACCTGTGCCTTGGCGCCAGCGCCTTCAGCCAGCGCCACAATATCGTCAACTTTTTCCTTACGCGCCGCCGCGATCAGCACTTCGACCTCTCCCGGCATGTTTGGCGCTGGCCCCACAACCCAATAGTCCAAGTTCACTTCATCCAGCGGAAAGGGAATCGACTGATTGGCCTCGGCCTCCACCGTCAACTCCAAATCTTCTTCTTTCTGGTCGGCCGGTACTGTAATCCTCTTGGTGATCGCCACTGCCGACGGCAACGCCAAGGCCACCGCCCGGGAACCGCTCCCCAGCCGCTTCAGCCCGCGCTTGAGGATGGCGCTAACCTGGTCGATATTGGTAATATTACCGTCCTGTACAAAATCCTTGGGTAGCCCCTCGATCGCATAGCGCTCCAGTTGGAATTTTCCATTGCGACCCGACAACTCGACCAGTTTGATCGAGGTCGTGGCGACATCGACCCCGATCAGTGTCGAAGATCGGCCCCCAAACAACGAGGAAAGCTTATCGGCTAACATAATTCAGAGCGAGTGAATATTTTTTATCAATCTACATTAAAATGTGCGTGTAAGTCTCGAATACAATGAAATATTCTAAGTTTTTTTACGAAGTGTTGTAAGCCCGGCTACAAAATACCCATATTGACTATACTGAATTTTTCGATAGGCTTTATTTCAACGTGATAACCCGGTGGCTTCTTTATCTCTTTTCCGTCATGCTGGGTCTGGCCTTGGTAGCAGGCTTATTGGGCGGTTTTGTCATCGCCCTGCTCTACCCGGCGCTGCCCGATTTGGACGTGCTGACCGATTACCAGCCCAAAATTCCGCTGCGGGTCGTTTCCAAAGAAGGTGTCCTGCTGGGAGAATTCGGCGAGGAGCGGCGCTCGGTCGTTCGCATTAACGACGTTCCACAAGTCCTCAAAGACGCCATTCTGGCTGCCGAAGACGAACGGTTTTACTCGCATGGCGGCATTGATTACCTTTCCATCCTGCGCGCCGCCATCGCCAACCTGACCTCAAACAAGCTCCAGGGGGGGGGCACCATCACCATGCAGGTTGCCCGTAATTTTTTCCTGACGCGGGAAAAGACCCTGACCCGAAAATTACGGGAAGCGTTGCTGGCATGGAAGATCGAGGCCAACCTGCCGAAAGACCAGATTCTTGAGCTGTACATCAACCAGATTTTTCTGGGGCAACGCGCCTACGGCTTCGCTGCCGCCGCGCAGATTTACTATGGCAAAAATCTGGCCGATATCACCCCGGCGGAAGCCGCGATGCTGGCGGGGCTGCCGGCGGCTCCCTCCAAATACAACCCGCTGGTCAATCCACAGCTCGCCAAATGGCGGCAGGCTTATGTGCTACGCCGAATGCATGAACTGAAATATCTGGACGATAAAGCGTTCAACATTGCCAAAAACGAGCCTTTGAACGTCCGCCAGAGTCTCCTGAGCTCCCGCGAACGTTCGGGGCAGCATGCCGAATACATTGCCGAAATGGCGCGCCAGAAAGCTTTCGAAGTTTACGGCAAAGATGCTTATACCCGCGGCCTGACCGTCTGGACCACAGTTTCGGCGGAAATGCAGGAGGCTGCCTACCGTTCCGTCCGTCAGGGTGTGATGGACTATGACCGCCGTCATGGCTACCGAGGTCCGGAAGGCTATGTCCAGCTACCCGATCCCTTCGCTGAAGACGACCCGGATATTATCGAGCAGGCGTTTCGAGACCTTACCGACCACGACAATCTGCTCGCAGCCATCGTCCTTGACGCCAGCGCCGAGCAGATTCGCGTGCTGATTTCCAACGGCGTCATCGCCAAGATCGCTGGCGCCGGACTGCGTTTCGCCCAGGCCTCATTGCCACCGAAAGCGCCGGCCGGCATCCGGCTACGGCGCGGCGCGGTTGTTCGCGTCGTTCAAGACAAAGACCAGTGGGCGATCAGCCAGCTGCCGCAGGTTGAATCCTCATTCATTGCGCTTCACCCGCGAAACGGCTCAGTGCTGGCGTTGGTTGGCGGCTTCGATTTTGAGCGTAACCAATTCAACCATGCTACCCAAGCCATGCGCCAGCCGGGATCGTCGTTCAAACCGTTTATCTACTCGGCGGCGCTGGAAAAGGGATTTTCGCCAGCAACCATCGTCAACGACGGCCCGTTCTTCGTTCCTGCCGAAGAAGCCGGCGGCCAGGACTGGGAACCGAAAAACTACGGCGGCGAATATGAAGGCCCGATGCCGATACGCACAGCGTTGGCCAAGTCGAAGAACCTGGTCACCGTCCGCGTGCTGCAAGCAATCACTCCACAATACGCTCAGGACTACATCACCAAATTCGGGTTTTCAGCCAAGCAACACCCCCCCTATCTGACGATGGCGCTGGGCGCCGGTTCGGCAACGCCAATGCAAATGGCCACCGCTTACGCCGTTTTTGCCAATGGCGGTTTCCGCATCGACCCCTATTTCATTGATCGCATCACCGACGCCCGCGGCAACACGCTTTACACCCGCCCCGAGTTACCGGAAAGCGAAACCCGACAGGTGGCTATTGACCCTCGCAATGCTTTTATTATGACCACGATGCTGCGCGATGTCGTCGCTCGCGGCACCGCCGTTCGGGCGATGACACTGAAGCGCCACGACCTCGCCGGTAAAACCGGCACTACCAACGATTCCGTCGATGCCTGGTTCTGTGGTTTCAATGCCAATCTGGTCGGCGTCGCCTGGATCGGATTCGACCAACCCAAATCACTGGGCAACCGCGAATCCGGCGCAGTAGCGGCATTGCCGATCTGGATTTCATTCATGCAGACCGCGCTCAAGAATATGCCGGAGACGCCGCTCGAACCGCCGCCACATGTTGTCTCCGTTCATATCGACCCTGAAACCGGGCAACGCAGCGATAAGAACTCTGCTACAGAATGGTTCTACAGCGAATTCCAGCCGGAAGAAACCCCGCCGCCGGAAAACAAGCGCTCGCTCGAACGGATTTTCTAACCAATAGCGCGCCCGATGGTACACTACACCCGTTCAGGCCGATCAAGGCAGGAAACCAGAGCGGAACAGCAACAACGCACCCGGATCGCCCAAACCGCTGCCGTGCTGATCCTCGAACACGGGCTCACCGACTGGCGCGACGCCAAGCGCAAAGCTGCCCGCCAATTGTTGTTGCCGGAAAACAGCGCGCTGCCCGGTAACGATGAAATCGAAGCCGCGCTCTTTGAACACCAGTCATTGTTCGGCGGCGACGCTCATGTTTCACAACTGCGTACCCGCCGACTTCAGGCGCTGGTCTGGATGAATCGCCTCGCCGCTTTCTCGCCAAGACTTTACGGCGCACTCGCTGAAGGCTGGGGCGGCGAACACCAGGACATCCGCCTCGAATTGATCGCCGAAGATTCCAAAGCAGTGGAACTGCGATTGATTGATGAAAGCATTCGCTATCAGCCCCTTGCCGCTGCCGCTTCTGTCAATTCTGTCAAAAGCGCCGGCGCCACCCAAAGCGTTATGCTGCGAGCCGACGATGGCGCCAGTGAAGTCCTGCTGCGTATCGACACGCCGATCGCCCGGCAACAGCGCGGTAAACCGCCGCACCGCACGCTGGATCGTACGGCATTAAAAGCACTGCTGGAGTCTGATACCAGGGATTAGGGATCAAGAAGACGTTATTGCGAGCGGCCTTTAGCCGCGAGCGAAGCGTGGCGGGAAGCAATCCAGAAAAAATCTAAACCGCAAAGAACGCAAAAGAAAAACCATCTGCACAAAGCGTAGCGCATAAGTTGAACAGGCTGCGAGAAAGGTTCTTTGAAGCCCGCCCCTTTAAGGGTTTTGCCCACCACTCCTCCAGTGGCGCCTTCCTCGATCAAAATCGTTTCGGGGGCAAGCTCTTTCAAAGGGAGTTCTCCCTCTTCGCGGTTTTGCACCTTCGCGTAAGAATTTTTTTCTTTGTGTTCTTTGCAATTAGACCCGACCCCTGACCTCTGACAACCACTCCGCCGCCGTCAACGCAAAATACGTCAGGATCGCATCAGCACCCGCCCGTTTCATCGACAACAACGCTTCCAGCACACACGCCCGTTCATCGAGCCAGCCGTTCTGTGCTGCCGCCTTGAGCATCGTGTATTCGCCGGAGACCTGATACACCGCCGTCGGCACACCGAATGTCTCCTTGACCCGGCGCACAATATCGAGATACGGCAGGCCGGGTTTGACCATCACCATGTCGGCGCCTTCTTTCAAGTCCGCATAGACTTCCCAAAGCGCTTCGTCGCTGTTGCCCGGATCCATCTGATAGGTGTATTTGTTGCCGCCGCCAAGATTGCCAGCGGAACCCACAGCATCGCGGAACGGTCCGTAGAAATTCGAAGCGTATTTAGCCGAATAGGCCATGATCCGCGTATGGATCCGCTTTCGCGCATCGAGCGCATTGCGGATCGCGCCGATCCGACCGTCCATCATGTCAGACGGCGCCACGATGTCGGCGCCGGCCTCAGCGTGGCACAGCGCCTGTTTGACCAGCACTTCGATAGTCTCATCGTTCATCACATAACCGGTAGCATCGAGCAAACCGTCCTGACCGTGGCTGGTGTAAGGGTCGAGCGCCACATCGGTCATCACTCCCAGCATCGGAAATTCTTTTTTGAGGCGACGCACCGTCTCCGGCACCAGGCCGTCCGGATTCCACGCTTCGCGAGCGGTTTCGTCCTTGAGGCCAGCGTCGATCACCGGAAATAACGCCATCACCGGCACGCCCACTCGCACGCAACGTTCTGCCTCTTTCAGCAACAGATCAATACTTTTACGCGACACCCCCGGCAGCGAAAGCACCGCTTCCTCGCGCTTCTCACCCACCAGCACGAACACCGGATAAATGAAGTCGTTCGGGCTTAGCGAGTACTCACGCACGAGGTTTCGCGAAAAAGCGTCGCGACGCAAACGACGGGGGCGGCGGATCGGAAATTTTCCGGCAAACGCAAAAGTCATGAGGTACTCCGGCAAAAAACAAGGAAAAGTAAATGCTAACCGTCGAAACTGCCATTGGCAATCGTCGGTGTAAACCTGTGTAAAATTCTCAACTTTTTCTGGAACTTTCTCGAAACTCTTTTATCATACGAAGAGACGGTAACGTCTCCCGCTTTCCTCCCTGAGCGGGCGGCCTGCTCTTCCCCCACGGTAGAACAGGCTAGGCCCCGGATCACTCCCCTTGGTGCCGGGGCCTTTCTTTATCTGACACTTCTGAAATTCACTAATCGCTGCTGTGATTTATGACCGCTTATCACTTCCGGCGCAGCACGAATCCAAAAACACCGTTTGCATCTTCGCTTTGCGCCAATAATGTATTGCCGGTCTGCTTCGCGAACAATTGAAAATCACCGACGCTGCCGGAATCCGTCGCCGTAATACGCAATGTCTGCCCGGAAACCATCTCGCTCAACGCTTTTTTAGCGCGCAGAATCGGTAGCGGACACTTCAAACCGCAAGCATCAAGTTCCCGGTCGACAGGTATTCCAAACGCGGACATTCCAGGCGCTGAATGTGATAGTTTCATTGAGAAACAAGAGCGCTGGCGCGAATGCGCTCGACCAATGCCGTCGTTGATCGTTGAAAGCGGAAGGGAATAGCAACGAAACGGCCTCCATGCGCGATGACCTCGGCAGCGCCCGCCGTCGTCTCTGCCGAATAATCGCCGCCTTTGACCAGCACATCCGGCATCGTCTCGATAATCAGGGCTCGCGGTGTGTCGTCGTCAAACGGCACCACCAGATCGACGCATGCCAGCGCCGCCAACACTGCCATCCGGTCCTCCAACGTATTGAGCGGCCGGTCACTGCCCTTGTTCAAGCGGCGCACCGATGCGTCACTGTTGACCGCCACCACCAGCGCCGCGCCCAGTTGCCGCGCCTGCTCCAGATACGTCACATGGCCGCGATGCAACACATCAAACACGCCGTTGGTAAACACCAGCGGTCGCGGCAATTGCGCAACGCGTACCGACACTTCACCAGCCTCAACCATCTTGGCTGGATAACGCGGCGCAGGCAAATCAACCATCAGCCGTTATACTCGAAAATGCGAACGACTTGCTTGACGCCGCTGGTCTTGCGCGCAATCTCGGTCGCCTGCTCGCCTTCCTCTCTTTTGACGATACCCATCAGATAGACGATGCCGCGCTCAGTCACTACCTTGACGTGCGTTGGCGAAAAGTCGCTATCGACAAACCGTGTTTTCACTTTCGACGTGATAAAACTGTCGTTGGCGCGCGACGATAATTCAGATAATTGCCCAACCAACAACTCGTTCTGAACCGCGCGCACGCGGTCTTCTTTCGCGGCGATTCGGCCAGCGCCTTCCTTGGTCGCCACATCAGGCACCTCGCCGGTCAGCAGAATAATGCCGTTGTAGCTGGCTACGCCGACATGAACCTTGTCGCCATATTGCTCGTTAATCTTGAACATGATCGACGAGCTCATCGTCGCGTCGTCAAGCACGGAGCCGGTCGTCCGCCGGTCAGTCGCCACCACCACGCCGGTTGTCGCCACTCCGGCTACTAATACCGGCGCACAACCCGACATCAACACCGCGATCGACGCCAGCGCTGTTAACGCTACCAACGACATGACCCACTGTCGGGGCTGTGAAATTTTTTTCATCATCCTTCTTCTCCAAGTAAACGAACATCAATGGCATCACACAAACAATGCAGAATGAGCAGATGCACTTCCTGAATCCGTGCCGTCCGCGTATGCGGCACACACAGATGCACATCCTCCGCCGATAACATCTCGCCAATCGCGCCACCGCCCTTGCCGGTCAACGCCACGATGCGCATCTCGCGTTCCTGCGCAGCGACAATCGCCCGGATCACGTTACCGGAATTGCCGGAAGTTGACAACACCAACAACACATCACCGCGAACGCCAAACGCCCGTACCTGTTTTTCAAAAACGGCGTCAAACGCATAATCGTTACCGACCGCCGTCAGAATCGACGTGTCAGTCGTCAACGCGAGCGCCCGCAATTCCGGCCGTTCGCGCTCGAAACGCCCCACCAGTTCAGCGGCAAAATGCTGCGCATCGGCGGCGGAGCCACCATTGCCACAGGCCAGGATTTTGCCGTCGGCTAACAGGCATTCCGTCATCAACTGGCCAGCGCGCGCAATGTCCGGTGCCAGCAGTGCCGCTGCGCTCTGCTTTAAGCGGGCGCTGTCCAGAAAATGATCAACGATCCTCTGCTCGAAATTCGTGCTTTCCGTCATTGCTTACTTTCTTAAGCCATTTCCCCGAAGCAGATAGGTTAATGCGAAGCGTGCAAAATGTCACGCTGCCAATGTAACCGCTCTCCGTCGAGCGTCTCCAGCAGAACAGCGTCGAAGCGACACGGCGGCTCCTGCCCCAGCTCCGCCAGATAGCGCTCCGCCGCCCGCCACAACCGCTGCTGCTTTTGCGTGGAAATGCTGGCCGCCGCGCCGCCGAACGCCGACGAACCACGCAACCTGACCTCAACAAACACCAGCGCATCGCCATCGCGCGCGATGATGTCGATTTCCCCGTAGCGATTTCTCACATTGCGCGCCACGACAACCAGCCCCTGTTGCGCCAGAAAAGTTGCCGCCAGCGTTTCCGCGTCCTGCCCCCGCTTCTGGTCAGCAAGTGCGCGCGTTCGCGTTCCTTCGTTTCGCGTTCTTCCACTCATGGCGACGGAGCTTCCGTCGTTCCAGCCGGTTGCAAGCGGCCATCTATAAACGCTGCCAATTGTCCAGCGCGCGTCAGCCCTTCTTTGCGGCTGAAGCGAATATTGCCGGTCGCACCTTCAAGCTCCAGCATCTCCGGCGGGCCGTTCACAAACGCCGCCGCCGTCTGAAAAGCGTCGTACCCCAGCGCATACAACCGCGCCATCGCCGGCGATGCCGGTAGCGTCGGCAACGCCTTGAAACGCGCCGCAGAGGGCGTCACCAGCCAAGGAATCTCGACGACCCGCAAGCGATCAAACGCCGCCGCTTCAAACTGCTCCTGCCGCTGATAAATATGGCCGCTGGCGTACGTCGGCCACGTTTTCGTTTGCGCCCGTGCCAGCGCGGCATCATTGCCTTCAACCGCCAGCAATACCGCCGACGGCGACAGCGCCTCCAGCCGCGCCTTCAACGTCGCCACACCGTCCGCCGAAAATCGCACACGTTCCGGCGCTGTCACACCCAGGCGCAACCATTCGTCGATAAACGCATCGGCAAAGCGTTTCATCAGCGGCGTTTCATTGCTCAACACCACCGGCTTTCCCTCACGCCCCTCAATAAAAATCTCGCGCGCGAGAAAACGTGCGTCGCTTTCCACCGTCAACGTCAGCGGAAACACATTGGGCGGCAGCTTCGCGTCCTCATCCTCGAACTGCGTCAGCGTAATCGTCCAGACCAGCGGCGGCGCCGCCAACAGCGCCTTCAGATCGTCACGTACCAGCGGCCCTATCATCACCGACGCGCCGGCCTCAGCCGCCTGCCGGAAAGCCGCCACCGCCCCACCGTCGTCGTGCTCGATCACCAAACATGACTCCTTCGTCCGCGCCGCCTCGGCGGCAGCCATGAATCCCGCCTTCACCGCTTGCGCCGCACCGCTGTAATCCGACGTTTTGCCAGGCAAAATAAGCGCAATCAAAGGCGTTTTCGCGGACATTTTTGTAACCGCCTCCGGTGATGAAGGGCGCTGCTTGATGAGCGGCACATTTGTCCGCGCGCTTTCTCGTCCTTTGCCGCCACGCGCCGCTTCCACGGCTTCAAGTTGCTCCTGCACCGTCGGTTGCGGCGCAGTCCATCCCTTGTCGCCGGAAGGCGACGTTTGCGCCGCCGACGGCGCGATAAAAAGAAACAACACAGAAAACAACGCTAGAATGGCGCTTACCGCCGCCACCCCCATCGCCATCCATTTCCTGCCGTCAAATTCGCGCCAAACTTCTCTCACACCAAGCTCCGTCATGTCCCACGATTCCGCCCCAGCTTCCGATTCTGCGACGCCGGCTCCTTCCTCCGCCGCAACTCCCGCTCGCGTCTTTCGCGCCGAGAAGGGTACATTATATGTGCTCGCCACCCCGCTCGGGAATTTGCGCGACATCACCCTGCGTGCGCTCGACATCCTGGGTTCTGCCGACCACATCCTCGCCGAAGACACCCGAGTCTCCGCCAAACTGCTCGCCCATTACGGCATCAAAGCGCCGCTGCGCGCACTGCACGAACACAACGAACGCAAAAGCGTCGCTTCAGTGATCGAGCTCCTGCAACAAAATCACAGCATCGCCCTCATCAGCGATGCTGGCACCCCCGCCATCAGCGATCCCGGCGCACGGCTGGTCGCCGCCGTGCGCGAAGCCGCGCATCCCGTCGTGCCGATTCCCGGTCCGTGCGCATTGATCGCCGCCATCTCGGCAGCAGGATTGAACGCAGAACATTTTTACTTCGTCGGCTTCCTGCCTACCCCGGCCAAAGCGCGCCGCGTGCAGTTGGAAAAACTATCGGAAACACTGCGCGCGCTCAACGCCGCGCTGGTGCTCTACGAAGCGCCGCACCGCATCCGCCATACCCTCAGCGATCTCGCACAAGCCTTTCAAGAACCGCGCGACCTCATCATCGCCCGTGAACTGACCAAAACCTTTGAAACCATCCAGCGTATCCCGCTCGCCGAAGCCGTTGCCTGGCTCGACGCGCATCCCGACACCGAACGCGGCGAACTTGTCCTCATCGTCGATACCCCTGCGGCAGAACAACAAAACACCGCGCCGCGCGACACCAGCGCCGACGACGCAATACTGAACCGCTGGCTGCCGGCACTGCTCGAAGAACTGCCGCCCGCCCGCGCCGCCCGTGTTGCTGCGTTAGCAACAGGACTTCCGCGCGGAGTGATTTACGACAGGATTAAAGTTCGGCAAATGTAAGCGCCTACCAGCGTTTTACCGGTTCCAATGTACGAAAACGTGCCTAAAAAGCGCTGTTGCGTAAAGATTGAGCGAAAAGGCGTTCTTTTCGTCTTTGCATGGTGTTAACATAACCGGAGTTTCTCCCGTCGCCCGTTAATTCAAGGCACAGAAAAGAGAAAGCCCGGCAGTTTTCACTTCCGGGCGGATACGTAAAGTCTTTCGACTTCACTTATTGTAGCAACGGCTCTCACCCCGGATTACCACAACGGAAAAGATTGTAAAGGAGTTTTGTATGAAAAGCAATTTTTTATCGTCCACAAGAGATTCTCTTACCTTCGGCTTCGACATCGGCATCGCTTCGGTCGGCTGGTGCGTGCTGGGCGAGCAGCACATCGTTGATCTTGGGGTGCGTTGTTTTGACAAGGCAGAAACCGCCAAGGAAGGTGAATCGCTCAACCTCGCTCGCCGCACCGCCCGCCTTATGCGGCGGCGTTTGCGTCGCCGCGCATGGCGGTTGGTCAAACTGGTGCGTCTGTTGAAACGCGAAGGAGTGATCGACAGCATCCAATCCCTGCGCCAACCTTCCGCAAAATCACCCTGGCAGCTTCGCGTAGAGGGGCTGGATCGAAAACTCGCCCCGGAAGAATGGGCGCGTGTTCTCTATCACCTCTGCAAACATCGTGGCTTTTACTGGATCAGCCGCGCGGAAGAAAAGAAGGCCGAAGCAGACAGCGCGGGGGAAGGCGGCAAGGTCAAGAAGGGTCTGCAAGATACCAAGCGGCGCATGAATGAAAACAACTACCGAAGCGCTGCCGAGATGGTGTTGAAGGAATTTCCCGATGCGCAGCGCAACAAGCAGGGTGAATACACCAAGGCGCTTTCCCGCCTGCTGCTTGGCCAAGAGCTTGTCTTGTTGTTCGAGCGGCAGCGTGAGCACGGCAATCCTCACGCAACGCCTGATCTTGAAATGCGCATCGCCGGAAACGGCGACCGCAAAAGTGGTCTGTTCTGGGAACAGAAACCGCCGCTGTCCGGAAATGACCTGCTGAAGAAGCTGGGACGCTGCACTTTCGAGAAAAGCGAATACCGCGCGCCCAAAGCCAGCTTTACCGCTGAGCGTCATGTCTGGCTCACACGGCTGACCAATCTGCGCGTCGTCGTTGATGGAAATGCTCGTCCGCTCAATGAAGCCGAGCGCAGTGTTGCGCTGCCTCTACCCTACAATCAAGCCAGTGACCTTACCTACAAGCAATTGAAAAATGCCCTGATCAAGGCCGGCTTATTGCCAGAGGATGTCAAATTTTCCGGGCTGACTTATCCGACGCAGCAAACCGGCGATAAAGCTAAAGACCCGGAGTCCGAGCGGCTGATCAAACTACCGGCCTGGCAAGCATTACGTAAAACTCTCAAAGACAAAGGACTTGAAACCGAATGGCAGAGCATCGCCGGAGCCGCAACCGGAGGACACCCCGAGCAGCTCGACCAGATTGCCTGGGTGCTGAGCGTTTACAAGGATGGCGCTGAGGTAGAGCAAGAGCTGCGCAAGCTTTCCCTGCCGGGCGGAGAGAAAATGATCGAGGCTCTCAGCGAGATCAGCTTCGACAAATTCCACAACTTGTCCCTCAAGGCACTCCGCAAAATCGTCCCGCATATGGAAACCGGACTGCGCTACGACGAGGCATGTGAAAAAGCCGGGTACCACCACAGCCAGTTGTTCAAAGCCGGAGAAGGCCAGCAGAAATACCTGCCGCCTTTTTATTCCGGACGAGACAAAGATGGCCGTATGGTGTTCAATGATGAAGAGGATATTCCGCGTAACCCAGTGGTACTGCGCGCGCTCAATCAGGCGCGCAAAGTGTTGAATGCATTGGTAAGCCGTTATGGATCGCCT
>WQUA01000017.1 GCA_009786025.1 Pseudomonadota bacterium | reverse complement strand
CGCCCCTCGCTCGCGCGGCGTGGCGGGCACCGCGCGCTGCAACCACCCGGCGGCCATCGCGGCGGGCTTCACATCACGGCGCCAGCGACAGTTTCTGCTTGAGTTCCGCCGCGCTCACCTGCTGGCCAAACCCCGGCCCGCCCCATTGAAAGCGCCGCGCATCGGCCAGTTTGCCGACCACCACGGGATCGAAGCCGGCATCCTGCACCAGCGCCGCCGCGGTCTGCACGGCTTGTGCATCGTCACCCGCGATCGGTACCGCCAGCCGGGGGGCAGGGCGGCCCGCCTCGCTTTCGAGCACCTTGTAATTGAGCGTGTTGAAGGCGCGCACCAGCCGCGTGCCCGGCAGGTATTTTTGCGACGTGACGCCTATGCCCTCGCGCTCCACCTCATCGGCCAGCGCGCCATCGCGCTTGGCCATGGCGTTGCCCGCGTCGAGCACCACCTTGCCTGCCAGCGCCTGGGCGTAATCCTTGCCGATCTGCGGCAGCGCGAGGTACGGCACGGCGAGAAAAACAACGTCGCCAAAAGCAATCGCCTGCTCCACCGTGCCGGCCTGCGCCAGCGGGCCAAGGCGGGCGGCCAGGTCTTTCAATTCCTCGGGATGGCGCGACGCAAAGAAAACCGGATGGCCCGCCTTGACCCACAAGGCGCCCACCGTGCCGCCGATATGCCCCGCGCCGATGACGGCGATCTTCGATTTGGCGTTTGAAGCTGCCTGTCCCCATGCGGTCACTGCCGGAAGCATCCCTTGGAGAGCGAATATTCCCGCCGCACCCAACAGCGCACGACGCCCATGATTAACCGTGATTTGTTTGCACATGATGTACCTCCAGTATTGTTGTTGCGTTAGCGCAATTTTGAATGAAACGAATCCATTTTCGTGGAGGCGTGTCGCGCTTTGCGTCCTTATCCTCTTGTAAAAGAGAGGTTGAGGAAGGGAGCAGACTCGTGAAGAGGGGGGATTTCTCCTCTCGCATGGGAGAGCGACATGCGCCTGAATCGAAACCGCCTAAGCATTACAGTTATAGCGCGAAACAGGGGGCATAGCAAGCGCACATCAAGGGACAAAACACTCCTCGCCCATTAACGATCACCCGTTCGCTGGACAGGAACGAAGAAAGGGCAAAAATGTCCCCGTATCCCCGCCCCGCCTTTCCGGGAACAGCCGGTCCCCCTATACGCCACAGCGCCACCGCATCATCATCGCCAGCTCTGCCAGCAGCTGCGTTATCAAAACCAATATCACCGGGTATAGCGTTGGATATCCGCGCCGGTAAGGTTCCACGGGCTGGAATAGGCGCCGGGTATGGTGACCGTGATCGCCGCTGTTGGGATGGTGGCGGTCAGGATAGCCAGAAAGCAACCAAACACCGTCGAACAGCGCCACACGCGATTTCGCGAAATGTCATGAATCAATCCGGTTTCCATGTTCGTGTTCCGCGGGATCGAGTGATGCCGAAAGGGCAGGGTACTGACCAATGCCGCCTGCCCCTTTTTTCTGAAATACACTATGAATGATACCTGGTAGAAGAACAAACAGATATAACGTAAATCATCAGAAAAGTTTTACGCCATTTAATTATTTGAGGTGCCTCCACAAAGCTTTCTCTGTCATCTTGCGCATGAGAATTCTTTGCGTTCTTTACGGTTAATTTTCTGATTCCCGATCCCTGATCCCTGACGCCGAAATCGCCTCGTGCCCGGCGATGACGAAGTGATCAAGGACACGAACGTCGATCAGCGCCAACGCATCAGTCAGTTGTCGGGTCAGCGTCAGGTCGGCGGCAGACGGCTCGGCGTGGCCGGACGGGTGGTTGTGCGCGAAAATGACGGCAGCGGCATTGTGAGTGAGCGCACGCTTCACAACTTCGCGCGGATAAACCTGGGCTTCGGTCAGGGTTCCGCGGAACAGTTCTTCACTGACGAGCAGCCGATTCTGGTTGTCGAGCCACAGGGCGTGGAAGGATTCATGCGCCAGCCCTGTCAGCGACAGGATCAGGAATTCGCGGACTTGTTCGGGGCGATTGAAAACATTGCGCTCAACGAGATTCTCGCGCAACAAACGGCGAGCGAGTTCGATACCTGCCATGACCTGTGCTCGTTTGGCGGCGCCAAGTCCGGCGATGGTGCGCCATTCCTGATCGGGCGCGTTGAGCAGACCGCGAATGCCGCCGAGTTTGCCGAGGATATCGCGTGCCAGATCGACAGCAGTCTTGCCGCGCACGCCGGTACGCAGCAGAATCGCCAGCAGTTCGGCGTCAGACAACGCTCCTGGCCCCAGTGCAGCGAGGCGCTCGCGGGGGCGTTCCTGTTCGGGCCAGTGCGAAATGGTCATGGGCTTCTCTCTGAATGAACGGTTTTGCAGTGTAAACTTGAACGCCGGGAAATGCTAATCGGAAAACACGATTCCCCCGTCTGCTGGGCGAAAGAGGGAAAATACTTTTTTAGACATGGCGGAACAAATGAAAACATTGCAACCACGGATCGTACTCGGAATCACTGGCAGCGTTGCCGCTTACAAAGCAGCGGAATTGGCGCGACTGTGGGTAAAGTCGGGGATCGCGGTTGATGTGGTGATGACCGGGGCGGCGTGCCGCTTCATCGCGCCGCTGACTCTGCAGGCGTTGTCAGGGCGACCGGTTTGGACACAAATGTGGGAAGGCGCGCAGGACGGGATGCAGCACATCGCGTTGTCGCGCGGTGCGCAAGCGATTGTGGTGGCGCCAGCAAGCGCCGATTTTCTGGCGCGCGTCGCGCAGGGGCGTGCCGATGATGTGCTGTCGGCGCTGTGTCTGGCGCGTGAGTGCCCGATGTTTGTGGCGCCGGCGATGAACGTGCAAATGTGGACGCATCCGGCGACGCAGCGCAACGTGGCGCGTTTGCGCGCCGACGGCGTGAATGTGTTGGGGCCGGACAGCGGCGATTTGGCCTGCGGCGAAACCGGCGAAGGGCGGATGCTGCCGCCGGAAGCCATTGCGGCGGCGGTAGCGACGCATTTTGCCGAAGAAACCGCATTTGGCGCGTTACTCGCCGGTCGTCGTGTATTGCTGACGGCGGGACCGACATTTGAAGCGATCGACCCGGTGCGCGGGTTGACCAACCGCAGTTCCGGCAAGATGGGATTTGCGCTGGCGCAGGCTGCCGCACAGGCCGGCGCTGAAGTGACGCTCATCGCAGGACCGGTAACGTTGCCAACGCCGCCGGGTGTAGCGCGCATCGATGTGACCAGCGCACAAGAAATGGCCGACGCCACGTTCGCGCGCATTGATCGCGTCGACATTTTCATCGGCGTTGCGGCCGTGGCTGACTACGCGCCCGCCGCGCCCGCCGAGCAGAAAATCAAAAAAGAGGCAAGCGAATCCTTGACGCTGATGTTGCGCCCTACTGTCGATATTCTGGCGGAACTGGCGCAACGCGCGCCACACGTTTTTCGCGTCGGCTTTGCCGCCGAATCACAGAATATTGCTGTGTTAGGCGAGGCCAAACGCCGACGCAAGCATTTGCCGCTGCTGATCGCCAACCGTGCGCAAGACGCAATCAACGCCGACGACAACGAAGTGATTCTGCTTGACGACAGCGGCGCGCATCCACTGCCGCGCATGGACAAGTCGCTACTGGCGCGACGTTTGATCAGGGAAATAGCGTCGCGATGGCATCAATGGAAAAAAACAAATTCATGAAACTGAAAGTCGAACTCAAAATCCTCGACGAGCGGATGCGCGCGCATCTGCCGACAACAGCAACCGCCGGTTCCGCCGGTGTCGATTTACGCGCCTGTCTCAATGCGCCGCTGACGCTGTCGCCGGGCTTGACGCATCTGATCCCGACTGGCTTGTCGCTGCACATCGGTGACCCCGGTTACGCGGCGATGATCTTGCCGCGCTCGGGATTGGGGCACAAACATGGCATCGTGCTCGGCAATCTGGTCGGCCTGATCGACGCCGACTATCAGGGGCCGTTGATGGTAAGCTGCTGGAACCGCGGCGATGTCGCGTTCACACTGCAACCGTTCGACCGGCTGGCGCAACTCGTCATCGTGCCGGTACTGCAGCCAGAATTCGTGGTTGTGGAATCGTTTGAAGAAAGCGCGCGCGGTGAAGGCGGGTTTGGAAGCAGTGGACGGTGAGGGGCAGGTATCAGAAATCAGGAATCAGATCATGTCCGATACGAGCAAGATTCCGGGCGAATCGTTGCAGTCAGACCATCGTGTGGACAATCTCCTTCATTGACGCGACATCTCCATCATTATGCCGAAAATGATGGAGAAAGAATGAAGGAGGAAGGCGTCTCGTCAGCGGTGGTTTTCAGCGGTTTTCGTTATCAAGACACCGCGCTTCGGCAACAGCACATTCAGCGAGCGATCAGCCATGAAATCGGCGGGTGCCTCGACGGAGCGTAGCACCTTGAATAAATCATCCCAAGTTTTATTCTCCGGCGCGACGAGTTTATCGCCTCCTTGACGGGGTTTATCTGTGCCGGGACGAGCAGGCCGGGCGGAGCTGCGTACAGATTTCATGTTGGTTGAAGCTGCATCACCATAAACACGGGTTTATTTCAGCAATTTCTTCAACGCATAAATCTGGTCAAGCGCTTCGCGCGGCGTCAATGTGTCGGGGTCTATCGCGTCAACGGCTTTGGTGAGCGCGGTCTCATGTGATGCGGCGCCCGTTTCCGTATCGGCGAACGAGGATGCATCGTGCGTCGGCATCATGCGCGACGCGAAAAGGTCGCCCTGGTGCGAATCGCGCACGCCCATTTTCTCGAGGCGCGTGAGATAGTTGCGCGCTTGTTTCAACGTTTCGCGCGGCACGCCGGCAAGACGCGCCACTTGCAAGCCGTAACTCTGGCTTGCCGGCCCTTCAGCGACGCTGTGCAAAAACACGATGCCTTCTTTGTGTTCGACGGCATCGAAATGGATGTTGGCACAGCCGTCGATTTCGGAAGGCAGCGCGGTCAGTTCAAAGTAATGGGTGGCGAACAAGGTCAACGAGCGGTTGTGTTCAGCAAGACGGTGGGCAATCGCCCAGGCCAGCGCCAAGCCGTCGAAGGTTGAAGTGCCGCGTCCGATTTCGTCGATCAACACCAGGCTTTTCCCGGTGGCGCGATTCAGAATGAACGCCGCTTCGGTCATCTCCACCATGAAGGTCGAGCGCCCACCGGCGAGATCGTCGGAAGCGCCGATGCGCGTGAAGACCGCGTCGAGCGGTCCGATCACGGCGCGCTGCGCCGGAACAAAAATACCGCAATAAGCAAGCAGCGCGATCACTGCCGTCTGCCGCATATAGGTTGACTTGCCGCCCATGTTGGGGCCGGTGACGATCAGCAAGCGCCGCTCGGCGTCGAGTGCGACATCGTTGGGAATGAAATGCTCCACTTGCCGCTCGACAACAAGATGGCGGCCAGCTTCGATCATCAGTCCTGGCGTTTCAGAAAACTGCGGACGCACCAGGTTCAACGCGCCAGCGCGTT
Organism: Pseudomonadota bacterium; assembly: GCA_009786025.1. Taxonomy (GTDB): domain Bacteria; phylum Pseudomonadota; class Gammaproteobacteria; order Burkholderiales; family Casimicrobiaceae; genus UBA931. Next base: position 37,563 of record WQUA01000017.1, on the reverse strand, counting down.
GAGACAGCGTTGATAACACATCGAGTTGCGCGAGCGCCGCGGCGGCTTGCTGCAACGCGGGCACTGCCGCAGCAAGGGTGTCGAGCAACTGTTCAAACAGCCATTTTTCACGCGCCAGCGCGCGCTCTTGTGCTGACAACGCTTTGTCTTCAAACGCTTTGAGTTCCGGCGTGATGTAACGCTCGGCGTTTTTGAGCGTTTGTCGGCGGCGATAATCGTCTGGAACTTTTCCACTGTTCGCGTGGGTGACTTCGATGTAGAAACCGTGTACGCGGTTGTATTCGACTTTCAACGTGCTGATGCCGGTACGCTCACGCTCGCGCTGCTCAAGGTCGAGAAGGAAGGCGCCGCAGTCACGGTCAATGGAACGCAGCTCGTCGAGTTCGACATCGAAGCCTCCGGCGACTACGCCGCCGTCGCGTAGGTGTGTCGCCGGTTCGGTCATGATCGCGTTGAAGATCAAATCGTACCATCGCGGATCCACGTCGAGCGCCGCTTGGATATTGACAAGCATCAACGCTTCAAAGGGAGCGATGAGACGGCGGAACGACGGCAATAATTCCAGCGTGTCACGCAGACCAGAGAGATCGCGCGGACGCGCGGTTTTCAGCGCGATGCGGGCGGCGATACGTTCGACATCGGAGCAGCGTTTGAACAGCAACGACGCTTCACGCGCAACCGATGGCTGCGCTATCAACGCGTCGATAGCATCGTGGCGAATGCCGGCTTCGCGTGGATCGCGTAACGGCTGGGTCAGCCAAGCGCGTAACAGGCGGCTGCCAGCCGCGGTGTCGCAGGTGTCGAGGATCGACAGCAGCGTTGGCGACGCTTCACCGCTCAGCGTTGAAGTGATTTCGAGGCTGCGCCGCGTTGCGTTGTCGAGTTGCAGCGTGCATTGATGGTCTTCGACATGAAGTGCGGTGATGTGCGCCAGCGGTGTTGTTTGTGTCGTATTCGCGTAAGCGATCAACGCGCCGGCAGCGCGCACTGCTGCCGGCATGTCGGCAACACCGAACACGTCAAGGCTGGCAACATCAAGCTGTTTGAGCAGAGCGCGCCGCGCCGATTCGAGATCAAAGTGCCAGGGCGGCAATAAGCGCGGCGGCAGCGCATAGGCTGGGCGTGATGCGGCGTTATCGTCGTCGGCGATCAGCCATTCCGCCGGCTCAATGCGCTCCAGCAGGGTTTCCGCTTCGCGCGTCGCCACTTCAGTCAGTGTAAAACGCCCCGACGCGAAGTTGAGCCAGGCGACGCCTGCGCGATGTCCGTCGATCACACAAGCGACCAATGGCCGATCGCGGCGCGCGTCGAGCAAATGGGCGTCGGTTAGCGTGCCGGGAGTGACGATGCGCGCGATTTTGCGTTCAACCGGTCCTTTGCTGGTGGCGGGGTTGCCGATCTGTTCGACCATCACCACCGTTTCGCCGAGCCGCATCAATCGCGCCAGGTATTGCTCGACCGCGTGGAACGGCACGCCTGCCATCGGAATAGGGCGGCCTGCCGACTGACCGCGAGCGGTCAGCGTGATATCGAGCAGGCGAGCGGCTTTTTCGGCATCTTCAAAAAAAAGCTCGTAAAAATCACCCATCCGGTAAAAGACGAGTTTGTCCGGATGCTCGGCTTTGAAACCGAGGTACTGCGCCATGACGGGAGTGTGCGCCGATAAGTCAACGGCAGGCTGCGGCTTTTTCAACGGGCGTCTCGATTACAAGAGTGCAATGGTAGGAAAGTATAACCGCTGAACGGGTTTTATTTCCCGTTGACGATTACTCTCTGACCATCGAAATCAGTTTCAGCCCAAGCAATCCCATGATGCCGCCGGCGAGGCGGTCGAAGTTTGCTTTGTAGCGCAGGTAAACAGCGCGTGGCGCAGTCGCTGACAGCACATAGGAAACGATGGTGTACCAGCCGGCGTCAATGGCAAAAGCGGCGATTGGCACAATCAGATAGAACGCCAGCGCCGGATGCTCGGGCATCAGCGCCGCGAAGACGCTGGCGAAGACGACGGCGGTTTTGGGATTACTCAACTGCGTAGCCAATCCTCGCAGATAAGCGCGCAAATAAACACGGGGATAAACGTGTTGTGCGCCGGCGTCTTGCGAGCGGCTGGCCAGCGCCAGCGACGGCAACGGCTGTCGGGCGCTGCGCCAGATTCGGTACGCCAGATAGAGCAGATAAATACCACCGCCCAGTTTGAGCGCGGTGTACGCCCAGGGAACGGCGACGAAAACGGCATGCAAACCAAGCAGCGCCATAACGGCAAAAGCAAATGCGCCGCAACCCAGCCCCAGTGCCGTAGCGAGGGCTTCGCGGCGACCGGCAGCAGCAGCGGTACGTGCAACCAGAACAAAGCTCGGTCCCGGGCTGATCGCGCCTATCGCAAGCGCGGTGATGATGCTGACAATGGCAAGCGTAGTGCTCATTCCGGGAGAGAAGCGGCGACTTTGTCGATAGCGTGAATCGTCTGAATCTCCGAGCGGAGCGACGATCGGTGAATTACACTTCCTGGAAACTGTTGACGATCGACTTTAACTCCGCCTGTTTCTTCTCCCAGTTTGAGCTGAGCGTCCATACCAGTACCTGATGAAATCCTTCAACGCCCTTGATCACAACGAAATAGAGCTTGACGGACACAATTTTGTTCATTTTTCTTTCTATCTCGTACTGCAAAGCGGGCCTGCCATTGACCGTCGTTTTTATCGGCTTTTCGGAAGACTGGCCCTCCGTTTTTTCCAGATAGTTTTGGATGACAATGTCCGCATAATCTTCAAGCTTCGTTCCCTGATCAAACTGATCCTTAGGCTCGGAAATGACAACAAGAAAAAGCGTGTCCGCTTTGTTCGACGCTTGAATGACAGCATCGTCGTTAAGGTCGTTGCGGCTTTTCCAATCCGTCGGCACCTTAATCTTGACTTTAAGTTGGTTCGTCTTGTCCTCAGCCGACAAGGTTTTGAATCCAGTGTCCGCGCTTTCTGTCTTTTCCGCAACGCTTTCTGTCTTTTTCGCAGCGCTTTCCGTTTTTTTCGCAGCGCCGTCACTTGGCGAGCAGCCCAAGCCCGTCAGCGCCAGAAAAAAGAGGCCAATAAAAGCCAACGCCCCGGGAGAAAATCGTTTTTGAAAGGTAGAAGATGAGATCATGGGAGCTTTCAGCGGGCAGTTAAAATTCAATTGTCCGCTTGGTTATCAACTGAGCCGCTGCGCCGTAAAGTGCACCTCCGGTTGCGCGATCAGGTCTTGCGCGGCGACGAGTTGCAATTCGTATTCGCCATGTTCATAGGTGATGCGCAAGGCTTCGTAAACAGCGGCAGTGGTATGTTCAAGCGCGTCCCGCAGGGTTTTGCCGTGCAGCAGGTTGACGAGCAACAAGCCGCTGGTCAGATCGCCGACGCCGACGGGCTGTTTTTCGAAATTAAGGTACGGGCGGCTGATGTGCCAAGCCTCATGAGGCGCAACGAGCAACATCTCAAATGCGTTGGGATCGCGACCGGCTTGCGCCAGATGTTTGACGAGCACGATGCCGGGACCGCGATCGAGCAGGCTGCGGGCGGCAGCAAGCGCTTCGTCAAGGTTGCGCAACGGGTTACCGAGGCCGCGTCCGGCAAGGCTGGCAAGCTCCAGAATGTTGGGCGCAATAATGTCGGCAACCGGTAGCGCCTGGTTGATCAGAAATTCGGCGACTCCGGGGGCGACGATGCAGCCCTTCTCCGGGTGTCCCATCACCGGGTCGCAGAAATAGAGCACGTTGGGATTGGCCGCTTTGATGACCGCCAGCGCATCAAGAATCGCCTGCCCCTGTTCCGGCGCACCGAGGTAACCGGAGAGCAAGGCATCACAGCGGCCGATCTGACCGATTAAGGCGATGCCCTTGACGATTTCGCTGATTTGCTCCGCTGGCAGCACACTTCCGGAATATTGAGGGTACTGGGTATGGTTGGAAAATTGCACGGTGTTGAGCGGCCATACTTCAGCGCCGAGGCGGCGCATCGGAAAAACGGCGGCGCTGTTGCCGGCGTGCCCATAAACGACATGGGACTGGATGGTCAGGATTCTTTTCATGGCAATCGAAAATCAGGATTCAGGGTTCAGAATGGAGAGCGCGGGAATCAGATGCCTGATTCCCGGCGCTCAGTCCCTGTCAAGCCGAAAACGACGAGCCACAACCGCAGGTCGTGACCGCGTTCGGGTTCTTGATGACGAATTGGGCGCCGCCAATATCGTCCTTGTAATCAATTTCGGCGCCCATCAGGTACTGAAAACTCATCGGGTCGACCAGCAAGGTAACGCCGTTTTTCTCCATCGCGGTGTCGTCTTCGTTGGCGACTTCGTCGAAGGTGAAGCCGTATTGGAAGCCGGAACAACCGCCGCCGCTGACGAATACGCGCAGCTTGAGGTCGGGGTTGCCCTCTTCTTCAATCAACGATTTGACTTTGGCGGCGGCCGCGTCGGTAAAAATCAGCGGTTCGCCCGGGATGCTGTCGGAAGCAGTGACGACAGTGGCAGAAACAGACATGGTGACTCCTGAAATGAACGGCGCGGAAAGCCCGCGCGACGGATCATTGTAAGACAAAAGCGGAGGCGATACGACTTTCGGAGCGATTTCGCCCGACGACTGTTTGTAACTAAACCCGCGCCATAGCCAGATTCGACCCGTCTGATTGGGAGAATCGCGGGGCGCGTCAGGACTCTTCCCGGAACGGAAGCGCTCTTATTTCTTCCTGCTCGCGGGCTGCGTAGGTCAGTTTGCCGCTGACGATGGCGCCGTGGTGCATTTCGAGGGCATGGTAGGTAATATCGCCGGATACCCGCGCGTGCGCTTCAAGCTGCAAAGTCTCTCCGGCGATGATGTCTCCCTGAATTTCGCCATTGATGATGGCATGGGTAACCGTTATCTGCCCTTCCACCCTGGCTTGCTGGCTGACGATCAGCGTGCCTCCCCTGCCTTCATGGGTGGAAATGTTGCCTTTGACGACACCGTCAATACGCAAACCGCCGTTGAACAGGATATCGCCGTTGATCATGGTATCGGTATTGATCAGGCAGTCAATGTGGGGGGTGGGCGAGTTTTTTTTGTTTGAAAACATGATGTTGTAAAAGCAGCACGTGCTTACTTGAGGTTGATCGAACGGGTAATGGCTGGCGAGCTGCTACCCTTTTTGAACACCTGGACAGTAAATTGCTGAACTTTCATACCGTCAGGCACCCGGAATACGCCTTCCAGACGTTGATAATACTTGAATTTTACCGGCAACGGCGCAGCGAGGTCGGGGGTGGCGTCGGTAGCTCCGTTTTTGTCGGGAACCGCCTCCAGCGGTATCGCCCGCGCCGCGCCGCCCGAAGATGCGCTCGCACTCGCCAGCAGTTTGACCGTGCCTTCGAAATCGCTCTTCGGGTTGCCGCCTTGCACCAGCAGGATCCGGTAGCGGTAAGTCCGGTTGGCCTGCGGATCAAGACGCACGTCCTGAATTTTGGCGCCGGCCTCGCGGGTCGCATCGGCCACCAGTTTCTGCAAATAGGTCAACTCCTCTTTCAGTTGCGTGTTTTCCTGCTCGAGCGCCTCGGCATGCTGGGTCAGCGTGGTCTGTGAACCTTCACGCATCGACAGTTCGCTCTCGAGTGAAGCATTGCGGCGCCTCATATCGGCCAGTTCGTCGTTCAGCGTGTTTTCACGCTCCTGCGCGCTGATTTGCTCGGCGGTCAGTGGCGGCGGCGGCGGAAAAGCGTAACGCGCCAACCACCAAGTCACCGCGATCACGGCGATAAGGATAAGCGCCGCCACCAACCCCTGTTGCCATCGCGGTCGCGTCCGACGAATCGCGATGTTGTGGCGGGCGCTGACGGCAAAAAGTGAAGACAGGCGACGGCGGAGGGTTTTCATGAAGCTGCGTTAATTCAAAAAATCAGGGCGATACGGGCAACGCAACGAGTCCGGCGGTTTCCGGCAACCCGAACATCAGATTCATGTTCTGCACGGCCTGCCCTGCCGCGCCTTTGACCAGATTGTCCTCAACGACCAGCACGGTGACGCCGCGCGGACGCCGCACGACGGCAATACGCACCATATTGGAGGCGCGCACCGAGCGGGTCTCCGGCAACCGGCCGACCGGCAACACGTCAACAAACGGCTCGCCTGCATAACGCCGCTCGAACAGCGCCTGCACATCGACAGAATCATCCATCAGCGTTGCGTACAGCGTCGCAAAAATGCCGCGGATCATCGGCACCAGGTGCGGTGTGAACGTCAACTGCACCGGCTGCCCGGCCATCCGGCGTAATCCCTGTTCAATTTCAGGATGGTGGCGATGTCCAGCGACGCCGTAAGCGGCAAAGTTGTCCGTAACCTCCGGAAAGATTTTCGACAACTCGGCAACGCGCCCGGCGCCCGAAACGCCGGATTTGCAGTCGGCGATCAGCGCGTCTGCAGCAACGACGCCCGCTTCCAGCAGTGGCAGAAAACCCAGTTGCACGGCGGTTGGATAACAACCGGGGTTGCCAACGATGCGCGCCTGCCGAATAGCTTCGCGGTTGATTTCCGGCAACCCGTAAACTGCCTCTTCCAGCAGATGCGGGCAGGCGTGTGGCATTTTGTACCAGCGCTCGAATTCGGCGGAGTCGCGGAGACGAAAATCGGCAGCGAGGTCGATGATCTTGACACCGGCGGCGAGCAGCGTTTCGGCTTGGCTCATCGCCACCCCGTGCGGCGTGGCGAAGAAAACCACATCGCATTCGGTCAGGCGCGCCTCATCAGGCGTGCAAAACGCCAGCTTATCAAGCGCCGGATGGCCGCGCAGACTTGGAAAAAAATTGACGACCGGAGTGCCCGCATCCTTGCGCGATGTGATGCTGTGCAACACCGCATTCGGATGCTGCGCCAGCAGCCGCAACAGTTCAACGCCGGTATAGCCGGTGCCTCCGACAAGTCCTACATTCAGTTTCATGGCCGAAAGGGTGACGACAACCCCGCCCTGGGTGAAATGGGAAGTCGGTATTATCGCGGAAAAGATGGGAAATGGTTAAAAATTGCCGGTAACTTTTTACCTATGACACTTCCGAAACATTTAGCCCGGTCGTTACCAGCCCCAAACGCCGACAAATTTCGAGCGTCAACTCTGCCTGATTCAAGGTATAGAAATGCAGCCCTGGCGCGCCGCGTTCGAGCAAACGGGCGCAAAGATCGGTCACGATATCGAGACCAAATGCGCGGACTGAAGCGAGATCGTCGCCGTAACCTTCCATCCGGCGGCGAATCCAGCGCGGAATTTCGGCGCCGCACATTTCGGAAAATCGGGACAGCCGGGAAAAACTCATGATCGGCATGATGCCGGGGACAATCGGTGCGGTGACGCCGAGCGCCGCACAAGCATCGACAAAAGACCAGTAAGCTTCGGCATTATAAAAATACTGTGTAATCGCAGAGTCGGCGCCGGCGTCGATCTTGCGCTTGAAATAACGCAGATCGTCCTCGGCACTCGTTGCCTGCGGATGAACTTCAGGATACGCTGCCACTTCAATGTGAAAGTGGTCGCCGCTGATCTCGCGGATAAAAGCAACGAGCTCGGCGGCGTAACGAAAAGCGCCGGTGTCGAACGTCCCCGACGGCAGATCGCCGCGCAACGCGACGAGGTGTTGAATGTCGTGCGCAAGGTAATGGTCGATGATGTCGTGAATCTGCGCTTTGGAAGCGCCGATGCAAGACAAGTGCGGCGTCGCGTTCTGGCCGTCGCGCTTCATCGCCAGCACCATGTCGAGCGTTCCTTCGCGGGTCGAACCACACGCACCGAAAGTGACCGAACAGAACGCCGGGCGCAAACATTGCAATTCGCGCTGAATGCGAATCAGCTTGTCGATGCCCTCCTGAGTTTTCGGCGGAAAGAATTCGAGGCTGAAAACAGGGGCGGCATTGCCGCAACACTCCCCCTCCTTCAAGGAGAGGGGGGGGGCGGGGATGAGGTTGCTCTGTTGCATCGCTTTCCTTTCCGGAATCCTTTTTTAACCGCAAAGAACGCATAGAGCGCAAAAAATATCTTACGCGAAATGGCTCTCTGATATCTGACCTCTGCCCCTCAATAACGGTACGTATCCGGCTTGTACGGCCCTTCGACCGACACGCCGATGTATGCTGCCTGATCTCGAGTCAGCGCCGTCAACTGCGCGTTCAATTTTTTCAGTTGCAACAGCGCCACTTTTTCATCGAGCGTCTTGGGCAAAACATAAACGCCGACAGGATACTCGCCGGTATCGCGCTTGCTCCACAGCTCAATCTGCGCCAACGTCTGATTGGCGAACGACGAACTCATCACATACGACGGATGGCCAGTAGCGCAACCCAGATTCACCAGGCGGCCTTCGGCGAGCAGGATGATCCGTTTGCCGTCGGGAAAAATAATATGATCGACCTGCGGCTTGATGTTTTCCCAGCGATACTTGCGCAACGAAGTAACTTGAATTTCGTTGTCGAAATGACCGATGTTGCAGACAATCGCGTTGTTTTTCATCCGCGCCATATGGTCGTGCGTAATCACATCGCGGTTGCCGGTACACGTCACAAAAATATCAGCCTTGTCGGCGGCTTCGTCCATTGTAACGACGCGATACCCTTCCATCGCCGCCTGCAACGCGCAGATCGGGTCAATCTCGGTGACCCACACCTGTGCCGACAACGAACGCAGCGCCTGTGCCGATCCTTTACCGACATCGCCGTAGCCGCAGATAACGGCAACCTTGCCGGCGATCATCACATCGGTGGCGCGCTTGATACCGTCGAGCAGCGATTCGCGGCAACCGTAAAGATTGTCGAACTTCGATTTGGTGACCGAATCGTTGACATTGATCGCCGGAAACGACAAACGCCCTTGCTCGTGCATTTGTTGCAAACGGTGAACGCCAGTCGTCGTTTCCTCGGTTACGCCGCGAATCGACGCTTTGATCTTTGAATAAAAACCCGGCGACGCTTTCAGCGTCTTTTTGATCGAAGCGAACAACGCCTGCTCTTCTTCGCTGGCTGGGTGATCGAGCAGCGCAGGATTTTTTTCGGCTTCGCTACCGAGATGAACAAGCAGCGTCGCGTCGCCGCCATCATCAAGAATCATGTTCGGCGTTCCATCGCCCGGCCATTGCAGAATCCGATGCGTGAATTCCCAGTATTCGTCCAGCGTTTCACCCTTGTACGCAAATACCGGCGTGCCCTGCGCGGCAATCGCGGCAGCAGCATGATCCTGCGTCGAATAAATATTGCACGACGCCCAGCGCACCTGCGCGCCCAGCGCTTGCAGTGTTTCAATCAACACCGCAGTCTGAATCGTCATGTGCAACGACCCGGCGACACGCGCGCCGGTCAGCGGTTTTTGCGCAGCGTATTCTTCGCGGATCGCCATCAGCCCCGGCATTTCGGTTTCAGCAATGGCAATCTCGCGCCGCCCCCAGCCGGCCAGCGACAGATCGGCGACGTAATAATCGTTCGTCGTGTGTTGGGAAGGATGCAACATCGTGAAGTCCTTTCAAAAACGGTCAAAAAAGGAAGCACGACGAGAAAAGGTCTCGCCCGCGCTTTCCGGGTTTACACAAGAAAGCCGCGAGCGCCGTTAATGCCATCCGAGCCTGGCTTTGCGGTCGGGAGACCGACGCAAAGTCGCAGCGCTCCTCGGAAGGCTGCATTATACCGCCGGTTAAACCTTTTAACCACGAAAGACACGAAGACCATGAAAAACAGCCTCACGCGAAGGTGCGGAGGCGCAGAAAAACGTTCCCCCCTCTCCTTGCGGGAGAGGGGGTATTTCGCATGGTGATGGGAAGTAGATTGCTTCCTGGGCAAAACGCGCCGATAGCGCCCCTTTCCCCCGTCATTCCCGGTACTGCGACTTTGCGCAGGATGACGCGCTTCGTTTATCCGGGCTACACGGGTTCGAGGCTTTCGTGCTTTTCGTGGTTGACGGGTTTTCTCCGCGCCTCCGCGCGCCATCTCACCCAAAAACGCGCTAGACTTATTCTTTCTTTATTTTCGACCCACCATGTCCGGCAACACTTTCGGGAAACTTTTTTGTGTCACTTCATTCGGCGAATCGCACGGCCCGGCAATCGGCGGAGTTGTCGATGGCTGCCCGCCGGGGCTGGCGTTGTGCGAGGCCGATTTGCAACGGGAGCTTGATCGTCGCCGTCCGGGAACATCGAAATACGTCACGCAGCGACGCGAGCCGGACACGGTGGAGATTCTTTCGGGGGTGTTTGAAGGCAAGACGACCGGCACGCCGATTGCGTTTCTGATTCGCAATCAGGACGCACGCAGTCAGGATTACCGCGAAGTCGCGGCAACCTTCCGTCCCGGACACGCCGACTACACTTATACACAGAAATACGGTTTCCGCGATTATCGCGGCGGCGGGCGCGCGTCGGCGCGAGAAACCGCCGTGCGGGTGGCGGCGGGCGCGATTGCTAAAAAGTGGTTGCTTGAACGTTACGGGACGATGATCCGCGCTTGTGTGACGCGCGTCGGGAAATACTCTGTTCCGCTCGTCGATTGGGCGCATGTTGCACAGAATCCTTTTTTTGTCTCTGATCCCGGTGCTGTTCCGAAACTGGAAAGTTATCTCGACGAGCTGCGCCGGGCAGGTGATTCATGCGGCGCCTCGTTGCTGGTTGAAGCAACCGGCGTTCCGGTTGGGCTGGGGCAGCCTGTCTATGACCGGCTCGATGCCGATATTGCCTACGCAATGATGGGGATCAATGCGGTGAAGGCGGTTGAAATCGGTGATGGCATCGCGTCGGCGGTCCAACAGGGAACAGAGCACGGCGACGAGATGACGCCTGACGGATTTTTGTCGAACCACGCCGGCGGAATTCTCGGCGGTATTTCGACCGGCCAGAACATCATTGTGCAGATCGCCGTAAAGCCGACGTCTTCGATAACCACGCCGCGCCGTTCGATCACGACGCAAGGCGAAGCTGCAATCATGCGAACGACCGGTCGGCACGATCCTTGTGTCGGGTTGCGGGCGGCGCCGATTGCCGAAGCGATGTTGGCGCTGGTGTTGATCGACCATGCGTTGATGCAGCGCGCGCAAAACGCCGATGTACAGCCGGCAACGCCATTGATTGCCGGGCAGCGGGCGTAAGAATAACGAAAGACGGGGGGAATTGAAATGCGGATTCTGATCGTGGGCGCCGGCGCCATCGGCGGTTATTTCGGTGGCCGTTTACTCGAAGCCGGGCGCGATGTGACTTTTCTGGTCAGGCCGTCACGAGCAGCCGTGTTGGCGCAGCATGGTCTCATCGTTCGCAGTCCGCGCGGCGATGTGACGCGGCCTCATCCACCTTGTGTGATAACGGGGCAACCGCAAACAACCTTCGACGCGGTCCTGCTCAGTTGCAAAGCCTATGATTTATCGGAAGCGATTGAAGCGATGGCGCCAGCCGTTGGCCCGCAAACCATGATCGTGCCGCTGCTGAACGGGTTGCGACATCTCGACGTTCTCGCCGCGCGCTTTGCAAAAATCAATCTGCTCGGCGGCTTGTGTTTCATTTCGGTCGATCGTGACGCGCAAGGCGCTATCGTTCACTACAACAACACGGATACGCTGATGTTCGGCGAACTCGACGGCGGCACGTCCGAGCGCGCGAAGTTGTTAATGGCGACGTTAATGGGCGCCGGCTTCGATGCGCGCTTCAGCACCGACATTTTTCATGAGATGTGGGAAAAGTGGGTGTTCATTGCTGCCGCTGCCGGGATGACCTGTTTGATGCGCAGCCCCGTCGGCGATTACGTTGCCGCCGACGGCGCGGGGTTGGCGATACGATTGATTGAAGAATGTTGCGCCGTCGCGGCGCACAATGGGCATCCGGTGCGCGAGAAAGCCATTGAGCGCGCTCGTACGATGCTCACGGCGCCGGGATCGTTGTTCATGGCGTCGATGCTGCGCGATATCGAGCGCAACGCGCTGACCGAGGCCGAACATTTGCTCGGCGATTTGTGGTTTCGGCGTAACCCGACGACGCTGGACGAACGTTCGGCGCTTTATTTTGCGTACACCCATCTCAAGAGCTACGAAGCGCAACGCCTGCGTCTGCAGGCGAATCAGCCCTGACAAGCCAACGACGCCTCGACGTCTTTTCTCTTGAGAAGATGACCCCGCTCCCTACTCAAAATCGTTTCGGGAGCAAGCTCTTGAGGGGGCTTTTTCTTCGCGGCTCCGCGTGAAAATTCCTCTTTGCGCTCTTTGCGGTTAAATCGTTTTTGGGTTCCTGATGGCGCTTTGCTTCCCCGGGCTTGCTTACTGAAAAGAGGCCTCGTGATCCGGTTTCTCGTTCGGAAATTCCATTTCTTCATACCGGATGAAGCGCGTCTTTTTCGCCAGCTTGTATCCCCACCAGATCACCAGGAAAAGTGGGATACCGATGTAAGTGGCGAGCGCGCCGAGCCAGTCGATTTTTTCGGCGAAGAAGCCCTCGTAGTTTTGCCCGAGCGCAATAATCAGGCACAACACGAACGCAAAGATCGGGCCGAACGGAAACCATTTCGACCGATACGGCAACTTCGAGAGATCGCGGCCTTGCGCGACATAGCCCTTACGGAAACGGTAATGACTGATGGCGATGCCGAGCCAGGCGATGAAGCCGCACATTCCGGAAGTGTTGAGCAGCCACAAATACACCGCCTGATTCTGGAACAGCGATGTCAAAAAGCACAACATGCTGATCAGCGTGGTGGCGTACAACGCGTTGCGGGGTACGCCGCTCTTCGACAAGCGGGCAAAAATTTTCGGCGCTTTACCGACGACAGCCAGCGCATACAGAATACGCGTCGAAGCGTACATCCCGGAGTTGCCGGCTGACAACACCGAGGTCAGAATCACCGCGTTCATCACACCGGCGGCGAAGGCCAATCCTGCTCGCTCGAACACCAGCGTAAACGGACTGACGCCGATGTCGGTCACGTCGTTGCGCAACAGGTTGGGATCGGTGTATGGAATGATCAGACTGATAACCAGAATCGCGAAGATGTAAAACAGCAGGATGCGCCAGAAGACCCGTCGTATCGCAATCGGGATGTTGCGCTGTGGATTCTGCGACTCACCGGCGGCGATACCGATCAACTCAGTGCCTTGAAACGAGAAACCGACGATCATCGCCACCCCGATCATGGCGCCGATTCCGCCGGCGAAAGGTGCGTCGCCGATGACCCAATTCTGGAAACCGGCGTGTTCGCCACCGCGCAGGATACCGATGATCATCGCCAGTCCGATGACAATGAAGACAATGATGGTCACCACTTTGATCAGCGCAAACCAGTATTCGCCTTCGCCGAAACCGCGCACCGAAATATAATTAAGCGCGAAGATGATCGCCAGGAACAAGGCGCTCCAGATAACGCTGTTGATGCCGGGAAACCAATACTGCATCACCAGTTGCGCGGCCACCAGATCAACGGCGACAGTGACCGCCCAGTTGTACCAGTAATTCCAACCGAGCGCAAAGCCAAAACCCTCTTCGACATAACGTGAACCATAAGTGGCAAACGAACCGGATACCGGCATACAGGAAGCGAGTTCACCGAGGCTGGTCATCAGAAAATACACCATCAGCCCGATGAGCATATAAGAGAACAACGCGCCACCGGGGCCGGCTTGTGCAATAGTCGCGCCGGAAGCAACGAAAAGACCCGTGCCGATGGAACCGCCGATAGCGATCATCGTCAAATGGCGCGCTTTCAGGCTGCGCTGCAATTCGTTGGAAGAAGGTGACTGCAAAGAAGAACGCGCCGCGTCGTGTGTCATGGTTGTCGAAAATGGCGAATATGAAAATACGAATACAAAAATATGAATACGAGACAGGCATCAACGCCGGGCCTTTCTCCTACTCTCTGAATTGCACCAACGGTTGCAGCATAGCAGAAGACCGACGTCCCGGAAACGGAATATGGCAACGCGACAAGAATCAGGAATCGGAAATGCCGATGCGTTTCTCGAAAGTTTGTAAGGTCGGATCAGCACCAACGTCGGCCACAGTCAATCCGGTGACATCGGCGGCGGGCGGGCCGCGACGGCACCATTGTATCAACGCTTCGACTTCTTCTTCCTCTCCCTGTATCAAGGCTTCGACCGTGCCGTCTTGATTATTGCGTACCCAACCCGCAAGCCGTCGCTTATGCGCTTCGGCAACAAAACCGCCCCGGAAAGAAACACCCTGAACACGACCAGCGATGATGAGATGGCGAGCGATCATGATTTTTTTCGATCGGGTTGTGGATGCCGTATTTTATAGCAGGCGAGGGGCTCCTCCGGATATAAAGGCGGCATGATCAAACCACACTGCCGTCACCGGGCTCAATGCTGGAACGCAGGCCTCGAAAAGGCCGCGTGAAACGTACGCCGTTGAAAGTGTGCGTACAGCACTTGCACATCGGTTCAAGGCTGGACGAGTCAAGCGAAGGGTTCACCCGTTGCAGCAGCCCCTGCGAATCGACATAAAGACCACTGTAGTAAGAGGACTCGCTCACTCGAACGTAATCCCGACGCTCGCTCTCTTGCAAAGCCACGAGCCAAAAGATCGGTTCCTCCCGATCAAGTCGGCTCACCGCTTCCGAATGCACCTGGTTCCAGGGCTGCCCGACCTTTGAGAGAAGGAATTTAAACAACGGGGTGTAATCTCGCCCCCGGTGTGCCTTCCCGTGCATGGAACGGCGCATGGCGTCTGACTCGATTTCCCTTTTCGTATTTCTCTGTGAGCAATACTCGCCACTGACGCGCACACGTGAGCGATGTGCCGTTGTATTGACTTTGCGAAAGAGTGGCTGTTTTTGCATGGTTACGGTCGTCGATCAAAATACGGGCTTCGATTTTGCCCGCCCGGCTGAGAGCAATCATCAGGTATCTTGCAACAGGATAAATCCGGCGTTATCAGAGAGGTTTAGTCTATCCGATATGAAGAAGTATCCTACCCCATCGCGCCAGATGCCGCGATTTCCCGGAAAAGCATCTTCGATCGCATAGCCGCTCAGCTCAAATAAATAGCGCATCCCGGGAACGATTATTTCATCTTGAACCCAGTTGGTCTCCTCATCCAACTTCTCATCCAGCGTTATCAATTTTGTGCCTTTTAAAATATCAGGGCCTTCGTTTCTTTCTGAAACTGATTTCTTATGTATTATGATGCAGGAACCATGTTCATGGTGTTTGTAGCTGTCCGCCATCCAGACCAGATGGTCGTAGTCATTCAAGTCGAAGGCGGCAAAAAATGAGCAATAAATATCGTCGGGAGCAAACTCAAAATCGGGCAAGAATCGTGCGGGAACTGATGCCAGCATCAGCATTGGGTTATCTTTGGGATCACGCGGCCAAGGCATATTTTTGTCGAGTAACGCACCGCCCCCAAGTCTTGGCTGATCAAGCTCAGCATGTCGGTTTTGAACAATGAGCCTTCTCATCACCTTGGCCTCATCATGCAGTTGGGGCATGCGCAAGCTAACCCGACTCTTTACTACAGCGAACGCCCCGTCGCTGGATCGAAAGCCACCGTACTGCCATCCAGGCGTTTGACGATCAGCCGTCCGATCTTGTCGAGCGATACCGAAATTCTCCAGGCATAGTGCGATACGGTTTTCTGCAACTGACCCACGCTCTGATAAAGATCGCCCAACCTGACTGTTCGCAGCAGGCCGCTCGCGCTGTAAAAGGACAGCACGGGCGTATCGAGCGTAGCATCCTGGCCTACCAAGCCTCCGGTGTGATCCACGATGATGTTTTTCCCGTTGTCCGTAACGAACAGCCAGCGATGCCAGCCGGGAACTTCCCATGTGGGCGCCCCGCCATCACTGCGGCTGACGATGGTTTGATCGGTTTTGGGATCGGACGCGGCGCAAAACGCGCCCGATGGCGAGCAGGTGCGCGTCTTTTCCGGTGGCGGCAAGGGGGTATCAGCTTGCGCAACGCCGCTGACAAATATAAGAACGAATATCAGGAACCGCTTGTTCATGGTTTTCTCCAGAGAGCCGCAATACGTTTACATTGCTGCGTTTGGATTACCCCACCAACTCGTAGCGGATGACGGCTTGCTGCCTTATCCACCCTTGCTGACCTCTGACCTCTGACTTCTGATCTCCGATCCCAGCCCCCGCCACAGCGAAAACGCGCACACGGTTTTGGCGTCGGTGATGTCGCCGCGTTCGATGGTGGTGGCAACTTCGGCAGGCGTCATCGTGATGAGTTCGAGAAATTCATCGGCATCGTGTCGGCTTTCGTTCAGCGTCAAACCTTCGGCGGCAAACAGGTAAATAACTTCGTCGGAGTAAGCAACCAGCGGATGAATTTTGCCGAGCGTGCGCCAGCGCGCCGCCGTATAACCGGTTTCCTCGCGCAATTCGCGCTGGGCAGTGACGAGCGGCGCTTCGCCGGGATCGAGTTTGCCGGCCGGAAATTCGATGAATACGGTTCGATTCGGATAACGAAACTGGCGTTCAAGCAGCAGGCAGCCATCATCGAGCACCGGCACGATCAGCGCCGCGCCCGGGTGGCGTACGTATTCGCGCGCCGTCGCGCGGCCATTGGGAAGAAGCACCGTATCGCGCCGAACATGCAGCAACACACCGTCGAATACGGCGGCGCTGTCCACTGTGGTTTCGCGCAGGGCGCTGTCGTCAAACGCAGTTTTCTCCATAAATGTTATTTTAACCGCAAAGAACGCATAGAGCGCAAAGAGAAACCTTTACATCTTCATTTCAGCGAGCTGTCTGAGCAAGCGAAGCGCCGTCCAGGAGTCATTTTCCCGACGCGAAGCAGCTGAATAACCTCACCCCAACCTCTCCTTTAAAGGAGGGATTTTTTATGTCTTCTCCCCGACTCCTCTCTCGCAAGCGGGAGAGGGGAACATTTTTCTTCGCGTCTTCGCGTGGTAATTTCTTTGCTTCCTACGCGCGCTCTGCGATTAATTGGTTTTTGTTAATTTGGATCGTTGCCGTTCACGCTTGCCGGGCGCGACAATGCCCGGTAGCCGATGTCACGGCGACACTGCTTGCCCTCGAAGGTGACAGCATCAACAATTTCGTAAGCAGCGCGTTGCGCGAGTTTGATTGACTCGCCGAGAGCGGTGACGCACAGCACACGACCGCCGGCAGTCACCACGGTGTTGCCCTCTTGCCGGGTGCCGCCATGAAATATTTTGGCCGCGCCATTGCAATCACTATCGGCGTCGAGTCCCGCAATCGGCGCGCCGGTTTTCGGTGCTTGCGGATAACCGGGCGCAGCAAGCACGACGCCGAGCGCGGCCTGTCGGCTCCATTCGCTTTCGACGGCGTTGAGTGTGCCATCGACGCCGTGCTCGATGAGATCGACGAGGTCACTGCGCAGGCGCATCATGATCGGTTGCGTCTCCGGATCGCCCATCCTACAGTTGAATTCGATTACGTACGGGTCGCCTTGCGGGCTGATCATCACGCCAGCGTAGAGAAAGCCGGTGAACGGAGAGCCTTCCGTCGCCATCCCCTGAATGGTCGGCATGATGATTTCGCGCATGATGCGAGCGTGCAGTTCAGGCGTAATCACCGGTGCCGGAGAATACGCACCCATCCCGCCGGTGTTGGGGCCTTCGTCGTGGTCGCGCAAGCGTTTGTGATCCTGGCTCGACGCCAGTGGCAAAACGTGAACGCCATCGCTCATCACGATGAAGCTGGCCTCTTCGCCATCGAGAAAAGTTTCGATCACAACGCGAGCTCCGGCATCACCCAGTGCATGACCGCTCAACATGTCGGCGACTGTCGTTAACGCTTCTTCGCGCGTCACCGCAACGACGACACCTTTACCTGCCGCCAAACCGTCGGCTTTAATCACAACCGGCAATGCGTGTGTTTCGACATAGGCACGGGCAGCGTCAGGATCGGTAAAGGTTTGCGAGGACGCGGTGGGGATACGGTGCCGCTGCATGAAGCGCTTGGCGAAATCTTTTGAGCTTTCGAGCTGCGCGGCGGCTTGCGTCGGACCGAAGATACGTAGACCAGCTTTCCGAAACACATCGACAATGCCGGCGGCGAGTGGCGCTTCCGGGCCGACGAGGGTCATCGCAATATTTTCGCGGCGTACGAAATCCATCAATTCGGAAAAACGGTCAGCAGTCGGCGGAATCGGAACATTGACGACGCCTTCTTCGCGTGCGGTGCCGGCATTGCCGGGCGCGACAAAAACTTTGGTGATGCGCGGCGATCGCGCCGCTTTCCAGGCGAGGGCGTGTTCACGACCGCCGTTGCCGATGATGAGAAGATTCATGTTCAAGAAAAACCTGATGAAAAAACTGATGTGAAATCAAATAAAAGTGGGAGTGAATTTATTTGAGCGTATAACGGCCAAACACATACAACACGCTGCCGTTGTTGACACCGCCACCGACGGTCGGAATGAACGTGGTGACCAGCGTTGCGTCTTTATAACGAAACGACAACAGCGGCAATGCGGCAGGAAAAGGCACGCCATCAAAGACATCGGGGCGCTGCACGATCACCGCAGCGTAACCCAGCCCGACCTGAAGCGAATCTCGTTCCCCCCAGTACGTTGACCAGGTATAGCCCAGATTCCACTGAACGCATTTGTGCGAATCAAGAAATGCCGTCAAAAACACCGAGTGAGTATCGCCATCGGGGTCTTCGACGACGCGCCCCATGCCGAAGCCGGCGGCGTATTCGTTCAACTGCCTGCGCTTCTCCTTGGTGTAGGTCATCGGCAGATGCCAGGCGTAGCCGGACAGAAAAAGTTCATTGTCGCCATCACGATACGTCTGCGCCAAACGGCGGCAAGGAGCACCCAACCACTCTCCCATGTCGGCGCACTCAAACGCAGCCAAAGTCGGAGTTGCGCAACATATCACGACTAGCGTCAACACGAAAGAACAAAAGTGTTTTTTCATGATCAGTGCGGGCTCAATGAACCTCGCCGCCATCAGTGGCGGAAATGGCGCATTCCGGTAAAGACCATCGCGATGTTACGCTCGTCAGCAGCGGCGATCACTTCTTCGTCGCGCACGCTGCCGCCGGGTTGAACGACGGCCGTCGCGCCATGGTCAATGATAACGTCGAGGCCATCGCGGAACGGGAAGAACGCGTCGGAAGCCGCCGCCGAACCCTGTAAAGTTAAATTGGCCTGCTGCGCTTTCAGCGCAGCGATTCGCGCCGAATCAATTCGGCTCATCTGACCGGCGCCAACGCCCACTGTTTGCAAATTGCGGGCATAGACGATGGTGTTCGACTTGACGTATTTGGCGACGTTCCAGGCGAACACGAGGTCACGCATTTCATCGGCAGTCGGCGCTTTCCTGGTGACGACGCGCCAGGTATTGGGCACCGCAGTATGGTTGTCGGCGCTCTGCACCAGCAGCCCACCGCCGACCCGCTTGAAGTCGAGAGCCAACGCACTGCCACTTGTTTTCGGCAGCGCGATCTCCAGCACGCGCACATTCGGTTTTTTCGTCAGAACGGCTTTGGCGCTGTCGGTATAAGCGGGCGCAATCAGAACTTCCAAAAATTGTTCGCAGATAGTGGCGGCGGCAGCTTCATCGACCACACTGTTGAAAGCGATGATGCCGCCAAACGCCGATACCGGATCAGTAGTCCACGCTTTGCGATAGGCATCGAGTGCGCTACCGGCAACGGCAACGCCGCACGGGTTGGCGTGTTTGACGATCACGCAAGCGGATGCAGGCAAGGCTTTGACGCATTCCCAGGCGGCGTCGCTGTCGGCAAGGTTGTTGTACGACAATGCTTTGCCTTGCAACAACGCGAAGGTCGAGAGCGAGCCGACGGGCGGCGTTTCATCGCGGTAGAACGCTGCTTTCTGGTGCGGGTTTTCACCATAGCGCAAGGTCTGCACACAAACGCCGTGGTAATGAAACGACTGCGGAAAATCTTCCGCTGCGCCCTCTTCGTTGCGGGCGGTCAACCAGTTGGCGATTGCGCCGTCGTAAGCGGCGGTATGCGCAAACGCTTTGCGCGCCAGATTGAAACGCAACGCTTCCGGCAGTGCGTTACTATTTTGATCGAGCGCTTCAAGCAACGCCGGATAATCAGCAGGTTCAACAACAATACCGACGTGCTTCCAGTTTTTGGCAGCAGCGCGCACCATGCTTGGGCCGCCGATATCGATGTTTTCGATGGCGTCCTCAAGCGTGCAACCGTCGCGAGCGACGGTTTCGCGGAACGGATAAAGGTTGACGACAACAAGATCAATGGTAGCGATGCCGTGATCGGCAAGCGCTTTGACGTGCTCGGGAAGGTCGCGTCGCGCCAGGATGCCGCCGTGAATCTTCGGATGCAGTGTTTTAACGCGGCCATCCAGCATTTCGGGAAAACCGGTGTGCTGCCCGACTTCAGTCACGGGCAGCCCCGCTTTGATCAACGCCGTCGCAGTCCCGCCGGTGGACAAAAGGGCGATGCCGCGCGCGTGCAATCCTTTCGCAAATTCGACGACGCCGGTTTTGTCCGACACGGACAACAAAGCGCAACGCACCGGCGCGTTTTTTTCAAGAATCAGGGTTTCTTTCGACATGATGCCCACATCAGATCAGGTTGTAAGCTGCCAGCCTGCTGCGCAGCGTGATTCGGCTGATGCCCAGCATTCTGGCCGCCTGGCTCTGGTTACCCTGCGCACGCTCCATCACAGCAGTAATCAGTATGCGCTCGGTGCGCCCGATGATCATTTCGTATAAGTTGTCGGGGATTTCCCCGTCCATCTCGTGAAAATAGCAATCGAGCGCGGTTTCAACGCTGGTGTCGATCTGGCGGGCGGCTTTGGCGAGATTTTTTTTCATGTCAGGCTACCTTGGAATAAGGAAAAGTATCAACGAAAACGGTCGTCGATGCAGAATCAAAAAAACGAAATAAAATTTCCCGCTGCGCAGCAGCGGTAACAGCAGTATTGATACGTTGGCGCAGGTTTTCTGCGTTGCTCTCTGAAACCGGCAGATACCGCAGGTAGTAGCCAAGGTGCTTGCGCGCAATACGGACGCCGTGCGCTTCACCGTAAAATTCGTAAAGTGCGACGAGATGCGAATCAATCACAGCGAGGCGTTCTTCCAGCGTCAGCGGCGACGGTAGAACACCGTGCGCAGCAAAATGCGCGATGTCACGGAACAACCAGGGCTGCCCCAGCGCAGCGCGCCCGATCATCACGCTGTCGGCGCCGGTTTCGCGCAAAACGCGCAAAGCTTTGTGCGGCGAGTTGATGTCACCGTTCGCCAGTACCGGAATGCGAACGGCGCGTTTGACGGCGGCGATCGTTTCGTATTCGGCAGAACCGGTAAACGCACAAGCACGGGTGCGACCATGCAGCGCTAACATTGCGATCCCGGCATCTTCAGCCAAACGGGCGATACGTACGGCGTTACGCATCGTCGGCGATACACCGGTACGAAATTTTAATGTAACGGGAACCTCAACGGCACGAACAACAGCGTCCAGAATGTGCGCAACGCGCGCCTCGTCTGCCAGCAGCGCCGATCCGGCAGCGGCATTGCAAACTTTTTTGGCAGGGCAGCCCATGTTGATGTCGATGATGTGCGCACCATGAGCCACGCTGTAGCGTGCCGCATCAGCCATTTGTGCCGGGTCATTACCAACCAGTTGCACGGCGATCGGCGCTGGTTCGCCGCAACAGTCAGTACGTCGGCGCGACTTTCTCGAATGCCGCAGATGCGGCTGCGCGCTGATCATTTCCGCGACGGTATAGCCAGCGCCCCAACGCCGACACAACGCCCGAAACGGTTTATCGGTCACGCCCGCCATTGGCGCTAACGCCAAGCCTTTGCCCTGCCCTAGGTGATGCGACCCGATCGTCAATGTCGTTTTAACGACATCAACGGCGGTATTGGCAGCAGCGACGAAAAACGAAGCGTTCAACGAAAACCTCAGACGATGAAAAGCAGGCGGCAAAGACAAAACGTATCAACGAGCCGTGTCGAATAAAGCGGATAACAACCCTGCATCGTAAAAGCAAACGGCCCGGGTGACTTGGGGCGCACATTATAACAGTTGTCGGCGCTTCGCCGGGGAGGGAAACATGAAAATGGGAAATACAAAATATAAAATGGGAAATAGCGCATTACAAAAAAGAATGCGCAAAAACACTCTGGCGAGGTTTTATACAAGCTTTTGTGGTGCCCGTTGGGATGGTATCAAGATGGGCGTAAGGAGGCCAGGCGAGGCGGGTTGTTCCAACCCACCAACACGACGCGCGCTCGACTTATGCTAACTCACGCACATTTATTTTGTCGGGGCGAAGCAACAAATACGCCCCCCAAAAAACCGACGGGAAGAAACCTGTTGGGGAATCAGGTAAAAAACGCCTTTCGCACCATGTACACGCTCAAAGCGTAGAGCAGAAATGCAAAAAAGCGACGGATCGTGGCGACCGGCCAGCGGTGCGCAGCGCGGGCGCCGAACGGAGCGAAGAGAATACTGGTCGCAGCGATAGCAACCAACGCCGGCATATAGATATAGCCAAAAGAGTACTCCGGGCGATCGGGAGCATTCCACCCGGCAATAATGAAACCAATCGTACTGGCGGCGGCGATCGGAAAACTCATCGCTGCCGAGGTAGCGACAGCATTACGAATCGGCACGTTGTTCCATATCAGATACGGCACCGACAAAAAGCCGCCGCCGGCGCCGATCAGACTGGAGATGATGCCGATGACGGTGCCGACGCTCGCCAGCCCCAAGCTTTTTGGCAATTCGCGGGTTGCTTTCGGTGTTTTGCCCAGCAGCATTTGTGTCGCAGAAAATGCAGTGAACAACGCGAAGAATAACGCCAGCGGCGCTTTCGGCAACAAGCTGGCCAGTTGGGCGCCAAGAAAACCGCCGAGCAACAGACCGGGAACGACACTGCGGCATATTGGCCACAAGATAGCGCTATGGGCGTAATGCGCACGAATCGACGACAGCGAAGTAAAGACAATGGTGGCGGCCGAAGTAGCGACGGCCATGTGAACAACCTGCTCGCTGGAGGCGGCATGTTGCGCCAGAAGCATCGTGATAAAAGGAACAGTCAACAAACCGCCGCCGATGCCGAGCAAGCCTGCGAGAAAACCGACAACCGCTCCCAGCAGCAACAACCCGGCAAAGATCAGCACGGTTTCCATTCTTGCCTTCTTTATATTTTTACCGGAGCGGCGGTTGTCGAAGCGCTCATTGTAATCGAGTTTTGCGCAAAACAAGAGCGCAACGAAAACGCGTCAAAGAAAAAAGGCGCATCGTACGATGCGCCTTGGGAAAATATCAGCCGGGTTTCACTGCTTAAAACCGGCTGCAAAAGGCCCCCCACCTGTGCCGTTCGATCACTTTCTTGAACCTGGGTTCAAGAGTGGCCGCCTGACGAGGCCTTTAGACGCATTCAGAAATGAAGCGAACACCAGCCTCCGAAGTTGGCAGCCAAGCACAATGCATTGGTTCAAAGAACGGCTGACCGTCACGAACACCGCAGGGGATAGAAGCTACTGTCTTTACCTTAGCACAGATCGCCAGAGGATCACAATAATTTTTCGGGTTCAACCAGTATTCTGTCGATTGATAAATGCAATTCACGCAACCGTTGTTGCGCATGTACGACATCCTCAGGGATCGTTGCCGCTTCTCTGCGGGCATCGTCACGTTCGGTACGCGTTTGCAACAATTCGTTGGCAAGATTGAGCGCCGCAATGACGGCGATGCGTTCGATACTGGTGGACTTGTTGCCGTTCTGAATGGTCTCCATTCGCTCGTTCAACATCGCGACGGCTTCGAGCAACGCCGACCGTTCGTGTTCTTTGCAAGCAACTTTGTAAGCACGCCCCAGAATATGAACATCGAGCGCCAGCGTTCGTTCCGAAGAAGTCGTCATAACGAGGCCTCCGGTAATCGCGACAACACTGCTTCGAGGCGCACGCTCGCCTCCTGGGTACGTTGCATCAATGCCTGATTTTCTTCACGCGCACGGGCAAGGTCGCGCCGCAGGGCTTCGTTGGCCATACGCAGCGCGCGAGTGTGCTCAAAGAGCGTATGCAGTTTTTTTTCGAGAATGCGAAGTTCGGTATCCATGAGTCGGGTTTGACAAAAGCGTTGGCACGAGCATCAGAGTCGGAAACACATCTGGGCGAAAAAAAGCAAGCAAAATTAAGACACGAAAAAAGATACTATAGGCGTCCCCACCGGGGGAGTCAATGACCAGCCACGTCCATGTAGCGAACATCGACGATGCTGATTTCCTCGATTCCGGCAGGAGTTCGCAAAGCCACCGTGTCGCCGACGCGAGAGCGCAATAACGCCGTCGCCATCGGCGACACCCAACTGATGTGACCACGCGCCGGATCAAACTCGTCAACACCGACAATAGTCACGGTACGCTCTTCGCCATCGCTGTTGGCAATATCGACCGTGGCGCCGAAATAAATACGTTCGCTGTCATCGCGCCGTTCAGTCGGGTCAACCACCACCGCTTTATCGAGGCGTTTGACCAGAAAGCGGATGCGGCGGTCGATCTCGCGCAGCCGTTTCTTGCCATAAATATAATCGCCGTTCTCGGAACGGTCGCCGTTACCCGCTGCCCAAGCGACGGTTGCCACTAACGCCGGCCGTTCAGCGCCGGTCAACCGGTCCAGCTCCGCCTTCAACCGGGCAAAGCCGGTCGGCGTCATGTAATTGGGCGCGTTGACAGGCAATGCCGGCGCCGGCAGAAGTCCGTCATCGTCCTCATCAGCTGCGTCTTCCCGGGTAAAAGCTTTGTTCATCTCGATCATCCTTGAAGTACGCATTATAAGCAGGGATCAGAAATCGGGGGTTAGCATCAGAAAAGTGAAGCCTGGCGCGGCAATTCCCGATAGAATCGACCAAGTTCATTTCTTCATCGAATCGTTGTTTGGGTTCACCACCCCCTGATGCCTGACTCCGCACTCCCTTCTGCCGTTTCCTTCCCGTTTCGCCAACGTCGGCGGCGCGCTTGGGTGGTTTTGTCGGCGATGGCAGTGCTAGCGCTGGCGGTATTGCTGCTGGCGCTGCTGACCGGCAGTGTCAAAATCACGTTGCTCGATCTATGGACGGGGCTATATGGTCATGGCAGCAACAATGACGATGCTGCAACAGCGCTCGCCATTGTCCGCGAACTGCGGCTGCCGCGCGCACTGGCGGCGTTTGCTTGCGGCGGCCTGCTGGCGCTGGCTGGCGCGATGATGCAGTTGTTGTTACGCAACCCGTTGGCTGATCCGTATGTGTTGGGCGTATCCGGTGGCGCCGCCGTGGGGGCGCTGTTGTCCTGGCTGATCGTAATCCCCTGGATGCAAACGCCATTGGCAGTGTTGGGAGCGTTGCTTTCGGCTCTGTTGGTGTGGTTCGGAGCACGCCCCCATGGTAAGGGCTCCAGTAGCGAAGTTTCCTGGGAGAGCGGGGCCGCGCCACGCCTGCTGTTGACCGGCGTCGTTATCGCGGCCGGTTGGGGAGCGCTGATCGTATTATTGTTGAGCCTTGCTCCTGATGCGCAGTTGCGTAGCGCTCTGACCTGGCTGATGGGCGATTTATCCGGCGCGACAATGCCGTGGACAGCGTTGCTAGTATTGATGGTCTCCTTGGTGCTGATCTGGCCGCAGGCGCGAAACCTGAATCAACTGGCATTCGGCAGCGTTCACGCCGAAGCATTGGGCGTTCCGCTCAAACAAACGCAGGCATGGCTTTACGGATTGGCGGCGCTGGCGACGGCAGCGGCCGTGGTAACGGCAGGCTGTTTGCCGTTCGTCGGCTTGATCGTGCCACATGCGTTGAGACTGCTGTTGGGTAACGACCAACGCGTGCTGCTGCCCGCCTGTGCTCTGGGTGGCGGTGCGTTTCTGGTACTGGCCGATACCGCCGCGCGCGTGTTGGTAGCGCCGCAAGCGCTGCCGACAGGCGTATTTACCGCACTCATGGGCGTGCCGGTATTTCTCCTTTTGCTGAGGCGCGCATGAACGCTGCTGCGCCTGCGCTACGCGCCACTGAGTTAACCGTAAAACGCGGCGCGCGCATATTATGTGAAGCGCTGTCGTTTGAAACGCAGTCGTGCGACTGCTGGGTCATCATCGGCCCGAACGGCGCCGGAAAAAGCACCTTATTGCTGACGCTGGCAGGTTTACTTCCACCGGCGCGGGGCAACATCGAATGGTGTGGCGTGCCGTTGTCTTCGTTGAATGCGTCCGAACGAGCTCGTCATCGCGCCTTTCTCGCCTCACAACAAAACGACGCATTCAGCGTCACCGTATTCGACGCCGTGCTGGCTGGCCGACATCCGCATCTGGCCGCCTGGCAATGGGAGGGCGCAGCCGATCTGGCTGCAGCAGAAGAAGCATTGAAAAAATTGAAATTGGAAGCTCTGGCGATGCGTGATGTGCGCACGTTGTCGGCAGGCGAGCGACAGCGTGTTGCGCTGGCGGCGATGCTGGCGCAAACCCCGTCACTGTATCTGCTCGACGAACCGGCGAGCCACCTCGACCCGGCGCAACAAATCGAAGCCCTCGACGCCGTACTCACCCACGCCCGAAAAAATCGCGCCGCTGTGGTGATGGTATTGCACGAACTGCATCTGGCAACACGCTACGCCGACCATTTGATCCTGCTGGGAAGGGAAAAAGCGCAGACCGGCAGCGCAGCAGAAATGTTGACGACAGAATATTTATCAGCGCTGTTCGGCGCGCCAATGGTGACGCTTGAAGGAGATAAATTTAAGAGCTTTGTGCCAACATCAGGAATCAAAGATCAGGAATCAGGGGGCACATCGTAGATGTCGCAACCCGGAAAAATGAAACACGACATCTTACGCGAAGCCACAAAGGCGGAGAACGCTTCACGCAGAGACACGAAAGTAGGAGATGTGCCGAAGCGTTCCCTTCAAAGGAGGTGGGGTAGGGCGGGTTGCGAAGCCCGGGGAAGCGAAGCCCCCTTCGCTAAAGACAGGAAGCGTGGATATCTGCCCGCATTTACTCTGCGATGCGCTTCTTGCAGAATAACAGCTCTTGCATTCTTTGCGCTCTTTGCGGTTAAAATGACTCCTTGATCCCTCGTGAGAGATAAAGTTTTTCTGATATCTGATCCCTGAGATGAGCAAAGATACCTATCCCGTTACTGCCGCCGTTCGCGCTCTGCGTGCTCACAAAGTGCCGTTCGCGCCCTGCCTTTATACTTACGAAGCACATGGCGGCACCACCGTCTCCGCACGTGAACTTGGCGTCCCCGAACACAGCGTGATTAAAACCCTGGTGATGGAAGACGACGGAAAAAAACCATTGATCGTACTGATGCACGGCGATTACGAAGTCTCAACCAAACAACTGGCGCGTTTGCTGCACGTCAAAACCATTCATCCGTGCGCGCCCGATGTCGCCGAAAAACACAGCGGTTATCAAGTCGGCGGCACCAGCCCGTTTGGCACACGCAAAACATTGCCGGTGTATATGGAACACAGTATCACCGACCTTCCAACCATTTACATCAACGGCGGCAAACGCGGCTTCCTCGTCGCCATTACGCCTGCCGATCTTATTCGCGTTTTGCAACCAACGCTCGTTGAAGTTGCCATTGCCGAAGCTGCTGCTGAAACCGTTGCTACGCTCCATGGCGAAGACTGACAACATCAATACCCAACACCACAGCCTGCCGCCTGTCGTCTATCGCAACACGCGTGTTCTCGTTCTCGGCAGTCTGCCCGGCCGCGCTTCGCTGGCTGCGCAAGCGTACTATGCCCATCCGCGCAATCACTTCTGGCGCATTTTCGGCGTCTTGCTCGAAGAACCCGATCTCGCCGAACGTTCCTACGCGCAGCGGCTGCGCGTTTTCAAGCGTCACCACATCGGCCTGTGGGATGTCGTCGGGCAAGCCCAGCGTCAGGGCAGCCTCGACCAAAACCTCAAGAACATCACGCCCAATCCGCTCGCCGAATTGTTGCCGCAACTGCCGCAACTCGAAGCCATCGCGTTCAACGGTCAAACCGCCGCTCGCATTGGGCAACGTCAGTTGTCGGCCACTTTTTTGAAAAGCATCGCCTTCTACATCATGCCCTCGACCAGCCCGGCGAATACAATGCTGTTTACGGAAAAAGTGGCGGCGTGGAAAGTATTAATAAAATGTTGACCGAGAGAGAACATAAAACATATCAATGGCTTCTTTGTCTTTATCGCTTTATTCGTAATCACAGCGAGCACAGAAATCGCCTCGTTTTTCTCTGTCGCTCTGTCGCGCTATTTACTTCGCTTTCTTTTATCTTTCTCAAAATCTCTGCGGCTCATGCTGCGCTGACAGTTACTGACAGTCGTGGCAACGCGATTACGCTGGATGCCCCGGCGCAACGTATCATTACGCTATCGCCGCATGCAGCGGAGCTCGTGTTTGCAGCAGGCGCCGGCGCGCAATTGATTGCGGTATCCGAACATTCCGATATGCCGCCCGCCGTTAAAACGCTGCCGCTTGTTGGCAACGCCGGCGCCCTTGACTTTGAGCGCATCGCCGCGCTGAAGCCTTCGCTGATCATCTTGCCTTCTTATCTTTCCGTTACTCAGCAGCAAACGCTGCGCGCTTTGCACATCGCTTTGTACATCGCTGACGCGCAAACGCCGGAAGCCATCGCTGACGATATCGAATCACTCGGACTTCTCAGCGGCCACGAAACAACTGCTCGTGTAGCCGCGCAGCGTTACCGTACCCAACTGAGAAAAGTCACCGCCTCCCATCGGGAAACTGCAAAATCGCTTTCCGTGTTCTATCAGATATGGGAGCCGCCGCTCTATACCGTTGGTGGCGGTAGTTTGATCGACCAGGCGATCACCCGTTGCGGCGGGCACAATATTTTTTCGACTATCGCTGCTCCGTCGCCGGTCGTCTTGCGCGAAGCGGTTATCGACGCGCGACCACAAATTATTATCATGGGCGCGTCGGAACAGGATTTTGCGCGATGGAAAAACGATTGGCAGCTCTGGCCGCAAATTCCCGCTGTGCGCAATCAGGCTTTTATTCGTATTGACCCCGATTTGTTGCACCGTCCAGGGCCGCGTTTCGCGGAAGGAATAGCCGCATTGTGCAAAGCGATGAATCAGGCGTCAGGCATCAAGGATCAGGATTGACTCCCGATTGCCGGACTTATTCCCATGAGGAGTGAGAATAGGTGTGTTTGAACTGCCTCTAAAAATTGGGAGCGTTCGCGCGCTATGCTTTGCTCGCCCTGCGCCTGCTAAAGGCGCGATTGCTAAAGACGCTAGGGGGCTCCATATTCAGAAGAGTGTAAAAAACACGAGCGGTTCCCGTTACTCCGCCCACGCTTTCGCCCGCTCCACCGCCCGTTGCCATTGCGACCGTACAGCCTCTCGTCGATCGGTAGAGAACGCGGGTTCAAAAACGCGATCAACTTTCCAGCGCATCTCCAGCATTTCGGTATCACGCCAGTAGCCAACGGCCAGCCCGGCCAATTGCGCAGCGCCAAGCGCGGTGGTTTCCTGGTTTTGGGGACGCACGACCGGCACGCCGAGAAGGTCAGCCTGAATTTGCATCAATGTGTTATTGGTCGCGGCGCCGCCATCGACGCGCAATTCGGTCAACGCCTCGCCGACATCGCGGTTCATCGCGTCCAGTACATCGGCGCTTTGCAATGCGATGGCTTCCAGCGCGGCGCGGGCGATGTGCGCATCCTGTGTGCCACGCGTCAAGCCGACAATCGCGCCGCGCGCGTAAGCGTCCCAATACGGCGCGCCCAAACCGGCAAAGGCCGGGACGAAAAACACGCCGCCGTTATCCGGCGCTTTTTGCGCCAGCGTTTCGATATCTGCTGCGCGACGGATGATTTTCAAACCATCGCGCAACCATTGTACAACTGCGCCGCCAATGAAAACGCTGCCCTCCAAAGCATACTGCGTTTCGCGGTTGCTGCATTGCCAGGCGATAGTGGCGATCAGTTGGTGTGTCGAAGCCACCGGCGCTTCGCCGGTATGGCGCAACAAAAAGCAGCCGGTGCCGTAAGTATTTTTAGCCAACCCGGAGCGATAGCACGCTTGTCCGAACAACGCTGCTTGTTGATCGCCGGCGATGCCCGCGATTGGCGCGCACGCGCCATCCATCATCACCTCGGCGCACACGCCAGAGGACAGCGTCACGCGTGGCAGCATCGCCGCCGGAATGTTGAACAACGCCAACAATTCATCGTCCCAACACTGGTCGTGGATGTTGTAAAGCAAAGTACGGCTGGCGTTGCTGATGTCGGTCAGATGCTCGCGGCCTGCGTCAATTGCCAAACAAGCCAACTGTCTACCGTGCCGAACGCTACCTCGCCGCGCTCGGCGCGAACACGTAACCCCGGAGTGTTGTCGAGCAGCCATTGCAGCTTGCTCGCCGAAAAATAAGCATCGAGCACCAACCCGGTTTTAGCGCGCAGCGTTTTGGCCAGCCCCTGTGCGCGCAATTGGTCGCATAAAGCGGCGGTGCGACGGTCTTGCCAGACAATGGCGGGCGCTAAGGGTTCACCGGTTTTTTTGTCCCAGACAAGCGTAGTTTCGCGCTGGTTGGTGATGCCGATGGCGGCAATATCGCGCATGTGCAACTTGGCTTTGGCCAGTGCGCCATGCAGAACCGCCAGTTGCGTTGACCAGATCGCCATCGGGTCATGCTCGACCCAACCCGGTTGCGGAAAAATCTGCGGGAACTCCTGCTGCGCCATCGCGACGACGCACCCATCGGCATCGAACACCAGCGCGCGCGAACTGGTGGTTCCCTGATCCAGTGAAAGAATGAAGGCCATAGCCCTGTTTGTTGATCGGCGAAAAAGGTATATCAATTCTTGCTGTTTTCAGCTTTGAAAGAAACGACGTCAATATATCGCGGGTCGCCATAGAGGACGAAAGCCCAGCGTACCTTTTCATCAACCACTGCGGTAGCCGGTGTTTTGAAAAGAAAGAAGCCGAAAATGTCCTGATAAGCGGGAGCAACTGCCTCATCGTTGGCCAAAGCGCTTCGTAATTCAATGGGCCCCCAGCGTTTTGCAACCAGTATGGCTTGATTTGGCGGAACCTCGGCGTGTACAACGAACTCTTTTGAAGAAATTTCCCTTTGGTGTTTTCTGTTGTTTGCAAATGTGGGGTCTCCGATAGGAAGACTCTCTGAAACGCTCCATATTTTCTCTGGAGCAACAATTCCCAACGATCCCAACCATTTTTGGGGAATGATTCCGGCCTGACTCCAGGCGTAATCGCGCATTCCGACCCACGCAGCTTTTGTTCCTCCGGAGCCCCCGAGGAGGATTTGTTGAGTTTTTCGACAGTGCCACTTTGCGCCAAAGCCAAAAGAGGTATCGACAAAATAAGCGTAATGTCCGTAAAGTGTTGTCGGCTGGCAAAGTGGTTTTTCGGTGGTCAGTATCTCGGAAACAGGCAAGCGCGCGATGGTAACATTTGCGCCCTTGCCGAAAAGCGCCAGTTCGTTGATGTTAATTAAACTCTGCGGAGTATCAATAAAGAAGTTGTGTTGAGCGCGTCCTATCAGGGAAAACCCCGCCATCGACCACGAGAACCAAAGAAACAGAGTTAACCCGACCAGAACACGCCCCCGGCTTCCGCCGTTGTAAAGATTGTCGAGACCTAACGCACACAATGCCGCAATCAGCGGCCAATGGGAATAAATCATCCAGAAGGGCGTGATGGGCCTCAGGAGCACAACGAAAAAAGTTTGCCCGAGCAAAGCGATCAGAAGCGCAACGACGAGAATTCTTCTCTGCGGAGTTTGTTTTACTGTTTTGATCAATCCCCAAAGCACGAGCGCCAGGCTCCCGCACAGAGCAGCGAACAAGCCATAACTTAAGGGCAAAGGAAATTCGAGCCAGTAATGTGTGATATAGGCTGCGCCATACAGGAAAATGGCCAATAACACGCTTGCTGTCCGCTGCAAAGAAGGCCAGGCAAGGTCTCTTTCTCCGTATTGTGTCAATGCGTGAAAATCCGGAAAGCCGAGTAAAGCCTGCCCGATGAGCATCGGAACCAACGGGAGCAAAGAGAAAAAAGCAACGATAATAAGATGTAGTAACTGTTTTTTCCAATCAGGCGCGGTGTTTTGGTAGCAGCCGAATAGTGCCAGCAGAGCCATTACAGTTGCCAGCAGGAGCGTTGTTGGATGCGCATGCATCATCAATGCGACAGCAAGTCCCAATAAAGCAGCGGCTCCCCAGGTTTGCTTTTTTACGTAATAAAGCGCCGCCAATGCGCCGAGCAGTAGCGTTGTTTCTGCCATTGCCGAATGCGTGAAAGTGACAAAAATGAAAGAACTCCAACCGGGATAAAGAAGCGCCAGAGCGAAAAACAAACTCAAGCGCGCACTCCCGAAATGGTGTCCCAGACGGTACGCCAAAGGGAATTTAAGCGCTCCCAGCAAGCCGATGAAGGCCTGGACGATTGCCGGACTTCCCGTCAACCAAAGAGGAACCGCTAACAGATAAAACCACAATGGCCCCAGATGAATCGTGCTGTAGACAGGTGGGCCATTGAGCGGAAACTCCAAGCCGAGCATGATGTTCTGCGCAAAATGCAAGTCCCTGTAGGTATCGTCCATCCCATTGGTGTTATAGCCTGCCCATATCTGCACCGCTATCAGGAAAAGCAACAGCGCCAAATGCCATCGTGGAACAGAGTTCCAGGAAAAAGGCGGTGGGTGGGAACCCGGTTTATTGTGGGAGATCATGTAATGGGTACAGGCGTTTGAAACATTTCGAGAAGCATACCTGAGAAAGAGCCGGAAAGAAAAGCGACATGCGTAATCCGGAAAGCGGGAGTCTCTGCCATTTTATTTTACCGCTCTCTGCGGTATTCTGCTGTCAGTATATTTTTCCCTGAAAGAATTTTGCCATGCCCTCGTTCCCCCTCAAAGACCCGTCTCTGCTGAAAGCGCAGTGTTATCTCGAAGGCCGTTGGCAGGACGCCGACAGTGGCGCTGCGCTTGCCGTGAACAATCCGGTCAATGGCGCGTTGATTGGCTACGTGCCGGACATGGGCGAAGCGGAGACGGTGCGTGCGGTGGAGGCGGCGCAACGGGCGATGCAGTCCTGGCGCAAAACGCCGGCGAAAACGCGGGCGACGCTGTTGCGACGCTGGTTCGATCTTTTGATGGCGCATCAGGAAGATTTGGGCGTGCTGCTGACGCTGGAGCAGGGGAAGCCGCTCGCCGAAGCGAAGGGAGAAATCGCTTATGGCGCTTCTTACATTGAGTGGTTCGCCGAGGAGGCGAAGCGGATTTACGGCGATACCATTCCGTCGCTTAATACGGATCAGCGCATCTTCGTTCTCAAAGAGCCGATCGGCGTGTGCGCAGCAATCACGCCGTGGAATTTTCCGAATGCGATGATTACGCGCAAAGCGGCGGCGGCGCTGGCTGCCGGTTGCGCGATGGTGGTGCGTCCGGCCAGCCAGACGCCGTTGTCGGCGCTGGCATTGGCGGAATTGGCCGAGCGCGCGGGATTGCCCGGCGGACTTTTCTCGGTGGTGACGGGCAAGTCAACGCCGATAGGCAAAGTGCTAACCGGCCACGAGCTGGTGAAGAAGTTTTCCTTTACCGGCTCAACGGAGGTGGGGCAAAAGTTGATCGCGCAATGCGCGACGACGGTCAAGAAGGTGTCGATGGAGTTGGGCGGCAACGCGCCGTTCATCGTTTTCGACGATGCCGATATTGGCGCCGCTGTCGAAGGCGCGATGGTGTCGAAATTCCGCAATGCCGGGCAAACCTGTGTTTGCGCCAATCGATTGTATGTGCAGGAGGGCGTTTACGAGGCGTTCATCGACAAACTCACGCAGGCGATGGCGACGCTGAAAGTTGGCGACGGGCTTATCGCCGGTGTCAATCAGGGGCCGTTGATCGACGAGACCGCCGTCGCCAAAGTGGAGGCGCACATCGCAGATGCATTGCGGCAGGGCGGCGAACTGGTTTGCGGCGGCAAACGTCATGCGCTCGGCGGTACTTTTTTCGAGCCGACGGTGGTGCGCGGCGCGACGACGGCGATGAAAGTTGCGAAAGAAGAAACCTTCGGGCCGCTGGCGCCGGTGTTTCGCTTTCGCGCGGAAGAGGAAGCGATCGCCATGGCGAATGACACCGAATTCGGCTTGGCAAGTTATTTCTACGCCCGCGACGTTGGCCGTATTTTTCGCGTTGCCGAAGCGCTCGAATACGGTATGGTCGCCGTGAACACGGGCTTGTTGTCGAATGCAGCAGCGCCGTTCGGTGGCGTCAAACAATCGGGAATGGGGCGCGAAGGCTCGAAATACGGGATCGAAGATTATTTACAGATCAAGTATCTGTGCGTTGCCGGTTTGGAAAAGTAAGAAAAAGGGAAGGGGATTCCGGCATGTCGGGCAAGCCGCGAAATAGCACGGCTTGACAATCCAACATTCTCATCCCATCAAAAGTGGAGCGTGGTCTCCACTCTACTGAGACCGCCGGGCAGTGCAGGGTCGGGGTGGAACAAAGCAGAAATCCGACAAAAAACCCCCTTCCCCAACCCACCCGGCTTCCTCTGTCGCTGTGTCGGAATTTCTTTGCACTCTTTGCGATTAAATAACGCTTGGGTCTCCCCGTTTTGTTTTCTAATATCTCGCGCAGGACGGCGCGCGGAATGGTGCTCTTCGCTTGCGCTCACCCCGGCAACTCAATTCC
This sequence comes from Pseudomonadota bacterium, assembly GCA_009786025.1. GTDB lineage: Bacteria > Pseudomonadota > Gammaproteobacteria > Burkholderiales > Casimicrobiaceae > UBA931. Next base: position 2,939 of record WQUA01000017.1, on the reverse strand, counting down.
TTTCAATCGCCGATACAGCGTGATCGCGTAAGAGTCGGTCATGCCGCAAACGAAATCGACCACCTTCAACAAACGCAGATAAGGATCAGCATCAGGAACATTGCCGCTGCCGAGAAACTGCGATGGCAGCAACGGTATCAGAACGCGGCTGCGGATCGGCGCGCTTTCCCGGGTTGGCGCGGCAAAGCGCTCCGAAACGGCAGCGAAAAAAAGATCGAGCAAACCGGAAAGCACTTCGCAACCTGCCGCTTCGATTTCCATTGCAGAGCGTGCGATATAGATTTTTTCGTGCGACAGTTCTCGGATCTGCTCCAGTGTCGCACCAACCTGCGATTCACTGAGCAGTTCTTCATCGTAATCGCCGTTGACGATGGCCGTTTCGCGGCTCAAAAAAATCTCGGCGATTTCTTCGACCAGCCGGCCAATCGCTTTGGCGCGCAAATATTCAATGCGCTCTTTCGGCTCGGCGATATTGCCAAGCCGCGTCGCGCGCGTTTCGCCACCGGCGACCACCAACAACAATGCTTCAACATCCTTCGCCGAAACAACACCGATGCGCGCCGCGTCTTCGAGATCGACGATGCGGTAACAAATATCGTCGGCGGCCTCGACCAGAAATGCCAGCGGGTGCCGCCGCCACGCTCCAGCGGTTCGTTCAATCATGCCCACTGCCGTCGCCGCTTCATGAAAGAGCGACGCTTCGCTTTGAAAATAACCGAATTTTCGCGTTGACCGGCCATCGAGCGGCGTCTCCGTCATCGAGGCGCACGGGTATTTGGCGAACGCCATCAATGTTGCCGCCGTCAACTGCAAGCCGCCGCGGTTGGAAGGGCTTTGCAACGTCGTCAACACGCGAAATCCTTGAGCGTTGCCTTCATAGCGCGTGAAATCAGCACGTTGCGCGCCGGCCAATTTCAACCGATCAAGCGCGCCGCCCGGTTGCGCACACCACTCCCGGATCGCGTCCTCACCCGCGTGTCCGAACGGTGGGTTACCGATGTCGTGCGCCAAACACGCTGCTGCGATCACCGCGCCGAAATCCGAAGCGTGCAACACATCTTCCAGACGGTGACGCGCCACCAACACTCGCCCGACGGCAGTTCCCAGCGAGCGCCCGACGCACGACGCCTCCAGACTGTGCGTCAAGCGGTTGCGCACATAATCGCTTTGCGCCAGCGGAAACACCTGCGTTTTATCCTTGAGCCGCCGGAATGCCGAACAAAAAACAATGCGGTCGTAGTCCTGCTGAAACACACTGCGGTCGGGCGCCGGTACAACGTGCTCTGTCACGCCCAGCCGACGCGGCGAGAGAAAGCGACGCCAGCGTTCTGCGAGCGTGGTTGGAAGTTCGTTTGTCGTTGAAGTTTTCATCATGCGTGTTGTCGTTTACCAGTTGTTTGTCGTTATCAGGCCCGGAGAACTGTCCGAGAGCCACAGGATACGCCGCAATATAAATCATTCTCTCGCATTACCCCCGACACGCGGGAGCGTGTCGGGGTGGAATTTTCGTATGCGTTCCCTCGCGCTCTTGACTTCCTCCGCATGCGAGGAAAAGTTGAAGTGGGCGTAAAAATGAATTCGCCCTCTTGAGGAGCTTCCGCAAAAATCATCCTGTCATTCTGTGCGCAGCGAAGCGCGTCATCCTGCGTGAAGTCACGGGATGCAGAATCCGGGCTGTGCATAGGGATGAAGTCTACAAAGGCTCCAAAAATGTAAAACTTTGTATCAACTCTTGGCCAACCAGGCGTTTGTCTCCCTAAAGCGACAATAAATGATGTTGACACCCTTTTTTATGCAGGAATACGATCGCAGTTGTCAACGGTATTTGTTGAAATGATCACCAGGTACCGCGGAAGCCTTTCCCATTGACTGCACGAGAAAGGCATCGAAATGAAACACCAATGCGTATTTTTAGGAAAACGTATTGTGACAAAAAAGATAGTTTCAATGTTTTAGGGGGTAACGCGCCCGTGATGAACGGGGAGAGTTTTGATATTTTGAGAGGACGTTACCATGATTGACGCACGCATTTCGAGAATCTATTCCGGCTTTGTCAGCCTATTGATCGCAACGCTGATACTGTTTGCTCCCGCCGCATTTTCTTCCGAGAGCACTCCGGATACCATGCGCGCCGAAGGCTCACCGGTTGTCTCGACCAAAGCCCAAGAGGTTGTTTTCTGGCGCTCCACGCTGAAGAGCAGCAGCACAACCACTGTCACTTTCGCGCCGCTGCAACAACCAAAGCTGAAAGCGTTGCAGGAAGAAAACAGCTCAAATCTAAACAATTCTCTGGGAAAACCTCTCAAAATCGGCATCGGTCGCGACGCCGCCACCGAAATCANNGGCGCGCCTTTTTCCTTGAACTGGCAAATCGTTGGGGATGGACACGTCGCCCGAGTGGCGATTACGTCTCCGGAAGCTCGCGGAGTGCGCGTTGCGCTTCAGTTGCGGGCGCTCCCCGATAACGCCGAGTTGCGTTTTTCCGGCTCCGAAGCGCCGGATAACATTTTAGGCGTGGTCAGCGGCCAGATGGCTAACACATTGCGCGACAGCAANCAAACTTACTGGACGCCGGTAACCGAAGGAGAAACCCAGAATATCGAGATATTTCTGCCTTCATCCGTCAAGACGGATAGCGTTGATATTCGCTTGATCTCCGTTTCTCATCTCTTGGCGTCGGCGAGAGACGATTTCATTTCCAACCAGATCAGTAGTACACCTATTCTCCCCTGCCATAATGATGTTGCCTGTAAATCTGCCGCCCTTGGNACNGCTTTTCAGAATGCATCCAAAGCGGTTGCCAAAATGATCACTGCAGATCCCAAGTGGGTTTACTTCTGCTCGGGAACATTGCTGGATGACAAAAGTAACATCAATGTAAAACCCTCCTATTTCTGGAGCGCCTCTCATTGTCTGGAAAACGACGCCACAACCGACCC
>WQUA01000016.1 GCA_009786025.1 Pseudomonadota bacterium | reverse complement strand
CTGCTGGCATCGCCGTTCCAGCCGCTGCCGATGCCCGCGCCTTGGCTGCCGCCGGTGGCGGTCACCGTGCCGCCGTCAATGAAAATCGTGCCGCCCGCGCCGTAGTTGCCGCCGCCGATGCCAGTGCCACCGCCGTCGCCGCCGGTGGCGATGACCGTGCCGCCGTGGATGGTGGTTGTGCGGTTGTCGGCGTTCCAGTTGCCGCCGCCGCCGCCGATGCCAGCGCTACCAAAGTCGCCGCCGGTGGCGATTACCATGCCGCCGTTGATAGTGGTTATGCCGCCATTGCCAAAGCCGCTGCCGCCAATACCAGCGCCGAACAGACCGCCGATGGCGGTCACGGCGCCGCCGTGGATGACCACCGTGCCACCATCTTGATTCCAGAAGCTGCCGCCGATACCGGCACCAGCGGATTCGCCCTCGGCCGTCAGACGGCCCTGGATGGAGGGGCCAGTGCCGGCGGCGTTCGCCGACTGCGCCCAGACTGTCAGGCTGTTGTCTATGCCTGTGCCGTCCGTACCGGTCACGGCGATGCCGGCGTTCCCACTGCTGCTCGTCACGCGCATGTCGCAGTTGTCGCCCAGGATTAGGTTCACGTCGCCGGTGATGGTGATGGTGTCGTCATAGGTCAGCGGCCCGCTGCATAGATACCAGCTCGTCTGGCCATCGGCGCCAAGCGTGATGGCCACGCTGCTATCGGCCAGCGTATCGGTGAGCGTGACCGGCCCATGCGGGCTGCCGCTGGCGTCCACATAAGAGGCCGTGGCCGCCAGCGCCATCGAACTGAAACTGGCCAGCAGCAGGGGAATGAGAAAAATCGCTGTAATTCGTTTCATTGCTTGCATTTCCTCCTGTATCTTTGTCTCTGTACCCTTACTTTTTATGCTTTTCTGTATTTCGCCAACACCTTTTTAATACCTGCTTTTTCGATGTTTTCATGGCCGCTCCGGTACAAATATCGCTAGCCACATCAGAATGTTAACTATTTTTCAAAGAAATTGAAAATAGCATGCCATTTTCAATGAGTGGGGGTACCTTCTCCGGCGAAGAAGAGAGCTGAGCTCTGGTTTTGCGGCTTCGCGCAAAATGACGCGCACAAAAGGGCTTACGCCCAATAGCGATATGCGGACGGTATGCGGGCAATATGCGTTATCGGATTTCAGACGTTGCCTCTTACAGAAGAAGGGCTCTCATCTCATTCGTTGCGGCCACAAGCACCGCGTGGCGAGAAAATGAATTGCGTGAATTTCAGCGACGGAACTTTTGAATGGTTGCCTGAATTTCGGCAATCGCTTGCTCGATTTCTTCGTCAGTCAATTCGCGACTGGCGCCAGCACGATTGGCAACGGTAACGGCGCGTTCAAGCTCGGTCTGGAACTCGCCTGCGGCCAACGTAGCGGTTTCGGTAGCCAAAGAGGAATCGGTCGCCGCGTCAGTATCCCAGCGCATGATGATGGTCGACAAATTGTCGCCGTCCGGACCTCCCCGTTGTTGTGCTTCACGCATCATCTTGGGCGCAGCCTGCAACAGCGGCGCCGAGGTCAGGATGTTGGCGATTTCCCGCGTCGGCATGACGGTCCAAAAGCCGTCGGAACACAGCAACAGAATATCGTTGGTGCGCAAGGTTGTGCGCCGCGACAAATCAATCACCGGCTCCACCGCGCCGCCCAAGCAACTGTAGATCCGGTTGCGCTCGGGGTGAAAGGCCGCTTCGTCTTCGTTAATCAGCCCCCGGTCAAGCAGGTATTGTACTTTTGAGTGGTCTTTGGTTTGGCTGTAAAGGTGCCCCTGCCGGAATAGATAGAGCCGCGAATCGCCGGCGTGCGCCCAATAAGCGTAGCCTGACTGAATGATGACCGCGACACAGGTCGTGCGCGGCGTTTCGACCAGCGAGAACTGACGCGCATACGACCCCAGCGCAGAATGAGCGCGACGCATCGTGTCGTGAAGGAACTCCAGCGGGCTTCGCAGCGTCGGTTGGGCATCTTGCTGAAAGCGCTCGGCAAACAGACGCACGGTGATTTGCGCGGCGATTTCCCCACCCGCATGCCCACCCATGCCGTCGGCCAGCACCATCAACAGGGTATCGCGCCCATAAATATAGGCAATTCGATCCTGATTGATTTTGCGCGAACCTTTGCGCGAGTCCTGGAAAATGGTGAACCGCATGGCTGTCCTGGCCGTGAATTTTTTGAATTACCGTTTGCTTACGAAGTTTTTGATATTACCGAAAAAAGAGGCTTTGGGTTGCGGCTCTTCAAAAGAAAGCAATACTTTTTGTAATGCCAATAAACTTTGGGGGCGACGCGACGGATCGAGGTCCAGGCAGCGATCAATCACGTGTAATAGCGTATGCGTATAACGCCCGGCCCACAGTTTGCGCGCGGTAATCAAGTGGTCTTCTTTCAGTCGGGCATCAGCGGCTTGCGGCGCAAACCCGGCGAGGCAGGCGAACATCGAGGCGCCCACGCCATAGACATCGGTCCACGGCCCCAGCTTTGTAACATCGCGCTGGTATTGTTCCGGCGCAGCAAACCCTGGCGTGTACATTGGCGAAAACCGACCTGTAGCGCTCGATAATGTTTGCTGAGCCGCGCCAAAGTCAAGTAGAACCGGCACGCCGTTGGTACGCAGATAAATGTTGGCGGGCTTCAGGTCCAGATGCAGCAGCCGATGGGTGTGCACTTCGCGCAGTCCGTTCAGCAGTCGGATGAAAACGCCGCGAATAAACCGTTCCGACAAGCGATCCTGTTTGATTTGAATATGCTGTTGCAAAGTGCGGCCGTTCTCGTAGCGCATCACCATGTAAACAGTTTCGTTGGCGCGGAAAAAATTTAAAACACGCACGACGTTCGGATGATCGATCCGGGCCAGCGCCCGCCCCTCCTCGAAGAAGCATTTCATGCCATAGCGGAAAGTCGTCAAATTTTCGACGGTGCTGGCGCGAATAATATCGCCTTCCATTCTGACCCCGAGCGTTGCCGGCATGTACTCTTTGATGGCTACCGTTTCACCGCTCTGATCCGTCGCCCGATAAACGATCGAAAAACCGCCTCGACTGATTTGCTGTTCGATGCGGTAATTCAATAACTGATAGCCTGGCGGCAAAGCCTGATTTTTCGAAACGGCCATGATAAAAGCATTTTTACGGATAAACTCCCTATCCGGTCAAACTAACCGGCATTGTCGGATTTTCCTTGTGTCCACAAATAAAGTAAAGTGATACCTCGTACAGCCTCGTGGAAATTGGTGAAAATGAACATTTTGAGCATGACCGGCTTTGCCGTCGCCTCTACCAATGTTGGCGCCGATACGCTGAACGTCGAATTGCGGGCGGTCAACCATCGCTATCTTGATGTTAATGTCAAAACTCCGGATGAAATGCGCGCACTGGAACCAGCGTTACGCGAGCGGCTGACGACGCGCATGAAGCGCGGCAAGATCGACTGTAAAGTGTCGCGAGCGCGTAATCCGGAAGCGGCCCCAGGCCTGCGCGTGGATGCCGCCCAAGTCGCTGCGTTACTGGCCGCTGCCAATGATATCCGCTCCCAAGCAGTTGCAGCGGCCCCGCTGACGACGGCTGACATTTTGCGTTGGCCTGGGGTGCTGGTAGCGCAGGACGCCGAAGACACGTTGACGGCGACGGTGCTGACGGCGTTTGATGCGGCCTGGGGCGAATTCATTGCCAGCCGGGCGCGCGAAGGCAGTAAACTGATGGCGGCTTTGCTGCAATGCTGTGACGCGATGGAGGCGCAGGTAGCGCGAGTGATGCCACGAATTCCAGCCATTCATGCCGCGTATCAGGCAAAATTGGTGAGCCGTTTGCAGGAAGCCGGGCTTGATCCCGACGAAGAGCGGCTTAAGCAGGAGTTGGCGCTGTTTGCCACCCGCATCGAAGTCAGCGAAGAAGTTACACGACTGGTGACCCACATTGGCGAGGTTCGGCGCGTTCTCGGAGCCGGTGGCGCAGTCGGTAAGCGGCTCGATTTTCTGGCGCAAGAGTTGCATCGCGAAGCGAATACGCTCGGCGCCAAGTCGGTTGATGTCGAACTCTCGCAAGTAGCGCTCGAGCTGAAAGTATTGATCGAACAAATGCGCGAGCAAATTCAAAACCTCGAATAAGGAAAGATATGCAAGAAACCACCCTCTCCACATCCATCGCTACCGGCTGCCTTTTTGTGCTGGCCGCTCCGTCCGGCACCGGCAAGACGAGCCTGGTCAATGCATTACTCGACCGCGAGCCGGGCATCCGCTTGTCGGTGTCTTACACCACCCGGCCGCTGCGCCCCGGCGAGCAGGACGGCGTTCATTATCATTTTATTGATGATGCCCGCTTTCAGGCATTGCGTCAGGCCGGCGAATTTCTCGAAGACGCGCAAGTCTATGGGCATTGGTACGCGACCTCGGCCACCTGGCTTAAAAAGCAAATCGACGCCGGCCAGGACATTCTGCTGGAAATCGACTGGCAGGGCGCAGCGCAAGTGAGGTCGTTTTTCCCGGACAGCGTACAGATTTTCGTGCTGCCCCCATCGCTCGCCACGTTGCGGGAGCGGCTGGAAAAACGCGGGCAGGACACCCCCGAAGTTATTACCCACCGCCTGATCAGCGTTCAGGAAGAACTCCGTCATTACGTTGATTTCGATTATGTTATTATCAATCAAACATTTGGCAACGCTGTCGATGACTTGGCTGCTATCGTTCGCGCCGCCCGTTTGCGAGCGCCGCGGCAGCGGTGGCGACAGGCGCGGTTATTGCGCGAATTGATGACGACAACCGAATTCTGATTTTTCTGTTTTTAAAGGATAGCCTCCTATGGCGCGTATTACCATTGAAGATTGCTTAAACCGAATCCCTAACCGCTTCGAGCTGACTCTGGCGGCAGCCAATCGTGCGCGTATGCTGTCCACCGGTACGCAACCGTTACTTGATCCGGCGCGCGATAAACCGACTGTAATCGCCCTGCGCGAAATTGCCGCCGGTAAAGTTGGCGTTGAAATGATGCACAAGCAAACGGCCAACAAAGTATCGCTCACCGACGCCTTTTCGGGAAACTCGTTGTTCATTGCGCCGATAAAGCCAGCCGTTGCAGAAACTGACGACGAAATGGACGAAGAGGAAGCGGCCGCTGGAGTAGCAACAAAACCGGTAGCGGAACCAGAAGAGGGCGAGAATACGCTGTGACCGGGACTCTTCTTTCAAAAAGCGCCAATACGCTTCAGGCGGCGCCGACGATCATGCGTATTTCAGAGGAATCCCTCCGAAGTTGCGCATGGGCCTCTTGCGGGTAGCATCGTCTGCCCGCCAAAGGAAGTGCCAACCAGCGATCTCCTGCGTAAGCTCGGGCAGTATCTGCCCCCCGATGAGGTCGCGCTGGTCGAACGCGCGTACCAGTATGCAGAACGCGCCCATGCCGGACAAACCCGTAAATCCGGCGAGCCTTATATCACCCACCCGCTGGCTGTCGCCGGCATCCTCGCCGGTTGGCAACTCGATGCCCAGGCGCTGGCGGCTGCGTTGCTGCACGATGTACTCGAAGACACCCCGGCCAACAAGGAAGAACTGACACGCGAATTCGACAGTGTTGTCGCCGATCTGGTCGATGCGGTGTCCAAGCTCAACCAACTCGACTTTTCATCGCGCGAAGAAGCGCAGGCCGAAACCTTCAGCAAGATGGTGCTGGCAATGGCACGCGACGTGCGCGTGATTCTGATTAAACTCGCCGATCGTTTTCACAACATGCAAACCCTGGGCGCGATGAGTCTGGCGTCGCGCCGCCGGATTGCCCGCGAAACGTGCGACATCTACGCGCCGATCGCGCAGCGGCTGGGGCTGTATGCGTTGCGACAGGGCTTGCTCGATCTGTCGTTCAAGTATTTGAACCCGTACCGCCATCGCGTCCTCGGCAGTACCATCGAAAACATCCGCACCGCTCGCAGCGATACCGTCGATGGCATGTTGTCATTGTTGCGCGAGCGTTTGGCGCAACAACCACAGCTTAAAGCCGAAGTCAGCGCTCGCGAGCGAACGGTTTATTCGGTGTACAACAAGATGCGCGAAAAACATCTTAGCCTGCAACAGGTCATGGAATCGTACGGCGTGCTGGTGCTGGCTGATTCGCGCAACGATTGTTACGCCGCGCTGGGTGTATTGCACGAAATCTACAAGCCTCTTCCCGGCCGTTTCAAAGATTACATTGCGATCCCGAAAGCCAATGGTTACCAGGCATTGCACACCACACTGTTCGGGCCTGACAGCATGCCGATCGACGTACATATTTGTACCCACGACATGAATCTGATCGCCGAGAACGGCGTAGCGGCGTACTGGATGTATCGCTCGGGAAGCGATCTGGCGCATCTGGCCGAAGCACAGCAAAATACCCATCGCTGGCTAAAGGGCCTGCTCGAAATGCAGACCGAGGGAGGCGATTCGCGAGAGTTTGTCGAGAATATCAAGCGTGACCTCTTCCCCGAAGAGATTTATGTTTTCACGCCGAAGGGGCGCATCATGGTTTTGCCGCGCGGCGCCACTGTCCTCGACTTTGCTTACAGCATCCATACCGATGTCGGTAACCATTGTACCGGCGCTCGCATCGACCATGAAATCATGCCGCCGCGCACCGTGCTGAAAAACGGCCGCCAAGTTGAAGTGCTGACCGATACCGACGCACGGCCGATGCCGGCCTGGTTATCGTTCGTCGTTACCGGCAAAGCGCGCTCGGCGATACGCAACTACCTCAAAGGCCAGCAACAACAAGCAGCGGCGGCGCTCGGCGAGCGATTGCTCAAACACGCGCTCGCCATCTTCGAACTCAATGCCGAAAAAATCACACCGGAACAATGGCGGTCGCTCGCCGAGACACAAGGCGTCAAAACCGTCATTGACCTTTATACCGACATCGGCACCGGCAAACGCCTCCCGTTCATGGTGGCGCAAACCTTTTCCAAGCGGCTTGACAGTGAACCGCCGTTGCCGACGCAGCGGCGCGGTAGGGTGTCGCAACTGCGCGACATCGTAGCGAAAACATTTTCACAGAAACGCGTTGAGGGATTGCAATTACACGACAGCGACAGTGGGGTTTTGCGCTATGCGCCGTGCTGTCGGCCTCTGCCGAACGACCCGATCATCGGCTGGTTTCGGCAAGGGCAGGGGTTGGAAGTTCACATCCGCGATTGTGCAACGCTGAAACAGCGCGCGGCGACCCAATCGGGCGAATGGATCGAAATGACCTGGCCGGATACCCCGCAGGTGCTGTTCCTCTCCGAAGTCCGCTCTTGGGCGCCGGACCGGCAGGGTCTATTGGCGGATCAGGCCGGCGCTATAGCGCAGGCCGGCGCCAACATCCTCCAGGTCAACATCGAGCGGCCACAAGGACAAGCATTGTCGGCAATGCTGTTCCAGATCGAAGTACGCGACCGCCAGCACCTGGCTGATGTACTGCGAGGGTTACGACGCGTCGTCGGCGTCAAGAGGGTGCAGCGGGTGAAAGCGTAGCGGGCGGGGATCAGGGCGCCAAGGGGTAAGGGTTAGGGATCAGAAAAGCTCCGTAGGCGCTGGTGAGCGTAGCGCCCCGCGACGTTTTAGCTCCGAGCTTTCGCGAGAGGTGTTTGAAACCCACTCTTACACGCACAGAATGATAGGGTTCTGATCTTTGATTCCTGATCGTTAATGCCTGACGGCCTGACCTCTGATAGAATCATGTCGTTGCGTTAAATTGTTTTCGGACGGAGAAATATTGTGTGGGAAATTATTCAGGCTGCCGGTTGGCCGATCTGGTTTCTGATCCTGGCTTCGGTGATTGCGTTGCCGATCATCGTTGAGCGCTTTTGGGCGCTACGCCGTTCCAACATCATCCCTAACGGTTTGGTGAATCAGGTTCTCACCGAATACCGGCAACGGGGAATAAGTACGCAATTGCTGACACAGACGGCGCAACGTGGCCCGCTTGGACAAATCATCGCTGCCGGGCTGGCCAACGCGCAGTCGCCACGGGTAGTAATGAAGGAAGCCATCGAAGAAGTAGGGCGCGTTGTCACCCATCGCCTCGACCGTTTTCTGACGACGTTGGGAACAATCGCCGCGATGGCGCCGCTGATGGGATTGTTCGGCACTGTGGTCGGGATGATCGAGATTTTCGGCTCGACAACAGCCACTGGCACCAATCCGGTGCAACTGGCGCACGGCATCTCGGTAGCGCTTTACAACACGGCGTTTGGACTGATGATCGCGATTCCCTGCATGATTTTCTATCGCCATTTCCGGGCGCTGGTCGAATCTTACATCGTCGAGATGGAGCGCGAAGCGATCCGGCTGGTCGATGCCGTTCATACCAGTTCTCTTCCCGCTAAAAAAACAGGAGCGGCTTCATGAATCTACGCGGCTACCGGGTGCGCGATGAGCCCGAGATCAACTTTATTCCGTTGATCGACGTGTTGCTGGTGATTCTGATTTTCCTGATGGTCACCACCACTTACCAGCGTATCCGGGAATTGCAAATCACGCTGCCCGAGGCCAATGCCGAAAAATCGGAAATGAAGCCGACGGAAATCAACGTCGGCGTCGATGCGCAGGGCAATTATGTGGTCAACAAACAGGTGTTTCGTTTTTCGACAGTCGATGATTTTTCCGCACTGCTGCAAGCAGCGGCGAAGGACAGCAAAGACCCGGTGGTGATCATCAACGCCGACGCCAGCGCTTCGCACCAATCCGTCATTCGCGTGATGGAGGCAGCACGGCTCGCCAATATGTCGAGAATCACGTTTGCCACCCGTATCCCCGGCTCCTGATCCGCGTGGCGGTCAACGGTTGCCGATGGGAGCGTCGCAAACATTGTTGAGAAACTGGTACACACCGCAGCGAACATGGCCAGCGCGGTTATTGTCGCCGTTGTCATTGATCTTCGGTATAGCGGTTTCCCTTCGCGCTTCGCTGTACCGACGAGGGTTGATCCGGAGTTTTACGTTGCCAGTGCCGGTGATTGTTGTCGGCAACATCACGGTCGGCGGCACCGGTAAAACGCCGTTTGTGATAGCGCTGGCGCAAGCGCTGTCAGGACGCGGATTTCGACCAGGCATCATCAGCCGTGGGTATGGCGGCGTGGCCAGCGCCCGCGGCGAAGTTGTTTGCGTCAATGCCGACAGTGATGTTCGAGAAGTGGGTGACGAGGCGGCGCTCATCGCGCGCGCCGGCGTGCCAATGGCAGTTGGTCGCGACCGCGTCGCTGCTGGTCAAGCGTTGCTGACAACGCATTCCGATATCGACGTTCTCATTTCCGACGATGGGCTGCAACATTACCGACTGGCGCGAACGCTGGAAATCGCTTTGCTTGATAGTGACCGCCAACTCGGCAACCGGATGCTGCTACCCGCCGGGCCGTTGCGCGAACCGCCGCGACGGCTGGCGCGGGTCAACGCCATCGTGTTCACGTCGGCCAACGACGAGAGCGAGCGGACGCCGGCGTTTTGCGATCGCCTTAATATTCCCGTATTTCGGCAGACGTTGAAGGCGGAAGCGTGGCGCAAGGTGAGAAATGAGGCGGGCAAGGCAGCGCTTGACGAGCGACGGGAGGTGGATTTTTTTGCGAAAGAAGAAGGCGTTCACGCGATTGCCGGCATCGGCCACCCCGAGCGCTTCTTCACTATGCTGCAACGGTTCGGCATTCGTGCGGCGGCACATGCGTTTGCCGATCATCACCATTTTTCGGCAGAGGACTTGGCGCTGCCCGCTGCCCGCTGGATTTTGATGACCGAGAAGGATGCCGTCAAATGCGCGGCGTTGGCCGATGCGCGTTGCTGGTATCTACCGGTTACTGGTTCAATAGCGCCGGCATTGATGCGCCTTATTGAAGAAACATTGCGTGGCGGCGATTGGCAAGCCACCGCGACGAGAAACTCAGGAGAGGTTCCATGAATGAAAAACCGCCCGTTTCGCCCGCCCTTGATCCCAAATTACTGGAGATTCTGGTTTGTCCGGTCACCCACGGGGCGCTGATCTATAACGCCGAACACCAGGAATTGATCTCAAAGGGCGCCAAACTCGCTTACCCGATTCGCGACGGTATTCCGGTAATGCTTGAAGACGAAGCGCGGAAACTGGAGCAAGCGGAGATTGAAGCGCTGCGCTGAATCAGGGAACAGAGATCAGAAATCAGAAAACCGTTTCACGCGAAGGTGCGAAGAAAGCCTCCTTTTGAAAGGGGCGCCCGCCGAAGGCGAGCGGGGGTTTGTTGCAGGCAATAGGTTGCTATCCCTACGCCGCAGTCGGTGCATTTTGCTCGTAGGGAAGGCCTTCTGCTTCCCGTCACCGCCGCATGGATTCTGTGACTTCGCTTCCCGCCACGCTTCGCTCACGGCTAAAGGCTTTTCGCGCAGAATGACGCGTTTTTCTCCGCGCCTTCGCATGAGTCTCTCTGCCATTTGTGTATATCCCTATACCTTCAAGTAGAGGGCTTGATATACTCTCGACCATGCCATTCACCATCATCATCCCTGCCCGTTTTGCTTCAACCCGTTTGCCGGGTAAACCGCTGGCCGACCTGGGTGGTGCGCCGATGGTGGTGCGCGTTGCTCAGCAAGCGGCGCGGGTTCGCGGCGCCCGAGTGATCGTGGCAACCGACGATGCGCGCATTGCAGAGGCGGTAAGCAGCGCCGACATTGAGCTGCTGATGACGCGCGCCGATCATCCAACCGGCACTGACCGACTTGCCGAAGCGGCGGACGCGCTGGGATTGTCCGACCGCAGCATTGTCGTCAATGTTCAGGGCGACGAACCTTTTTTGGCTCCGATGCTGATCGAGCGTGTCGCCGAAAAACTGGCGCTGCACGAAGACGCGGCGATGGCAACGGCCTGTCATCCGCTGAAATCGCTTGCCGAAGCGCGCAATCCAAACGTCGTCAAGGTGGTGCTCGATCACTTCGGTTACGCACTGTATTTCAGCCGGGCGTTAATTCCGTTTGCGCGTGACGCTATGGCATCGCTGCCGGAAGGGGCGATTCTGTCGGCGTATCCCGCTGAGCATCCGTTGTACCGACATTACGGGCTGTATGCCTATCGCGCGTCATTCTTGCGCTTGTTTCCGACTTTACCGGCCGCTCCGATTGAAGCCGTCGAAAAACTGGAGCAATTGCGAGCACTGTGGCATGGCTACCGGATCGTCGTCGAGATCGCTGACGAAGCGCCAGCGCCGGGGATCGACACCGAGGATGATTTGGCTGCCGCCCGCCGGTTGTGGACGCAAATACACGGCGCGTAAGGCGTGGTCGGCCAAAATCGCGGCAATGGTTGACCCGCCGCCGCGCAACATAGAGAATTAAGGATCGGCGCCGCGCGCCCGAAAACCGCGACGCAAAGATTCACGGAAATTTCGTTCTGGGCTGGAGAGATTCTGCTGCGCCACAGAAACCCGTTTACGATGGAGAAAGGATCAGAAATGCGGCTCATTTTGTTAGGACCACCCGGCGCGGGCAAAGGCACTCAGGCGGGGTTTATCAAGGAAGCGTTCGGAATTCCGCAAATTTCTACCGGCGACATGTTGCGCGCCGCCGTCAAAGCGGGCACGCCGCTGGGGCTGGCTGCAAAAGCGGTGATGGACAATGGCGGGCTGGTCTCTGACGAAATCATCATCGGACTGGTGCGCGAACGCCTGAAAGCGCCGGATTGCGCTAACGGCTATCTTTTCGACGGCTTTCCGCGCACGATTGTCCAGGCAGAAGCGATGAAAGACGCCGGAGTTGCCATCGACTGTGTGCTGGAGTTCGCTGTGCCTGACGCGGAGATCATTGAACGAATGAGCGGTCGACGCGTCCATGTGGTGTCAGGACGCACTTACCATATCAAATTCAATCCGCCGAAAGTCGCCGACAAGGACGACGAGACCGGCGAACCGTTGGTTCAGCGTGACGATGACCGCGAAGAGACCGTCAAAAAACGCCTGGCCGTTTACCACGCGCAGACCGCGCCGCTGGTAGCGTACTACGGCGAGTGGTCCAAGAGCGGTGATCCACAGGCGCCGCGTTACCGGAAAGTGATCGGCGTCGGCAATATCGACGCGATTCGTGACGCCTGTTTGTC
Source organism: Pseudomonadota bacterium (assembly GCA_009786025.1). Taxonomy (GTDB): domain Bacteria; phylum Pseudomonadota; class Gammaproteobacteria; order Burkholderiales; family Casimicrobiaceae; genus UBA931. The sequence goes on along the minus strand of WQUA01000016.1, from coordinate 32,530 downwards.
TGCGTTGAAATCGTGAGGCGGCAATGAATTCTCCCCGCGTTTCCGTAATCGTTCGCAGTATGGCGCGGGAGAGCCTCGCCACAGCGCTGGCTTCGCTGGCCGCACAAACTTGGCCGAACCTGGAAATTCTGGTCGTGGCCGCATGCGGCCCTTCTCATCCACCGCTGGCAGACCACGCCGGGGCTCATCCCTTGCGGCTGGTGACTTCCGAAACGCGGTTGCCGCGGCCGCAGGCAGCCAATACCGGCCTGCAAGCGGCCACCGGCGACTGGATCACGTTCCTCGACGACGACGATGAGTTTTTGCCGGAACATATTGCCAATCTGGTTGATGCCTCTACCCGCGCCGATGGCGCCGGCATCGTTCATACGCTGGCGCAAGCGGTGTTCAACGATGGTCGCCGTGAGGCTTTTGGCCAACCCTTCGCGCTGGCGGAACTGTACACGCGCAATTTCATTCACTTGTCGGCAACCCTGATTTCCCGATCACTGATTAAAGCCGGTTGTCGCTTCGACCCATCGCTCGACATTCACGAGGATTGGGATTTCTTTTTGCAATGCGCACAGTACACGAAATTTTATTTCGAACCGGTACAAAGTTATCTGTGGTACGTCGATGCCGGTTCATCAGGAACAGCGGGCGGGCGCAATCACGACCCTGAACGGTTTGTTCGCTTTCGCGACCGGGTTTACGAGAAATGGCAAACGAAACACGAGGAGCTACTCGCCCGAACCGAACCTTTGTTGCAAGAAGCGGCAGCCGCCGCGCAAAAAAAAGATTGGAGCGAAGCGCACACCAGAATCGGAGAAGTGCTGGCATTGAGCTTCAACGATCCGTGGGCGCTGAATTTGCGGGCAATGGTCGAGCGGATGCAGGGACATGCGGTGGAAGCGTTGGAAACACAAGCGCTGGCGACTCAGGTGCGGCCTTACGACCCGGCGTTTCTCTGCAACCTGGGACAACTGTATCTCGAACAGGACGACCGCGAGGAAGCGCGTGCTTGCGCTGAGAGAGCGCTGGCATTGCAGCCGGACTATGCGCCGGGACGGCGTTTGCTGGGGCAGGTCAACCGCGCATCGTTGCACGATACGGCGGTAGGGTGACAGCTTCAGGTATCAGAGGCCAGAGGTCAGGAATCAGAATCGACGCCGCAGACTGGGTTGAAGCACAGCGTAATCCCTGCGTTTTCATCTTTTGAAGCAGGGATTCTGCTTCATTCCATCCCAGCTTACGTCACTACGCATTCTTTGCGGTAAAAATATTTTTTATTTATGTAATCACTATGAAAAAGACCACCCAACGCAATGCGTTTTACGCTCAATCCGGTGGCGTAACTGCCGTGATCAACGCCAGCGCCGCCGGTGTTATCGAAACGGCGCGCGCGCATAAAGACAAAATCGGCGCCGTGTATGCTGGTCGCAATGGCATCCTTGGCGCACTGACCGAAGACCTGATCGACACCACGCGTGAAAGCGCCAGAGACATCGCAGCGCTGAAACATACGCCGTCAGGCGCTTTCGGCTCATGTCGCTATAAATTGAAAGGCATCGACGAATCGCGCGCGCACTTTGAACGGCTGATTGAAGTGTTCCGCGCCCACGACATCGGCTATTTTTTCTATAACGGCGGCAACGACTCGGCGGACACTTGCCTCAAAGTCTCGCAAATCGCCGGCAAGCTGGGTTACCCGTTGCAGGCGATCCATGTGCCGAAAACCGTGGACAACGATCTCGTGCTGACCGACAACTGCCCCGGCTTTGGATCGGTCGCCAAGTATGTAGCAACATCGATGCGCGAAGCAGCGTTCGATGTAGCGTCGATGTCCAGAACCTCGACACAAATCTTCGTGATGGAAGTGATGGGACGCCACGCTGGCTGGATCACTGCGGCAGTTGGCCTGGCCGCCGACAAAGAAACGTCGATTCCGCTGTTGTTGCTTTTTCCGGAAATCGTGTTCGACGAAGCCAAGTTTCTCACTGCCGTTCGCAACAAAGTCGACACCTTCGGCTATTGTTGCATCGGCGTGTCGGAAGGGTTGCGTGACGCAGCCGGTAAGTTGATGTCCGAGGCCGGTACGCGTGATGCGTTCGGTCATGCGCAACTTGGCGGCATCGGCCCGCAGATTGCGCAACTCATCAAAGCGAAGCTGGGTTACAAATACCATTGGGCGGTCGCTGATTATCTGCAACGAGCGGCGCGTCATCTGGTGTCGAAAACCGATCTTGAACAATCTTACGCAGTCGGTCGCGCCGCTGTACAGTTGGCGCTGGCCGGACACAATGCGGTGATGCCGGCAATCGTGCGCACTTCGGAAACACCGTACCGCTGGAAGATCGAACCGATGCCTTTGGCGAAAATCGCCAACCGTGAAAAGATGCTGCCGAAAAATTTCATCAGTCGTGACGGCTACGGAATTACCGACAAGGCGCGCGCTTACTTGACGCCGCTGATTCGCGGCGAAGCGCCGCCGCCGTTCAAAGACGGCGTGCCGCAGTATGTGCGCTTGAAGAATACGGCAGTTCCGAAGAAACTCAAAACGGACTTTGTGCCGTAGCGAAGCAATGGAGGTTGAGCCGTGGCAAGCGATATAAAAGCCTTGTATGAGTTTAACAAACTGGATAAGGCGCTGCGAGACAAACTGTTCGCGAACGTCTATTGCAGCGCTTGTCGGGATGTCACCACCATCGTCGATTACGATATCGTTTCGGACAGGTTAGGAATTATCCTGAAAGGTAAATGCAAGAAGTGCGGGGGCAATATTGCAAGGTTCGTTGAAAGCGAATAGCTCGAAATAGCTTAGTCGCAGTTCGCCCCATGACTCACCTCTGATCTCCGACCGCCATGCCCAAGTCTGCCACCCGCTCTGCCAGCGCTACCCTTCCGCTGATCAACCGCGAGTTGTCGTTGTTGGCTTTCAACCGCCGGGTTCTCGAAATGGCCGAAGACCCGGCAATGCCGTTGCTCGAACGCCTGCGTTATCTGTGCATTCTCGGCAGCAATCTCGATGAATTTTTTGAGTTGCGCCTGACCTGGCTGAAAGACGCGATACGTCGGCAAGCTCCGCCGCCGGGAACCACGCTGTCGCAACTGCGCCAGCAATTGCACGACATCAGCGTCGCTACGCACGCGCTGGTCAGCGATCAGTATCGGGCACTTAACCAATCCATCTTACCGGCACTTGCTGAAGAAGACATTCGTGTCCTGTTTCGCGCCGAACTATCGGCGCGTGAAAAAGCCTGGGCAACCGAATATTTTCAGCGCGAGGTGCGACCGCTGTTGTCGCCGATCGGACTTGATCCGTCGCACCCGTTTCCGCAAGTAGAAAACAAGTCGCTTCATTTCATCGTCGAGCTGTCGGGGAAAAACGCCTTCGGCAAAGAAACGTCGATCGCCATCATCAAAGCGCCGCGCGTCTTGCCACGGGTCATTCAGATTTCCCCCGAAGTTTGCGGCGCCAAACATCATTTCTTATTACTGTCTTCAATCATCCACATCCATTTCGCGGCGTTGTTTCCAGGTCGCGAAGTCCTGGCCTATTCTCAGTTCCGCGTAACCCGCGATGCTGATCTGGCCGTGGACGAAGAAGAAGTGAAAAATCTGCGACAGGCGTTGAAAGGCGAGTTGACGCAGCGGGCTTTCGGCGTGCCACAGCGCCTCGAAGTGGTCGATACTTGTCCCGACCATCTGGCGCATCTGCTGTTGTCACAATTCAACTTGAGCGAAGACGATCTTTACCGCTGCGACGGCCCGGTCAACATCACGCGCTTCCAGTGGCTGATTGACCAGATCGACATCGACCGTCTGAAATTTTTACCGTTTACACCCAGTCGCCCACCGGAATTGCTCGACCCTTCTTTGTTTTTTGAACATCTGCGACACAAGGATATTTTGTTGCATCATCCGTACCAATCGTTCGATCCAGTGATTGAATTCGTGCAGCAGGCGGCGCGCGATCCTGACGTGATCGCCGTTCGGCAAACCGTTTACCGTACTGGTGCCGTGTCCGAATTGATGGAAACCCTGATTGAAGCGGCGAGCCGTGGTAAAGAAGTGACTGTCGTTGTCGAATTAATGGCGCGTTTTGATGAAGCTGCCAACATCGACTGGGCTGAGCGGCTGGAACGCGCCGGTGCGCAAGTGATTTACGGCGTCTTCGGTTTGAAAACGCACGCCAAAATGGCGCTGCTCATTCGTCGCGAGCGCGACAGCAAGGGACAGCCGGTATTGCGTTACTACACGCATCTGGGCACCGGCAATTACCATCCCCGTACCGCGCGACTGTATTCGGATTTTGGCCTGCTGACAGCCAATCAGGACATCGGTCGCGATGTCAACGAAGTGTTCATGCACATCAGCAGTCTGTCGCCGGCCGCGCCGATGCGGCGCTTGTTGCTGGCGCCGTTTACTTTGCCGCGCCGTATTCTGGCGATGATTCGCCGCGAAGAGCGCCACGCCCGAGCCGGCAAACCAGCGCGCATTGTCGCCAAGATGAACGCGCTGCTTGAAGAGCGCATTATTCAGGCACTTTACAAAGCGTCGCAGGCCGGCGTTGAGATTGACCTGATCGTGCGCGGGCAATGCGCGCTTCGCCCCGGCGTGCCCGGCATTTCCGAGCGAATTCGTGTTCGCTCGATCCTTGGCCGCTTTCTTGAACACCACCGCGTCTGGTGCTTTGAGAACGATGGTCGCCCCGAGGTCTGGTTATCGTCGGCCGACTGGATGGGGCGCAACCTGTTTCGCCGAATCGAGGTCGCGTTTCCGGTGCTCGACCCCGAAATCCGGCAACGCGTGCTGGAAGAAGGGTTGTTCGGCTATCTGCGCGACAACAGCAATGCCTGGAACCTGCTCGCCGACGGCCGCTACGAGAAAACGCATCCCATCGACAACGCGCCCGCTTTTGCGATGCAACTCGAACTGCTGCGCCGCTGGTGTGGAGAGCAAAAAATTTAATCGCTTTTATCACGAAAAATGTACAGAACGCAAAGGAAAAGCCCTGATGCCTTACCTTCTCTTCTCGCTTTTATATAACGACGTAAATTTTCGGGCGCTCATTCCTCTCGCCTGCTCGTGAGAGCGAAACCAAAGGGAGGAGTCGCGAGAATGGGATCGTCAGTTTGCTTCGTTGCGCTCGCAATGATGCCTTCTTCGCTCTCTCGCACCTCCTCGTGAATGCTTACGAGAAAGAAGTAAGATGGAACTGATCCTCTGGCGGCACGCCGAAGCAAAACCGGGACTTCCTGATTTGGCGCGCGAGTTGAGCGCGCATGGCCGGGAAGAAGCCCGCAGTGCGGCACAATGGTTGGACAAGCGCCTGTCAGCGCCCTGCCGAATTCTGGTATCACCGGCACGACGAGCGCAACAAACCGCGGCCATGTTGACGCGCCCCTATGAGACCGTAGCCGCATTAGCCCCCGAAACAAACATGACCGCTTTTCTTGCCGCGATCGACTGGCCGCAGCAAAGAGGGCTCACATTGGTCGTCGGTCATCAGCCGATCCTGGGCGAAGTCGCGGCCTACCTGCTCGGCGAATCGCAATGGATGCCGAAAACAGCGGCGCTATGTTGGTTGAAAGCCTTGGAGCCTTCGAAAAAAATATTAATACCTCGTCAGGCGCAGGCGACGCTGGTAACGGTTTTCGCGCCGTAACTTGTCGCCCTTTGCATCCCGCCTTCTCCTTGAAGATGAGGGATCATCTCCCCCGCCTTGCCCTTTTTGAAAAAGACCGCGCCTGAATCGGAATTGTTCTAATGTCTACTGTGGTGAAGCGCCACAACTTTCTCACGTAAATCTTTTAAATTCAGCGCTTCCGGCGCGATGGTCGGCCCTGCCTGTACAGTGATTTTGGAAAAGATACCGCGCAATTTGCGCATCGCGCGACCATTGTGAGCGCGCGAAAAAAAACTGCCCCACAATCCATGCAACGCCATCGGCACGACAGGCGCCGATGTTTCACGCGCTATGCGAGCAACCCCTGGGAAGAATTTTCCGATCGTGCCGTCCGGCGTCAGATGCCCTTCCGGAAAAATGCCAATAACTTCGCCGTCGCGCAGCGCCTGCGCGGCCAGCGCGAACGCTTGCTCTTTGAGCGCACCGCTCTCTTTAAGCGTCGCCACGGGGATGGTTCTGTTTATTTTGAACAACCAATGCAGCAGCGGTGTTTTGTAAATCCGGTGGTCGATGATAAAACGGATCGGGCGACGCACAATGCCGGCAAGAATGACTGAGTCAACGTAACTGACGTGGTTACACACCAGAATACACGCGCCGGTTTCCGGAATGTTTTCTAGCCCCCGGGTACGGATGCGATAAAAGGTATGAGTCAATAACCAGCCGGCGCAACGCAAAACGTGTTGCGGCGCAGCGCCAAACGCCATCATCGCCACCAACAGAGTCAACCCCGCCGTCACCATGAAAAGCTGTGGAATCGTCACATTCAGCGCAAACAAACCAACGGCGGTTAGCGAAGCCAGTACCATCAGAAACGCATTCAAAATGTTATTGGCGGCGATAATGCGTGAGCGCCGTTCGGGGTCTGAGCGCACCTGAATCAGCACATAGAGCGGGACAGTGTATAACCCGCCGCAAACGCCCATCATGATCAGATCGAATGCGATGCGCCAATGCGTGAAGCTCTCGAAATACGCCGCGACGCCGTTCTGCGTTTCAGCACGCAACGAACGCGAAGCAAAACCGGCGTCGAAAGCAAACAACGCCAGCCCTACGGCGCCGAAGAAAATCAGTGCCGGCTCAATCCGTCCTTTGGACAATTTCTCGCACATCAGCGCGCCGATACCCAGACCAATCGAGAAGAAAGCCAGAAGCATTGTGGCAACGTGTTCATTGCCGCCGAGGATTTCCTTCGTGAAATTGGGGAACTGTGAAAGAAAAATCGCGCCGTAAAACCAGAACCAGGAAATGCCCAGCATCCCCAGCCAGACAACGCGCGTTTTCCGGGCAGTATGGATGTTGCGCCAGGTTTCGGTAAACGGATTCCAGTTGATGCGCAATTCCGGTGCAGCCGCCGGTGTCGGCGGAATGCCGCGGCTCGCCAGATAACCGGCGACACCTATCAGCACGCAAGCAATACCGGAAATAATCGGCCCGTACGTTTCGATGGCGACCAGCAAACCGCCGGCAACTGTTCCCAAGAGAATCGCCACAAACGTTGCGCTCTCGACCAACCCGTTGCCGCCGACCAGTTCTTCCTCGCGCAAATGTTGCGGTAAGATCGCATATTTGACCGGCCCGAATAACGTCGAATGCAACCCCATCAGAAACAAAGCGGCAAACAGAATCGTCACATTACCCTGCCAGAAGCCAATCGCGCCGAACACCATGATGGCTATTTCCAGCAGCTTCAGGAAACGTATCAGCCGTGACTTCTCGAATTTGTCGGCAATCTGACCGGCGGTTGCCGAAAACAGCACGAACGGCAGAATGAACAACCCCGCCGCCAGATTGACCAGCATTGCGCCCGTTAAACCACCGACGCTGCCGATTTGATAAACGATGAATAACGCCATCGCGTTCTTGAAAACATTGTCGTTGCCAGCCCCCAGGAATTGGGTGAGGAAAAACGGCGCGAAGCGGCGCTCGCGCAACAGCCGGAATTGATGGGGAGGCGATGTACTCACGATGGGTCAAAAAAATACAATGTTTCGCATCATGAGAGTTTGGCGCCGATGCGTCAAGCTCTCGGGAATCGGGAATCCGCGGTCAGGGGCCAGAAAGGCGCTCTCCAGCAGAAGCGCGGCGGATTGAGATGGGAATGCAGGGGGTGAGCGCAACGTCATGATAGCTGGCGCCGTTGCAGACGCCCTTTTCTTTGCGTTCTTTGCAGTTAAATTTTCCATCGCACCCACTCGCTATACAATAACACCTCACCGGAGTTTTCATGAAAGCCTATCTCGATGTATTGCGCCGCGTACGCGAAACCGGCGCCCCAAAGGATGACCGTACCGGCACCGGCACAGTGTCACTGTTTGGTCAACAAATGCGGTTTGATCTGGCCGCTGGCTTTCCGCTGGTGACCACGAAGAAAGTTCACCTGAAGTCAATCATTTACGAATTGCTGTGGTTTTTGCGCGGCGAGCACAACGTGCGCTGGCTACAGCAGCATGGCGTCACCATCTGGGATGAATGGGCCGATACCGACGGCGAACTCGGCCCCGTCTATGGTGCGCAGTGGCGTAGCTGGCAGACCGCTGACGGCAGGCGCATCGATCAGATGACGCAATTGATCGACACCCTTCGCCAAAACCCCGATTCGCGGCGGTTGATCGTGTCGGCCTGGAATGTCGGCGAGATCGACGCGATGCGCTTGCCGCCGTGCCATGCGTTTTTTCAGTTTTACGTTGCGGCGGGAAAACTGTCCTGCCAACTTTATCAGCGCAGCGCCGATTTGTTTTTGGGCGTGCCTTTCAACATCGCTTCTTATGCGTTGCTCACCCATATGGTGGCGCAGCAAACCGATCTGGACGTTGGCGAATTTATCTGGACCGGCGGCGATTGTCACTTGTATCTCAACCATTTCGCACAAGCCGACGAACAACTGGCGCGCGCTCCGTTCCCGCTACCGACGCTTAACATCAAGCGCCGACCGCCAACGTTATTTGATTATGCGTTTGAAGACTTTGAGATCGTCAACTATCAAAGCCACCCGCCGATCAAAGCGCCGGTAGCAGTGTAGAAAACGCCACACGCGACAAACCCCGCCTTCAAAAAACAGACCCCGCTGCGGCGGGGTCATAGGATGCGCAAGAAATAATTTCAACAACTTATTGATGCGAGATGACGTTGAGTTCGATATCGTCCGCCCACACCGTTCCCTTGCTGTTGAGTGTGATACCGACCTCAAGGTTTGAAGCGTTCTTGGAAACCTTGACCGGAACCGAGTATCGCGTCCACTCCGTCGTGCCTTTGACCGGCGTTTTATGCATCAAGTTGTATTCCAGCAGACGCTCGCCGCCGAATACCCGTAACGTCAACACAGCGCCGCCGTCAGTAGCGCCGTCAGTTTTCAGCCAGCCGCTCAGTTCAACGGTTTTGCCGCGCAACGCCGCTATCGGCAAGGTTTGATATACCTCTCCACCCTGCTCGCCGGCGACGGAGCGAATACGCATCGACTGCTTGCCTGAATGAAAGATCGCTGTATCCACCGCAAATTCATAAGCCTTTGCATCTGACGGCGAAGTTGACCATTTCTCCAACCCCTCCTCGAACCCGGCATTGGCCAACAACAACGGCGTCCGCATCACCGATGAGCTGCTGGCTTTGTCCTGCGCTAGCGCAGAAACCGGCGCGAGCGCCACTGTGACCGCTACCAGCGAAGCTGCCATCCATCCACCGAAAATCGTTACTTTTTTGTTCATGCTTTCTCTCCGTTTTCCCAGTTCCAACTCTGTTTCAATCTGATTTCAACTCAGTTCCAAATATACGCGATCGAAAGGCCGAAGAGGTAATCGTTGTAGTTGGCGGTTACCTGCTGCGGCAAGATGACATTATTGGACGAAGATGCCGTCGTGCCATCGAATTTCCAGTCAACACCGCGCACATGGGCATAGGCGCTGCTAAAACGCAGTTTGATGTTGTTGTTCACCATGTAACTTCCGTACAGTTGAACATAATCCATTCGGTACTTGGCATCCGGCACCGCCTTCGGCGCCGCAAGCCCTGCGTCTGCCCATACGCTGGTTGGCGACCTGCTGTTATCCCATACATACTGCAAACCGACATCGAAATTGCGGTCCACCGGAACATAGCGGGCGCCGATGCCGATCGTATTGCTCCGATTGTCCAGGCTGGCGCTCCAGTTACGCGTCGGGTCAGCCGCCGTGGCGCTGTTTGTGTTAGAGCGTCCGTTCTGATCTGTCTTGAATTGCGACCAGGTATAGAACGCATAAGCGCTAAGTCCGTCGATCGGCGTCCACTGACCATCCATGGTATAAGACTGCCCAAGCCCCTTCTGCCGCCCCGCGCAACGGGTGTCCATCACATTACCCGGTTGCAGTATCTGATCGTTGGGGCCGCCGCAATCCGGGCCTTTGTAATCGCGCTGATACCAGTCGCCAGTCAACGAAAGAGATACCGCGTCGGCCGGCGTCACAAACAACATGCCTTTCAACTTGTTCTGGTCGTAATCGGCGATGAAGAATTGTCGCATCGTCGGCAAGTTATCATAAAAGCCTGCTGCTGTCGTTGCACCGGTATAGCCGGCGTAGTACGGCGCGTTCGGATCGAAACCGGAGCCGCGGCGCTGCTGATATTCGTATTTCAACGAGCCGGTCACCCAGGCGCTTGCCCGCTTGCGCAACTCGACGCCAAAGATGTTGTCGTCGGTATAAGAACGCAACATTTCTTCCGAGGGTTTGTAATCTGCTTTCTCGTAGTTGTAATAACCCCGTATCGTGAAACCACCTGCCAATGGATAACTGGCGTCCAACTTGAACTTGTTCTTCGTCCACCCAAGTGCGTCGTTATAGCGCAAGTTTGAGGAGTTGACATCATTCGGCGAGGTGCCCGGCGGGATAACGACTTGGTTGGTCGTGTCGCCGCCGATATACGAATACAAATCGACCGGCGTTTTGTTGTTGTAGTCGTTGTAGTTGTAGTTTGCCTTGACGCTCAGTTTGTCGAACAGGCGCGTCGTAAATTTGAGATCCACCAGAGTGTTGTTGACTTTGGCGTCCAGAGAATTGCGCGGCAGCGGCGTATTGAAGGCTATCCCGTTCGTATCGACGCCATACGGCAAGAAGTTGGCATCCTGCCGCATCATTCCGTAAGAAGCAACGCCCGTCAGCCGCGTGTAGTTCGTGAAATTGTAACCACCGCTCAACTGAAACTGATGGAACGAATTGTCCGGCGCCAGACTCATGCGGCCATAACCGTCCGGAAAACCGCTGCCAGGCAGCCAGCCGTTAATAGCGTTGTACGGGTTCTGCCAAGTCAGCGAGTCGTTGTTGTTGGAATACTTCGAGAAATAATACATTCCCTCCAGCTGAGCTTTGTCGGTGTTCCAACGCAGTTTCGCTTCGACTTGTTGCGTATGATCGTTGATCGGAAGCGGCATCAACACACTGCGCGGATTGCCGCCGTTGTTGCCCATTGCTCCGCCGGTCAAGCCGGTGCCGTTACGATCGTCGTAGCGGTAGTTAACCAACGCTTCCATCGTGTCACCGAAAAACGCATTGCCGCCGAGCTTGTAAATATTGCGTTTTTGCTGGATGTCGTGCGGTTGCTGCGCGTTCGAAATCACATCAGCGCTGGCAGGCGGCTGCCCCGGCACGCCGGTAAATCCCGGCGGCAAGGTTAATGTGGTGCCGCCGGCGCCGTCAAAGATGAATTTCGTGGAATCGGACGTTAGATGCTTGATCTGCGAAAAATCGGCGCTCAGGCCATACTTACCCTGGGTGCCGAAACTACCATTCAACTGTCGCGAATCCAGACCGAGATTACGTCCTAGAAAACTGTAGTAGGTCGCCGTCTTGTCGTTGCGGTCCATAAAGTTGAAATTGCCGAGAGCGTAGCCGCCTTGCTCGCGGACACCGTTCCACTCGCCAAATTTTCCGGCGTCCTTGCTGCTGTAAAGCCCGCCTAGTTCAATGTAGTTGGTGTCGTAGCGGCTCATGTCCGGATTGTTCATCAACGGAGTCATGAACATCGGCTCGGCCAGCACTGCGCCTGAAGACATCGCCAAAACCGAAATCAGCGCCACCACCAGCGGATTCCTCGTGAAGGCGGGTTTTTTACTTGTAACTTTTTTCATGGAATTCCTCCTCGCTTCTCAATGCCCGAGCATCAGCGCGTAAAGCGCGCGCCCGACGGATGGTTGCTGCCGTGTATCTTGACATGGCAGTTGGGGCAGCCCTGCGCCAGCATCTTATCGCCGGCGGCATTGGGAGGCAGATTATTGCCGCTGTAAACCGAACTGGGATGTTGCACTCCCATATGGCACTGTTGGCAAAGATAAGGCGTACGAGCCTGCAACATCGGCGGATTGTTTGAACCGTGCGGCTGATGGCAATTCATGCAACTGTCGCGGACGGGCGGGTGATCCCACAGGAACGGGCCGCGCTTGTCGGCGTGGCAGGTGTAACACGTCTCATTGACCGTATTCTTGATCAACAGCGAATCGCTGATTGTGCCATGCGGCTGGTGACATGAAGTACACCCCATTTGTCCGCTACGCAGCGGGTGCGTCGATATCCGCATCATCATCGAGCGCTGTTCCTTGTGACAATTGAAGCAAACAGCAGGCTGTGTTTCCATTACCAGCGCCGGGTCTTTTCTGATGTGCACTTTATGGCAATCACTGCACGCAATATCGCGGCTTTCGTGCGTACTGCCTTTCCAGTGCATCCGGTTGCCACCGACGTGACAGGCAGTGCAGCGCGCGCTCTTTCCTTCTGGTTTCACCGTTTTGTTGAACATGGTTTCCGGCTTTTTCTCAATTGGATTGTCCATGTGCTCATCCGCCTTGCCGTGGCAGGCGGTACACATCTTGTTCCGTCCCGTCGCGCTGCTGTCAGCCTTGCCCCACGGGGTGCGCGCATCACCGGAAGCGCCATGCCGCGAGAACGCCATGTTGTCGAATTGTTCCTTGTGACAGGTCGCGCATTCAATCGGCGGTTCTTCCTCAACCGCGGCAGCAGGAGGCGCCGAAGTCGCCGCAGTTGCCGCAGTTGCCGCTTTTGCGGGCGGCGCAGTTGTTTGCGCCATTACGGGAAATGCGGAAAATACCGCGATACAGGCACACAGCCTCAAAAAAGAAAGACTCGCTCGCATATCAATCCTTTGGGTTAATTATTTGTCTCAGTTCGGGAAGCTTTACACTATTTTGTTAACATACAAAATTAGTCAGCCATTCGTCTCATCATATTCTTCTGTAACTGTCCGTACAATGGAGCAAAGGGGTGGCGCTTGGAAAAAAAGGAGTAATTCAGGCAATATGCTTGATATAAATCAAATTGTAAATCAAGCGCCAGCAGCATTTTTAAAGTGTGGTTATTATCTGTTGCGTTCTTGCACTTGCTTTTGTTGTTAAAACGCTGTCCTAAACAATAACGCCGCCGCCGACGCAAACGCCATCATCGTAAAACACACAATACTGGCCCGGCGTCGGCGTCCATTGTGGCGTATCGAAACGCGCAACCAACGTATTGCTGTCGCGCTGATCGTGTCCGCTACCGCACTCACTGTTGATCCACTCGATCCGGCACAGCGCATCGGGCATCCGGTAGCGCAGTTTGGCGCCATAGCTTTTGCCGCTATCGGGCGGCGTTCCGGCGATCCAGTGAAGCTGTTGCACGGTCACGGTATCGCTGTACAGCAGCGGATGATCGTGTCCCTGTACAACAACCAGCTCGTTTTCTTTCAACCGTTTTTCGGTGACGAACCAGGGCGCGCCGTCGCCGTCGCGAGTGCCGCCGATGCCCAGTCCCTGCCGTTGCCCAAGCGTGTAATACGCCAAGCCCTGATGTTCGCCGACGACAGTTCCGTCCGGCGTCACCATCCGCCCCGGCGCACGTGGCAAATAGCGCTCGAGAAATTCGCGGAACGGTCGTTCGCCGATGAAGCAAATGCCGGTCGAATCTTTCTTCTGCCAGGTCGGCATCCTTTCGCGTTGCGCAATCGCGCGCACTTCGCTTTTGAGCAGATCGCCAAGCGGGAAACGCGCCGGTTGCAACTGCGTCTGGCGCAACTGGTGTAAAAAATAGCTTTGGTCTTTACCGAGATCGCGCGCTTTCAGCAATAGTGCATGGCCACCTTCCTTACGCACTACCCGCACGTAATGCCCGGTCGCAACGGCATCGGCGCCGAGCGTCAGCGCATGATCAAGGAACGCGCGGAATTTGATTTCGCTGTTGCACAAAACGTCCGGGTTCGGCGTGCGCCCGGCTTCGTATTCGCGCAAAAAATAAGCGAAAACACGCTCACGGTATTCGACAGCAAAATTGACGGCGTCGAATTCGATACCAATCACGTCGGCAACGCTGGCGGCGTCGATCAAATCCTGGCGCGACGTGCAGTACGTGTCCGTGTCATCGTCCTCCCAGTTTTTCATGAAGACGCCGATGACTTCATGTCCCTGCTGTTTCAACAACCAGGCAGCCACTGAAGAATCGACGCCGCCGGAAAGGCCGACGACGATGCGTTGATGCAAGTTCATGGCTGTGTTTCTCCGTCACTGTTGCGCGCAGTCTGTGCCGGTGAAGCGCAGTGCGAAGCCTCATCCCTATCCAAGCCTTCCCCTTGAAGGGGAGGGCTTTGACGTTGCGTCTTCATGCGATCCCCCTCTCCCCCCATCCCTGACCCTTTTTTAAAAGGGGTGTCGGCGAAGCCGACGGGGGCTTGTTTCCCGCAAGAGGAGAGGGGAGTTGATGCCCGATCCCTGATTCCTGGCCCCTGATCCCTGTCGCCCGATAACCACCCGCGCACCAGCGGCAACGTAAGCGGGCGCTTCAGCGACAGTGAATAACGGTCGAGCGCGTCGAGTACTGCCACCAGCGAACGCATATCACGACGGCTGTGCTTGAGCAGGTACGCGACGATTTCGGTGGGTAAACGCAGGCCGCGCGCGTCGGCATGAGCACTCAAAGCCTGTAATTTGTCTTCATCGCGCAACGTTACGATTTCATAAATCCCGCCCCAACCCAACCGTGTCCGCAAGTCTTCACGCAGCGTTAGCCGCGCCGGCGGGACGGATGCGCTGGCCAGAAGACCGCCACCATTTTCTTTCAACGCGTTGTACAGCGTAAAAAGATACGCCTGCAAATCATCGTCAGCGCTATCGACATTATCGGCGACCCACAACGCGGGTGGCGTAGATAACTCCGGCAATAGCGGGAAACTCTCATCTCTGCCGAGCGTATGTACAGAAAAGCCGGAGGCCGATGCCAGCGCACAAGCTGCTTGCAGCAGGTGGGTTTTTCCGGAGCCCGGCGCGCCCCAAAGGAAAAGACCAAGCGTTCCCGCCCCTTCAAGGGAAGGGTGGGGGTGGGGATGGGGTTTCAACCCCTCCCCCCCAGCCCCTCTTCCACGGGGGGAGAGGGGAGAAAGCGCTTCGACAAAAGAACGCACAGCAGCAAGCGCCTCGCCGTTGCGCCCGGCAACGAAGTTGTCGAACGATGGCGGCGCGGCTGGATACAAATCGAAAATCAGTTGCTGCATTGCTTGTCCGTCAGAGCTTTTCCTGATACAGCGGGCTTTGCTGGTACGCAACGCGCAGATGACGCAACGCGATCAGTATCGCCGCCGAAACTGGCAGCGCCAGTAGCACGCCGACAAAACCGAACAGTTGTCCGAACGCCAGCAGCACGAAGATCACAGTAAGCGGATGTAGGCCGATACGGTCACCGACGAGATACGGTACAAGCACATAGTTTTCGAGTAGTTGGCCGATACCGTAAACCACCAGCACCGCGACAAACGACGGCCAGCCGCTCCATTGCAGCAGCGCGGCAACGACCGCCAGCGTTAGCCCGATGCCGTAGCCGACGTAGGGAATGAAAACCAGCAAGCCGGTCAGCAGCCCGATCGGTAATGCGAATTCAAGGCCGACGACCCACAGCGCTATCACATAGTACGCGCCGAGCACCAGCATCACCAGAAATTGGCCGTGGATGAATTCAGCGAGCACAGCGTCGATTTGACCGGCGATTTCGGTGGTTTTGCCGTGCCAGCGGCGCGGCACCAGATCGTCGATGCCACGCAAAAGAAGATCCCAGTCACGCAAAAGATAAAACATCACGACGGGGATCAGCACAACATTGATAACCAGCGACAACAGCGCCTGACCGCCGGTCTTGACGCCGGAGAGAATATGCAGCGAAACGGCTTGTGCGCTGTCGAGATTATCAGCGAGCAGTGTGCGCAATGCGCTCATGTCGAACGACAACGACACACCGAGCCAGGATTCAATTTTCGGCAGCAGCGTCGTCGAAAAGCGGTCGAAAAGTTCGGGAACGCGGCTTGCGATCAGTGAGGCTTCCGAGTGAACCAGCGGCGTCAGCACAAGCAACAGGACGGACACCGCCGCCATCAGCAACGCGATCACAATGAGTGTTCCCACTGTACGCGATACGCCTTTTTTCGATAACCATCTGACCACTGGCGAACCGAGGTAAGCGAGGATCGCGCCGGCGAAAAAAGGCGTCAGGATCGGCCCTAAACCTTGCAACAGCAACACGAACACCGCAATGGCGCCAATCACCCAGACATAATGACGCCACGACAATGGTACGGCAAGCCGTGCGGAAAGTTGCGGCGAAGCCGCTGCCGGGGCGGCGAGAGAAACGGGCGCAGACGCGGGTGGTGGCGGCAATGACGGTAGCGGGTCGCTCATGGGGGGGTTTTCCGTTAAAATTCGGCTTTGAAAACTGAACTGTATCGTGGTCGGGGGCTGGCTTCAATCCCCGCCTTCTGCGAGGCTATTATGACAGCACCTCCCCAGGATCTTTCCGCCACACCTTTGACGTACCGCGATGCCGGCGTCGATATCGACGCCGGCGACGCGCTGGTTGACCGAATCAAGCCGCTGGCGCGCCGAACGATGCGTCCGGAAGTGCTGAATGGCATCGGCGGTTTCGGCGCTCTGATCGGCCTGGGCGGACGTTATCACGAACCAGTGCTGGTCGCCGGCACCGATGGCGTTGGCACCAAACTGAAGCTGGCGTTTGAACTCGACCGCCACGACACCATCGGCATCGACCTGGTGGCGATGAGTGTCAATGACATTCTGGTGCAAGGCGCTGAGCCGCTGTTCTTCCTCGATTATTTTTCGTGCGGCAAGCTCGATGTCGATCGCGCCGCGTGCGTCGTGCAAGGTATTGCCGCCGGCTGCGAGAGCGCCGGTTGCGCGCTGGTCGGCGGCGAAACGGCAGAGATGCCGGGAATGTACGCCGAAGGTGAATACGATCTGGCCGGCTTTGCGGTCGGCGTTGTTGAACGCGCCGCAATCATCGACGGCAGCACGATTCAGGCAGGCGATGCTGTGCTCGGATTGGCTTCAAGCGGTCCGCATTCGAACGGTTATTCGCTGATTCGCAAAATCGTCGCGCGCAGCGGCGTTGATCTTCAGGTGGAACATTGCGGCGCCGGCATACTGGCCGATGCGCTGATGGCGCCGACGCGGATTTACGTCAAGTCGCTATTGGCGTTGATGAAAGTGCTGCCGGTCAAAGGCATGGCGCACATCACCGGCGGCGGCTTGACCGAAAACATTCCCCGCGTACTCCCGAAAACTTTAGGCGTGCGCTTGCACAAGGGCGCCTGGCAACGGCTGCCCGTGTTCGATTGGTTGCAACAGCGCGGCGGCGTTGCCGAAGAAGAAATGCACCGCGTTTTCAACTGCGGCATCGGCATGGTGGTGATCGTTGCGGCGGAACAAGCAGAGAAAGCCATCGCTTCGTTGCGCGCACATGGCGAAACCGTCACGAAAATCGGCGACGTGATCGCGCGCGAAGACAACCAACCGTCCGTAGTGATCGAACCATGAGCAGAACCATGAACTGTGCCGTAAGCTGGGATAGCGAAGCGTGTCCCAGCATTTTGGTTTCACGCGAAGGCGCGAAGCCGCGAAGAAAGTATGCTCCCTTCTCCCGCTTGAGGGAGAGGGCAAGGGAATGGGGTTCTCTGGATTGCGTCGCTGCGCTCGCAATGACGCTGATTTTTTCTTCACGGTTTCGCGCCTTCGCGTGAGAAACGCCGTTCTAATCCATGACCGCTGATGCCTGTTATGAATACCACCCTCTCAAAAACCAGAGACAAAAAAATCAGCGTTTTGATTTCCGGCCGCGGCTCGAACCTGGCGGCATTGCTCGACGCGATTGACGCTGGCCGAATTCAAGGTCGCATCGTGCGGGTGTTGAGTCAGCGCGCCGACGCCGCTGGATTGCAACATGCCGAAAAGCGCGGCATTCCCACAACCGTGGTCGATGTCAAAGCATATCCGACCCGCGATGCATTCGACGCGGCGCTCGGCGATGCGATTGCGGCGGACGCGCCAGACCTCGTTGTGCTCGCCGGTTTCATGCGTGTGCTCGGCGCAGCCATCGTGCAGCGCTTCGCCGGTCGCATGATCAATATTCATCCTGCGCTGTTGCCGTCGTATCCGGGGTTGCACACGCATCAGCGGGCGCTGGCCGACGGTGTGAAATGGCACGGCTGCACTGTGCACTTTGTCACACCGGAAGTCGATGTTGGTCCCATCGTCGGACAAAGCGCTGTGCCAGTGCTGCCCGGTGACGATGAAGCGACACTGGCGGCGCGCGTGCTCGATGCCGAACACCGTTTGCTGGAAGATGCGGTACGCTGGTTTTGCGCTGACCGCTTGAGCGTTGACGGACAAACCGTGGCGCTACGTGGTGCTGTAAAACCACCGGCGTCCTGTCAGAACCCACAACGCTGAAAAATTAACCGCAAAGAACGCATAGAACACAAAGAAAAGACTTTGATATATCGCGGTGATTTCTTGTCTAATGAAAATATGTGGAAACAGAGCATTCACCTCCCCACCCCAGCCCCCATCTTGTCCCTTTTCAAAGGCGACGGGGTTTGTCTCCCTTTGAAGAGGCGCTTTCGGTTTGCCCGGCCGCTTAATTTTTGCACTCTATGCGTTTTTTGCGATTCAATAAAAAGGCTTCACGCTCATGGAAAAACCTGAACGCAGACGAGAAAAAAATACCCTTGAATGGCGGCATTATCATATTCAGGCATTGGCGGAAGCCATTCGTCGCGCCGACACCTTGCGTTATCCGGCGGATGGCGTGTTGCGCCATTTCTTCCGCGAGCATTCGTCACTGGGACAACGTGACCGCGCCCTCATCGCCGAAGGTGTGTTCGCTTATCTGCGCCGTCGCCGTTCGCTGAAAGCATTGACGCAGACGACGAAGCCGCGACGGCTGGCGCTGGCAGTGCTGCTGCGCGAATTCGATGGCGCGTTGCGAGAAACGGAAGCGCTGGCCGATGCTGTTGACCGCGAATGGGTGAAGGAGTTTGGCGCACATTGGAAAGCCTCGGAAGCGTTACTCTCCAAGATCGACCACGCTGATGTGCCCGATGAACTGTGGACGCGCCTGAACCACGATTACGATGCCGCAACCTGTACACAACTGACACAAGCGTGGACACAGCCCGCGCCGTTCGATCTCCGCATCAACGTGATGAAAACAACGCGCGACGAAGCGTTGACAGCGTTGCGCGAAGAAGGTTGGCGAATCGAGCCGACGCCGTATTCGCCGCTCGGCCTTCGCGCGCATGGGCGGCCGATGCTGGTGAATCATCCCTGGCTGGTCGAAGGCAAACTCGAAGTGCAAAGTGAAAGCAGCCAGTTGGCCGGGTATCTGGTGGCGCCGCGTCGCGGTGAAATGGTGGCCGATTTTTGTGCCGGCGCCGGTGGCAAAACGCTGCTGCTCGGGATGCTGATGCGCTCACAGGGGAGGTTATACGCCTTCGACGTGTCGGATAAGCGCCTGCAAAAACTGACGCCACGGCTGGCGCGTTCCGGATTGTCGAATGTACATCCGCAACGGATCGACAGTGAGCGCGACGCCAAACTCAAACGGCTGGCCGGGAAAATGGATCGCGTTCTGGTCGATGCGCCATGTACTGGAACCGGAACGCTGCAACGCAATCCCGATCTGAAATGGCGCTACAGCGAAGCGGGACTGACGGAACTGAACGCCAAGCAAACAGCGATCCTGATGGCGGCGGCGCGACTGGTCAAGCCGGGAGGACGACTGGTGTATGCAACGTGCAGCGTGCTCTCAGCGGAGAACGAAGCGATCGTTGCGCAATTTCTGGACACCCACCCTGAATTTTCGTTGCAGCCGGCGGTGGATGCGTTGACGCGTTCACAAGTGCCGCTCGATACCGGCGAAACCCTCAAACTGCTGCCACACCAGCACCACACCGACGGCTTCTTTGCAGCGGCGATGGTCAGGAATCAGGCTGCGTAGGAGTGGGTTTGAAACCGCCCCTTGTATCTCACGCGAAAGCACGAAGAAAGAAAGCCCCTTTTTGAAAGAGGCGCCCGCCGAAGGCGGGCGGGGGGATGTTGAAAAAATTTAAACCGCAAAGAGCGCATAGAGCGCAAAGAAAAAACGTCATTCTGCGCATAGCGACATCGCAGAACCCATGCGATCACGACGGGAAGCAGGTTGCCTCCCCTTGTACGGGTAAAACGCCCCAATAGAAACGTAGGAGTAGCAATCTGCCGCCCGATCGGATGCCTGTTTTCTGACATCTGCCCTCTGAGCTCTGACCCCCATCCTGGCCTTCCCCCGCAAGCGGGGAAAGGAGAAAAGTAGCCGCCGGAACATCCATCGTGTCCCCGCGTGCTAGTATCTTATCTTCTGATTCCTGACCTCTGACACCCGACTTGAGGACTCCCGAAATGGACGCCATTGATTTTTCACGGGTCACGACGGTGTTATCGTCGCCGGTGGGCTGGCTTGATCTGGCGCTGACGCTGGTATGTGTCGCCGCGGCTTACGGGCTAAGCCGGCACTGGTACGCGAAGCGGCAGGAGAAATGGCAAGCGCTATCGGAACGGGCGTTGCCTGGTGGCATGATACGCGCGGTGTTTCCGCTGCTGGCGTTGTTGTTCGTGCTGCTGGCGCGCTCGTTTTTCCGTATCTACGAAACACCACTTTTTCTTAATATCGCGCTGCCGTTGATGTTGGCGCTGGCGGCGATCCGAATTCTGGTTTACACGCTACACACGATATTCAGCCACACAGCCTGGCTGAAAGCATCGGAGCGCGCGGTCTCCTTCACCATCTGGCTTCTGGTGGCGCTGCACTTCTTCGGCATTCTGCCGGAGTTGACGAAAGAGTTGGACGATATCGTGCTGCCGCTAGGCGGCGGCGTATCGTTGTGGACGCTAATCAAAGCCGTCGTGGTGCTGATCCTGACGCTGGCGGTGACCTTATGGGTAGCCGGCATGATCGAACGTCGCTTATTGCCGAAATCGCCGCAACAGGATGCGTCGTACAACGGCCGCTTGCTGTTGGCGCGTTTCCTGCGGGCGCTGTTGATGGTAGTAGCGGTGCTGTTCGCTCTACAAAGTATCGGTATCGACTTGACTGTGTTCGCCGTATTGGGCGGCGCGATCGGCGTCGGTATCGGCCTTGGGCTGCAGCGCTTGGTCGCTAACTACATCGCTGGTTTCGCTGTATTGTTTGAACATGCGATCAAGATCGGTGACATGATTACCGTCGATGGCCGCTTTGGCGTCGTTCGTGAAGTGACCGCCCGCTACGTCGTGGTTCGCAGCCTCGACGGTATCGACGCGATGGTGCCGAACGAAGTCCTGCTGACGCAAACGGTGCTTAACCATTCGTCGAGCCAGCGCGAGGCGCGCGCGACACTGCCGGTGCAAGTAGCATACGGTACCGATTTGCGGTTGGCGTTACGTCTGATGGAACAAGCAGCGATGGCCGAATCGCGCGTTGCCGACGGTAAACGAGCGCCGACTGCCTCCGTTGTTGATTTCGGCGACAGCGGCATCAATCTGCTGCTGGGTTTTTGGGTGCGTGACCCGGAAAACGGGCAGGGCTCACTGAGAAGCAACATCAACCTGCGCCTCTGGGATCTTTTCGCGCAGCACGGCATCGAGATTCCGTTTCCGCAGCGCGAAGTGCGCTTGATCCATGCGGCGGATGAACCGCCGCAAAGCGTGTAGCTTGCTGGTGAATGCAGCGGGCCACAACATCAGTTCGTTGATTAAGCCATTCTGATGTCCGGCCTCTGGTTTCTGATCTCTGCTCTCAAAGCAAATCGCGGCAATCAGCGGCTGGCATCAGAACGCAGCGATTTCCTTGGCTAACATCTCAAGCTCCTGATCGCTGGTTTTTTCCAGCAGGCCGAGCATCGCGGAATTCGGCGCCTGCTTGTTTTTATACTTCATCAGAATCGCCAGGTTTTCTTCCTGGCTCTTGCCGGCAATCGACGGCCCGATCGGGCCGCGGCCGTTGCGCCCGTGGCAGGAAGAGCACTTCGCCAGATACAGACGGCTCACTCCCGCGCTCGGCGCTGCTTCTTGCTGCGTTGTCAGCGTTTTCGGTTTCTCGTTGGCTTCCGCTGTCGTTTGAACATTACCGGCGTTTGATTGCGGCGCCTCCACCACAGTTGCGGGTTGCGCAGGCGCCACCGCATTTTCACCTTCGCGCTTCGCCTCCTTCGTATCTAAAAGGTAGAAGAACAACGCCGCTACAAGAATCAACATTGCGGCAACAAAAATACTGCGAGCACTCATTTTTCATCTCCTCCTGTGCGCCTTCGTTGAATTGGGCGATGTCTTCGACAATAAAACGGATTCCCTTATCGCCCATTTTTTAACCGGCACGCGCATCGCACGTTTTTTTTGATCCTTTTCTGTACTTGATCATCTTATCGTACACCTCGTCGCCGGACAGGCCAAGAAGCAGTGAACTGATCGCGCCGTCAACGTAGTTGTTATAGCAAGCGGCATCACCAAGGAAGTGGCCGCACCCTTCGTAAACCCGATGTCCGCAATCAACAAAAAGCCCATCGCTCGGATAAACGACGGGCTTCTCTAAGAACGGCGGCACGGCAGGCTAAGAAGAACACAGCCTTGGAGTTTGCTGCGCTCGCCGCAATCGGTAATGCCGTTCGTTCAGCCTACCGATTCGTTGCTATCCACTCTTATTTCGAGCAATTCGCGTTTCAGTACGAACTGCCGCGGCAACTTCCCGCCGAGCTTGTCAAACCACTCCTTATGATCCTTAAGCTCCGCTTTCCAAGCCTCGGTATCAACACCTGTCAACGCTTCAAACTCAGTCTTGTTAAGATCGAGGCCGGTCCAGTCGATATCTTCGAAGCGTGGCATCCAGCCAAGCGTGGTTTCCTTGGCGCCGATAGTGCCGCGCGCACGGGCGACGATCCAGCGCAGGACACGCATGTTTTCGCCAAACCCCGGCCACATGAATTCGCCTTTTTCGTTCAAGCGGAACCAGTTCACACAGAAAATCTTGGGTGCGTATTCGACTTTTTCGCCAATGCGCAGCCAGTGATTGAAATAGTCACCCATGTGGTAGCCGCAGAAAGGTAGCATCGCAAAAGGATCACGACGCACCACACCTTGCGCGCCGAAAGCGGCGGCGGTGGTTTCGGAGCCGAGCGTCGCCGCCAGATAAACACCGAAGTTCCAGTTGAACGCCTGATAAACCAGCGGTATCGTCGTGGCGCGACGGCCTCCGAAGATAAAAGCAGAAATCGGCACGCCTTTCGGGTCTTCCCAGCGCGAATCGATCGACGGGCACTGACTGACCGGCACAGTAAAGCGCGCGTTTGGATGCGCTGCTTTGCGACCGGTTTCGCGAGCAATGGCCGGCGTCCACTCCTGACCGGTCCAGTCGATCGCATGGACGGGAGCTTCACACATGTTTTCCCACCAGACATCGCCGTCATCGGTCAGCGCAACGTTGGTGAAAATAACATTCTCCCGAAGCATCGCCATCGCGTTGTAGTTGGTCTTTTCCGAAGTGTTAGGCGCAACGCCAAAACAACCGGCTTCGGGGTTGATCGCATAAAGACGACCGTCTTCTCCTGGCTTGATCCAGGCAATGTCGTCGCCGACCATCGTGACTTTCCAGCCGTCAAACGCTTTCGGCGGAATCAACATCGCAAAATTGGTTTTGCCGCAAGCGGACGGGAAAGCGCCGGCGACGTAGGTTTTTTCGCCCTCCGGCGATTCGAGGCCGAGAATCAGCATGTGTTCGGCCAGCCAGCCTTCCTCGCGCGCCATCGTCGAAGCGATCCGTAACGCAAAACATTTCTTGCCAAGCAACGCATTGCCGCCATAACCGGAACCGTATGACCAAATTTCGCGCGTTTCCGGATAGTGGACAATGTATTTGGTCTCCCGATTGCACGGCCAATGCGAATCCTTTTCACCCGGCGCGAGCGGCGCACCGACGCTGTGAACGCAGGGGACGAATTCGCCATCTTTGCCCAGAACATCAAACACCGCCCGGCCCATGCGTGTCATGATGCGCATGTTGACCACGACGTAAGGGGAATCCGTGATTTCGATACCGATATGCGCAATCGGCGAGCCGAGCGGCCCCATCGAAAACGGCACCACATACATCGTGCGCCCACGCATACAGCCTTTGAACAATCCGTTCAAGGTTTCGCGCATTTTATTGGGGGCCATCCAGTTGTTAGTCGGGCCGGCGTCTTCTTCCTTTGCGGAACAAATGAACGTGCGGTCTTCAACGCGCGCCACATCCGACGGGTCGGAACGCGCCAAAAAGCAATTCTTGCGCTTTTCCGGATTCAACTTGATCAGCGTTCCGGTCGCGACCATTTCAGCGCAAAGGCGATCGTATTCTCCTTGCGAACCGTCAGCCCAAACAACGCGATCAGGCTGAACCAACGCCGCAATTTCGGCGACCCATTTCTTTACCTTCTCATGTTTAACGTATTCGGGAACATTCAGATTTACGGATAAGCTCATGGCACACACTTTTAACAAAGAAATAAAAACCTTCAAAGGCCGGGAGGGCATTTTCTGGAGAGCGGGTTCAGTCCGACGCTATAAACGTCGGGCGCAGATAGTACGCGCTTTGCCTGATGGTTACACCCAACTTCTTCCCAGCCCTCGGTTGACTGTTCATTATAAAGCGTCTTTCCATGACGATCGCAGCGAATACTCAGAATGACTAGAATCTATCTCGGAATTATTTTAGGCGACGCCGTTTACCGCCCGTTCAAAGTATCCAGGCCAACAAAAAGCCCGCCATTTGACAGAGCGGGCTTTTTTAATCATCGCGGAAAACGCTTACTTCAGCTTGATTTCCTTGTACATCACATGCTTACGAGCGACGGGGTCAAATTTCATGATCTCCATCTTCTCGGGCATGTTCTTTTTGTTCTTGGTCGTCGTGTAAAAGTGGCCAGTTCCAGCGGACGATTCCAGTTTGATTTTTTCACGCATGATCGATCTCCGTGCGCCGCCCGCAAGCGACGCGCTCTAAGTTAAATGGTTTGGCCTTGCGCGCGCAAGTCGGCCAGCACCGCGTCGATCCCTTTTTTGTCGATCGTGCGCAGTGCGGCGTTGGTCAGGCGCAAGCTGACGTAACGATTTTCGCTTTCGACCCAGATCCGGCGTTGCTGCAAATTAGGCAGAAAACGGCGCTTGGTCTTGTTGTTCGCATGGGAAACATGATGCCCCACCATCGGGCCTTTCCCTGTCACCTGGCATACTCGGGCCATGGTTTGCTCCTACGGTTTCAATGTTATTTCGGTATTCGTTGTCGGACGGCGACTGACTTTTGCCGTCGGAGAACTTTTCATTATGCCCTAATATGGAAAAAGAAGCAAGCCCCCGTTTTTTCTTATGGCAAATGAGCCTGAGGAAGAGAAAAGGTCGGCCTTTGCTGCATGGCGACCAACAGGGATACAGCTCGCCAGGGGCGAAGAACGGCAGCTATGCTTTGGTATGGCGCTTTACCCCGGCCGATCGCTGTACGCCAGAGCGATGACGTTGTTTTTGGGAAGGGTAGGGATCGGGCGGGGGAACATCGCTATCAGGGTTCCATTCCAGCACTCTCTTCCTGTTCTTTAACCCTTGCTGTCGGCAAGATTGCGGAAAATGTGCTGCCTTTGCTGACCCGGCTGTCGATAGCCAGTTCGCCCTGATGGCGCAAGAGCACATGCTTGACGATGGCCAACCCCAAGCCAGTGCCGCCAGAGGCGCGCGAACGTCCGCGGTCAACGCGGTAAAAGCGCTCAGTCAAGCGCGGCAGGTGTTCGGCGGCGATCCCGATGCCGGTATCACACACGGTAAAAATACCGCGCCCTTCGTTATCGACCGTCCAGGAAAGTTCAATCTTGCCGCCTTCGGGAGTATAGCGCACGGCGTTGGTCAGCAGGTTGTTGAAGGCACTGGTCAGTTCGTCGCGCACACCGTAGATCTGCGTTTCTCCTGCCGGCAAGGTCAGCGTCACTGTATGTTTACCTTGCGATAAAGCCTGCGTTTGTTGTTGCAGAGTTTCCAACAACGGCGCGACCGCGAACCATTCTTCTTCTTTTTCACGCGCACCGGATTCGAGCGCTGATAGCGTCAGTAGGTCATCGACCAAGCGCTGCATACTGTTCGCCTGCGTTCGCATCAGCTCGAAATAATGCGTCCGCGTTTGTTCCGACATGTCTGCTACGGCCGTTTCCTGCAAGGTTTCAAGAAAGCCGACGATCACCGTCAGCGGTGTTTTCAGCTCGTGCGACACGCTGGCGATGAAATCGCGCCGCAACCGCGCCGCCGCTTCGTACTGTGTCACATCGCGTGCCAGCAATAATCGACCGCCTCGGCCAAACGGCACTTGTTGCAACGCCAGTGTTTTGCCGGTATCGAAAACCGACGGGATGATCAGCGTGCGCTGCGCCGCTTCATCACCAGATGGCGCTTCGTCGAGGTCATCGGCAAGAAAGCGCAGAAACTCCGGCATCCGCACCAGATTGCCGAGCGGCTGACCGCGGTCTTTTTCGAGGTTGAGCGCCAACCATTGCTGGGCGCGCAGGTTCGCCCATTCGATATGGCGGCGCCCGTCAAGGACGATCACGCCGTCCGGCAACGCTTCCGCCATCCGGCGAAACTGTTCGATAGTTTGCCTTTGCGCTGTCTGAAACGCTACACGCTTCTGTTCACGACGCAATAGCGCCGCCAGCACATCGCTCCAAACGCCCACCCCTTCCGGCAATGCCGTGTAATGTTCCAGCGAGCTTGCCGCCCAGCGTTGCAAGATGTACAAATGCGCGAGATGAAATACCGTCGTGCCGGCAAAGCCCACCGCCAATACAATCAACGCCGCCCAGATGCCGCCCAACCCGCCGGCGATCAACACCAGCACAACGATGACCGACGGCAACAACCAGCCGCGGTTATGAGGAGGAGGCAATATCATCTTGTTTCCCCGGGTTCCAGCGATAACCGCAACTGCGCACAGTTTCGATCATCACATCCAGGCGGTCTAGCGCCAGCGCCTGTCGCAAGCGACTCACCAGCACATCGACAGTGCGCTCCTCGATGTCGGCATCGTCGCCCCACACGGCATCGAGCAATTGTGCTCGCGTAAAGACACGGTCAGGGCGCGCCATCAGGAAATGCAACAGGCGAAATTCCAGCGACCCCAGCGTCAGCAGTTCACCGCCGCAATGGGCGCGATGCGATACCGGGTCAAGCACCAACAACCCTGCCCGCAGCGGCGCCTCAGAATTCTTCGCCGTCCGACGACGCAACACGGCTTTGATCCGCGCTTTCAATTCGCGTGGCGAAAACGGTTTGGTGATATAATCGTCCACCCAGGTTTCCAGTCCGGCAACTTTGTCCGCTTCCTCAGCGCGCGCCGTCACCATAATGATCGGCAACGCTTGGGTGCGCTCCTGTTGACGCAGACGTTTCGCCAGCGCCAATCCCGATTGGCCCGGCAGCATCCAGTCGAGCAATAACAAATCGGGAGGCGCTTCTTCAATCATTCGCCAGGCTGCCTCGGCACTGCCGGCTTCACGGACGACATAGCGCTCGGCTTCGAGCGTCACCCGCAACAGCTCGACAATCGCCGGCTCATCTTCAACAATCAGTATCGTTGTCATTCGCGCTCCGCAATTTTCGCTTTGATTTCTTCAAGCGACGTATGCCGTACATCCTTCCCCATCACCACCTGTACAATCGCCTCGGCGATATTTTTGGCATGATCACCGATGCGCTCGATCGATTTGGCGACAAACAACACTTCAAGCGCGCTGCTGATCGTGCGTGGGTCTTCCATCATGAAACCGACCAGTTGACGGGTAACCAGATCGAACGCCATGTCGATTTCGTCGTCGGCATCGTAAATGGCGATAGCTTCGTCAATATCGAGCCGCGCGAACGCATTCAACACCCGGTGCAAAATAGCCTGCGCCAACTCGCCGGCGTGAATCGTTTCATAGTACTGTATCCGGGTGAGCCGCTCGTTGCCCTGCAAGCGCGCCGCCTTGCGGGCGATTTTTTTCGCTTCATCGCCAACCCGTTCGAGATCGTTCACTACCTTGCTGATGGTCAGGATCACCCGCAGATCTACCGCCGCCGGCTGCCGTCGGGCGATGATTTGCGCACACAACTGATCGATGTCAACCTGCATCTGGTTGATCTCTTTTTCGCTGCGCTTGACGATTTCGAGCAGTTCCGGATTCTCATCTTCGGACAACGCCGACACGCCGCGCGCCAATTGCGCTTCGACCAGCCCACCCATCGCCAGCACATCGCTGCGGATCGTCTCCATTTCGATCTCAAATTGTTTGGACATGTGTGTCGTCATAGCTCTTCCTTTTCTCCCGTATTGCGTATCAGCCGAAACGGCCGGTAATGTAATCTTCCGTCTCTTTTTTCGCCGGTTTGACAAAAATAGTATCGGTCTT
Source organism: Pseudomonadota bacterium (assembly GCA_009786025.1). Lineage (GTDB taxonomy): Bacteria > Pseudomonadota > Gammaproteobacteria > Burkholderiales > Casimicrobiaceae > UBA931. The sequence continues at coordinate 4,107 of WQUA01000016.1, read as the reverse complement.
ATTGTATTCGACCAGCTCGCCCAAGTACATGTACGCCGTAAAATCCGACACCCGTGCTGCCTGTTGCATGTTGTGCGTCACAATCACGATCGTGAATTCGCCGCGTAATTCCGAAACCAGCTCCTCGATCCGCAACGTTGAAATCGGATCGAGCGCCGAAGTCGGCTCATCGAGCAACAGCACGCGCGGCCGCACCGCGATGCCGCGGGCGATGCACAAGCGCTGCTGCTGGCCGCCCGACAGGCTGGTGCCCTCCTGCTTCAGCTTGTCTTTCACCTCGTCCCACAGCGCCGCTTTCTTGAGCGCCCATTCGACCCGCGCATCCATCTCGCCGCGCGGCAGGCGTTCATGCAAACGCACGCCGTAAGCGATGTTATCGTAAATCGACATCGGAAACGGCGTTGGCTTCTGAAACACCATGCCGACCCGTTTGCGCAAATCGTTGAGATCGACATCGCTGGCCAGCGCGTCTTCACCATCAATGAACAAATGCCCTTCGGCGCGCTGTCCGGGATAAAGCGAATACATTCGGTTGATCGTACGCAGCAACGTCGATTTGCCGCAACCTGACGGGCCGATAAACGCCGTCACCAACCCTTGATAAATATCAAGCTGAATGTTTTTAAGCGCGTGAAATCCGCCGTAATAGAAATTGAAATCCTGAAAGCGGATTTGCGCGGTCAGTGCTGTCTCTTGTATCTGCATCTTACTATCCGCATCCTGGTTAAACCGTTTTACGTCCGAAGAACATGCGCGCCGCGATATTGAGCGCCAGCACCGCCATCACAATCAGGAAAACGCCCGCCCAGGCCAGCCGGTTCCAGTCTTCAAACGGATACATCGCATATTTGAAAATCACCGCCGGCAAACTCGCCATCGGCTTGTCGAGATCGGTGCTCCAGTACTGATTCGACAACGCGGTGAACAGCAGCGGCGCGGTTTCGCCGGCGATCCGGGCAATCGCCAGCAGAATGCCGGTCATCACACCCGCCAGTGACGCGCGCAGTGTGACGTACATAATCATGTGCCAGCGCGGCGCACCCAGCGCAAACGCCGCTTCGCGCAAACTCGACGGCACCAGCCGCAACATGTTTTCGGTGGTGCGCACGACGACCGGAATCACGATCAGCGACAGCGCCAGCACGCCCGCGCCTCCGGAAAATTGCCCGCGGTACGCCACATAAACCGTGTAAACGAACAAACCGATAATGATCGACGGGGCAGACAGCAACACGTCGTTCATAAAGCGAATCACTTCACCCAGCCAGCCGCGCTGCGCGAATTCCGCCAGATAAATGCCGGAGAAAATTCCGACCGGCGTACCGATCAGGGTCGCCAAGCCAACCATCAACAAACTGCCGACCATCGCATTGGCCAGCCCGCCCTCGGTTCCCGGCGGCGGCGTCATCTGTGTGAAAAGCCCCAGCGACAATCCCGACACGCCGAGACTGAACGTCGTCCACAAAATCCACAGCAACCAGAACAGTCCAAAAGCCATCGCCAGCAGCGACAATCCCGTCGCCGTGTAATTCACGCAGCGACGGCGCCAAGCCAGCCAGGAAAAGGTTATCGGTTTCATGTCCGCGTTCCTCCTGATTTAGCGAGCCGCATCAACAACAGCTTCGACAAACTCAGCACGATGAAGGTAATCAGGAAAAGAATCAGACCAAGCTCGATCAGCGCCGCCCTGTATAACTCGCTCGACGCTTCGGTGAATTCATTGGCCAGCGCCGAAGCAATGCTGTTGCCGGGCAGGAAAAGCGAAAAACCCTGAAACGAATTGATGTTACCGATCAGAAACGTCACCGCCATCGTTTCGCCCAACGCGCGTCCCAGTCCCAGCATGATGCCGCCGACGACGCCGACCCGCGTATAAGGCAGCACCACGTTCCACATCACTTCCCAGCGAGTCGAACCCAGCGCATACGACGATTCTTTCAAAATCGCTGGCGTGATCTCGAACACATCGCGCATCACCGACGCGATGAACGGAATAATCATAATCGCCAGCACAATGCCCGCCGACAAAATACCGATGCCGATCGGCGGCCCCGAAAACAGCGCGCCGATGATCGGTAGCATCCCCAGTGTTTCGGCGAGCATCGGTTGAAAATACTCGGCAAAAATCGGCACGAACACCAGCAATCCCCACATGCCGTAAACGATACTGGGAATGCCGGCCAGCAACTCGACCGCGATTCCCAGCGGCTTTCTCAGCCAGGTCGGCGCCATCTCGGTCAGAAAAAAAGCAATGCCGAAACTCACCGGAACGGCGATGACCAGCGCCACCGCCGAAGTGATCAACGTACCGTAAACCGGAATCAACGCGCCGAAGCGTTGCATCGGCGGATTCCATTCGGCCTTCCACAAAAACGAAGGCCCGAAATGCTGGATGGCCGGCCAGGCGCCCCAAACCAGCGACACGATAATGCCGGAAAGCAGCAGCAAGGTCAGCAACGCAAACCCTTGCGTGATGCGGTAAAACAACACGTCGCCCCAGGTCGAACGCCGCCGCGCTCGGGCAACCGGCGATGGCGACGGCAGCGATGGTGAAGTGATCGTTGTCGGCATCGACATTATGTTTGTCCGATCCTCAAGTTTTTTCTACTCTACCAGAAACACTATCAATAAACCGCCTTACCGGAAGCATCTTTGATCTGCGCCCATGACGCCTCAATCGCCTTGGTCAGCGATTCCGGCAGCGGCGCATAATCCAGTTCGCTCGCTATCTTGCCGCCATTTTTAAACGCCCAGGCAAAATAATCCAGCGCCGCTTTCGCCTGCATCGGCTTGTCCTGCGTTTTGTGCATCAAAATAAAAGTTGCGCCCGAAATCGGCCAGGTTTTCTTGCCCGGCTGATTGGTCAAAATCACATAAAACGACGCCGGATCCCACTTCGCCCCCGCCGCCGCCGCGCTGAATGTTTCTCCGGTCGGCGCGACGAATTCCCCCGCCGCGTTTTGCATCAACACATACGCCATTTTCCCGAATTTCGCGTACGCGGATTCGACATAGCCGATCGAATTCCCGATCCGCAACACGAACGCCGAAACCCCTTCGTTGCCTTTGCCGCCCAAGCCGACCGGCCATTGCACCGCCGTCCCCTCACCGACGTTCGCCTTCCAGTCGGCGCTGACTTTGGACAAATAACTGGTGAAAACAAACGTTGTTCCCGCGCCGTCCGAACGGCGCACTACCGCAATCGCTGCCGACGGCAACTTCAACTCGGGATTGAGCGCCGTGATCGCCGGATCGTTCCATCGCGTGATCTTGCCGAGATAAATATCGGCCAACACCGGGCCGCTCAAACGCAACTGACCGTTGCTGATGCCTTTGATATTCACCACCGGCACCACACCGCCGATCACCGTCGGAAACTGCGCCAACCCGCTCTTTTCCAGATCCTCCGGCTTCATCGGCGCATCTGTCGCGCCGAAATCCACCGTTTTCGCCCGAATCTGCTTGATGCCGCCGCCCGAACCGATCGACTGATAATTGATCCTGTGGCCGGTCTCCTTGCTGTAAACATCGGCCCACTTTGCGTACAGCGGCGCCGGAAACGACGCGCCCGCGCCAGTAACCTCAACAGACTGAGCAATCGCCTGAGCGCCTATCGCCAGCGCAAAAGCCCCTGCCCATAATTGCCACCAATGACGCAACATCGTCGCCTCCTTTGCCAAGAATCGTTTCCACTTTAACAAGGAATTTTTACAGTTTTATTACAAATCATCGGCAAAAGCGCTTTTCGCCATTTTTTGTTCAAATACGCCCTGTGCTACCGCTTCCCCATCCAGCTTTTCCCCGCTTGCGGGGGAGGAGCTTACTCCTTTCCTCGCTTGCGAAGGTCTGGGTGAGCTACCAGCGCGGTATTCCTCCTGCTTTGCCACCAAATCCTTAGGACAATCAAAACCACTCGATAAACGCCGCCACTCGTCGCCGGCAAGGGTGGCAAAGCCGCGGCGGGTGAGGGTTTGATGGCTCATGGTTGCGCCCCTGCATCCGACATTTTTGCCGCCAGGCGCTCCTGCTTGCGCCCCAGCGCGGTCGAGAGGACGACCCAGCCCGCCGCCACCGGCAGCGCGCACAGCGCGATGGCGCCCAGCTTGA
>WQUA01000015.1 GCA_009786025.1 Pseudomonadota bacterium | reverse complement strand
CTGCCGCTGGCGCTACCGGCTCGCGCCCGGAAACGAAACACCTGAAGGCGCGCTGCTGCCAGTCCCTCTCCTTCACACGCCCCCCTCTTCCGCTTGCGGGAGAGGGGGCGAGGATATCCCTCCCCTTCAAGGGGAGGACCGGGGTGGGGATGGGGTTTCCCACCACCCCGCCGCCGACCAGGCCTATCTTCTCGAAGAGCCCGAGCGCCGCCGCGATGAATGGATGGAAATCACCGAAGACGAACATGGCACCTACCTGATGAATTCGCGCGACCTGCGCGCCATCCGCCACATCCGGCGGCTGATCGAAATCGGCATCGACAGCTTCAAAATCGAAGGCCGCACCAAATCGCACTACTACGCCGCCCGCACCGCGCAGATCTACAAACGTGCGATCGACGACGCGATGGGCGGGCGCGAATTCAACCCCGATCTGTTGAAACAGCTCGATGGCCTCGCCAACCGCGGCTACACCGAAGGCTTCCTCGATCGCCATGCTTCAGACACAACCCCGGACGCCACCCAAAACTATATCGACGGCGCTTCCTCAAACTTCACCCAACAATTTGTCGCCGAAGTCATCGACTACGACACCGAAACCGGCCTCTCCACCCTCGACGTCAAAAACCGCTTCGCCATCGGCGATACACTTGAAATCATCACGCCGGAAGGCAACCGAACCGTTCCGCTGAACGCGCTGCGGGATCTCGATGGCAACGCCATCACCGCCGCGCCGGGAAGCGGGCATGTGGTGAAAGCGGAGATAGGAGTAACGACCTCAACAACACTTATCGCAAGTTACTGGTTCTCCGGGTCGTAAGCAATCCGCCGAACTTCTGTCGGTCTCTTTTTTCTTATCCGTAACGCCACAAAAAAACAGCGCGGTATTTGTTATACCGCGCTGTTTAAAATCATCACAAAATCAATTACTGGTTGATGTTGATGTAACGTATGTTGGTTCTTATCGGCGCTCTGTTAGCGCTGCCCCGCTCGACCTGGAAAAAACCGGCCAAAATAAGGCGCTTGGATGCCATGCTGGTGACGCCGATCGCGTACTCATGGTTTCCACTCGCGTCTGTTTTTCCCGTATCCAAAATCACGGCATCGGCTATGCCTCCATCTACGTCTATATTAGCCACCAATGCACCACCACTATTTCGTAAAACCGACGCCCCGGTTACAAAATCGCGCGCATAGATCTTTCCTGAAAACGCCGCATCAGTGCATGGATCCACTCCAGCGCCAGACCCTGTCCCCGCGACCAGGCCCCCTGTATATTTATTGGCAACATAGACCACAACCCCAAAAGCCTCTATCGGGTTGACCGTGATATGGTAGCTCCCCTCCGTCGGCTTGGTACTCGTGGGCAAGTCTTCATACCAGCCGTTATCCGTCTGCCGCGCCGGCGGCGGAGTACCGTTAGCATAGGTGAGATAAGTCCCCGTTACAGGTTCCAGCCCACAAGGGCCTGCGCCGCTGGTGCCGCAGGAGCTGGCGGAGCTGCGCGCGTCCCGGTTGACGATGTTCTTATCCGTGGTCGTTTGCCCCCCATCGCGGAAAGCGTAAAAGGTATGCCCGGTTTTAGAGAGCAGGTCATTTTCGTTCCTGAACCCCCCTGTTCCCACGAACACCCAACGGTTGGGAGTTGCGCTACTATCGAGCTGCGGCCAAGGCTCAGTCGTTACCCATTGGTTGTTGCCAGTGCTGTCCTTGAGGGTCGCCATTTTCTGCACCCCGCCGACAACAGGATCGTTTTGCTTGACCCAATCGCTGCGATGGGTGCTTTCAAGATTGAAGCGCCAGAAATTCCCTACCTGATCGCCGCCGTAAACAGTCGTCGCCAACTGATTGGTATAGTCTTCAGTATAGCTGCCGATCGCCACCAGTCCCAGCGGCATGGACTGCGAGCCTTCCGGCGTTACGACATCCCCGCTCGAACCGTTGTTCATCAACTCCCCTGTCTCCGCATCGACAAAGAAAAGGTGTCCTTTCCCATCACCGTTTTTCGGCTGTCCGCTCCCGGAGCCATTGTTATAACCGGACGGAAGAATGGCCATCCACCGCGCTTTTGTGCTGTCTCCGGAATCGTAGCCCCAATCATCGGCTTTGGTTTTGGTCAGGATCGCCCGCCCGTAGGTATAGCCCATATTGTTGTGGGTAAATTCCCACCTCACCTTGTCGGACGCCGTGGCGGCTTCATTCGCCAAGGCGCCGGCATCGGTCACCCTGAGTGCGTAATACGAAGTACCGCCCTTACCCAATCCGCCGACCAACATGGTTTCCCATGAGTCGTTCGTGTTAAAGAACACATCCGCCGCTCGCGGCGTCGCATCGACATAGAAGTAATGCGTGAACGGCGTAATCAGATCGGACTCCTGAAAGGTCAGATTAACGATCCCGGCGTCAGCTTGTGAACGATACAATATGTCGGAAGGAATATACGCCCATTTCTCATTCAGCTTTTCATCGAAAGCATGCAGCATCCCATCGTTGGCCGCGGCATAAACCATCGTATTGCGATTCTGATATTTATTGTAAAAAGCCTGATAACCAGGATTGTCCGTCTCGTTATAGTCGCAAGGCCCCGTCTCACAGTAAGGCGTCGTGACCACCACCGGACCTGCATTGACAATATCGCCCAACGGCCCCGGCCCGCGCATCCGAAATTGTCCAATCGCATCACCTTCTGCGCTTCGACGTCCGCGCAAATAAGCAACGACATTCACCTGCTGGGTGGACGTAGATCCCAAATTAGCAAGCATTGCGGTTGACAAACCAGTGGCCGTAAAGGGGGTGGCTGTAAACGTATCGACGTTGGCCATGCTGACTTTATTTCCGTTCCAGTTGGTCGTAAAAACCTGGCGAGCTGTCTTCCAGGGTTCTGGTATCGCCACTGTCGGAGTTAGAAGGTCGGCCAGATTCCCTGCTGCAGATTTTTGTCCGGGTATAGCGGATTCCACGCCGCTCGAGTTGATGGACCTTCTGATAATGTCTCCGGTCCAGCCCGCTTCAAAAGAGGGGGAATAGGTGTAGCCGCCGCTCGATATCACCGGAGAAGGCAACGCAACGCCCGAACGAGCGCCGCCCGTATTGAGAATCTCGGTCAGAATTTTCTTGAGGCCAACACTGAATTCTTCCGTAGACTGTGCCGCAACGAAGCTGCCGAACCCGTTGACCGTAGCGTGCCAGAGATCATCGACAGCGGTAGGGCCGCTGGGTGCAGGAGTCGGCCAAGCGTAAATTTGGGGCGATGTTCCACTCCCCATCTGAGACAATGTTGCTGCCTGATCCGATAAGGGCAAAGTCCCTCTGACCCCAAAACCCATGCCGTAGAAATTAAGGTGCGGCCATGTCGCCGGATCGCGCGCGGTCGAAGCCACTTTCCTGGTATTTTTGATATAGGGCTTGGGAGCGGATTCGCTGTTGTCGACAGAGGCGCCGCCAAGAGGCGTCATCCAGTATTGAAGCGCCAAGTCCGCAAGTGTTGTATTGGTTGGGCCCGTATTCTTGTAATCGCGAATGGGATCGGGCCAGCGCCCACCAACAGCAGGCAAAGGGCCGCCGCCGTAAGCACTATAGACGGGCGTGCCGGCAGCCGGGGTAGGGGGGGAGGCCAGGTCTAAATCCGGAAGCTTTGCAGTCAGTGTTGCCCCATCATAATTGGTGGTCGTGCCCAAACTGGTGCCATTCCACATACCATCCGTAAACAGGATCACGTTGGATCGCTGACATGCATATTTGACAAGAGTGTTATTATTGTCAGTATAGAATCGGTTTCCTACATCATTGAAAGCTTCTCTCAAAGGCGTATCTGAATACGATGTGTATGCAAGCAACTTGGAAGTAAAGTTTTCGCGATTGGAGCTACCGCAAAAATCATACACTGTAAAGCCCTTGGCTTGACCAAGAGGATATGAGCCATAAGGGCTGATGGACATGAACCCAACTCTGGGGAAAAGCTTTGGGGATGTCGGATTACAGCCTGTTCCGCCCGCCCCATCCGGAATCGCGTCCACAAAGGCAATTGACGCCGACGTTTTGGTCGCCGCCACCCGGTTGCGATAATAAGCTGCCCAGTTGGCGTAATTGGTCACCTCTTGCGCCGCGGTACGAGTGATCGTTTTCATCGTCCCCGTGGCTGCGTCGAAATAGGGATGAGAAATACTCGTCAGCCCCGTCGATACAACCCCATTCTGCACCATGTTGATTTTCGGAGCGCTCGGCGTGGACAAATTCAACACCACCAAATCGAACGCCGGAGTAGTTTGGTTATTCGCTTTGGTCGCATCGTTCACTCCCGACGGCGAATAATAATAAGGATAGATGTAGCCAGCCGTCTGATCATAACTGTCCTGGCAATTCGTCATAGTGACAGCGCCGCCGCCAGCGGGCGAATTGATCGTACCCGGGTTTGCAAAGTTGTTAAACGCCGTGCTCGCCCGTGTCGTCTTGCACCACTTGACATTGGTTCGGTAGTAATGCACAGGAACCGAATAAGCATTTGCGCCGCTTGCCGCAAACCCGACTTGGCTTTGCCAGCCGGATGAGGTTCCCCGCAAATAATCATTATTGAGAGCATTATATTGCGCCGTAGTGTAATAACACCTTTGTGTTACCAAATTTACCGCCATCGGGCTCCCTTTATATTGATCCCAGGCGGTAATGCCGCTAGGGGCCTGCCAAGACACATTGGTCCACAGTCCATGCCCAGCGCCACTGGTATTATCAAAGATCGGGAATTGTGCAGCGCTCGCGTTCCCTCTTTTGGGAGGAACATAATCTATCAACGGATTGTAGGCGAGGCCATTGAATGCTGCAGCCATCATTGGCGGCTGCCCATTCTGGCATATTCCTTCGGATAGCTGCACGACGTAATTGGTGCCATCCGAAAACCCCCCCGTCGGAATCATTGTGCAACATTTCTGATTCGGACACGCATTCGCTAAAGTGGAATAGACATAAGTCGGATAATAACTCGAATAGGTAGGAAAGCTAACCTGTGCCGCCGCAGTAAGCCAAGGATAGGAAGCGGTTGCCTGCGCGTATGTCGGGGTTGGGCCTGGTTCAACACACGCGTATTGAGTATTTACGAGGGTATCTGACGGATAGGTGCTGGCCATACTCCCCGAATCGTCAGCAACCATCACGATCGTAGGGGGAACCTTGGCCTCCGTTGCCAAAGGCGCATCGGCCAGCTTTACCGGCTGAGCCTGAACGCCACTCCCCCATACGAAGCTTAGCGCCGGGAGTAATACGCAAACCAGCCAACGAGAAAAAGATAAATTTTTCATAGCGACACCTTTATGGAATTTATTCCCATTCATCAGAAACCGATAATGGCCTGGGCAAAGGAAACCGTGTTATTGGGGCCATCTACGCGCACACTGACCCGATAAAATATCATTGGAGTTCCTGTCGCCACCGACGCCCCTCCTCCGAACCCGCGTTGGTTGCTTTTATTGGGCGCATCTCTTCTTCCCGCCCCGGTCACTGCCCCGGCCACCGAACAGTTTGCCGTACCCGCCGGCCCCGCAGCATTGCACATCCTTTCAACCACCGTCTGAACCGTATTTCCCGAACCATTTGCGGTACAGCTTGACCATGGAGTCAATAATGAAGAGGGAATTCCTTGAGCGCTCTCCCCTGCCTGAATTGAAGCGTAATATTTGACGCACTGAACATTCATGCAACTAGAGCTGATATTGTCTGTGTCCAAAACAGCGGCTCCCGTACAGTTGTTCACCATTCCTCGCAGGACGCTCTCCACCGCTGTGTTCACAGTCGCATCGGCTGCCTGCCGAAAGGCTATGTTGCCCACGGCCGCAACCGAGGTATCCACTGACCGCATCATGCCTACCGACACCAGCATCATCGCTACCAACACAAGCAGCGTGATCAGCAATACGATGCCTCGCTGGCGTTTTGATATCGAGAGGCGTTGTTCATATCTCTTCATAAGACACCTGACCGGGTTTGATTAACTTTGGTAGCGCCACTTGAAATCTCACGGATTCCATAAAGTGTTTTTCAGCGGCACCACGGTCTCATACATGCGATAGCGCAATCCTGCCGGAAGCGCTGTCGTTATCGCAGCGGGGCACGTTGTTCCTGCCGCCCCAGGGCAACCGGCAAATTGCGTAAACGCCGTCGGCAGCGTTGCCGCCACATTGGGATCCACCTCCGGCTCGTCCGCCCGAATAATGATCGACAATCGCACTGCTTTGATCTGTTGAATCGTCGCCCACGGCGCCGTCAGTACGGTCGCCATATCCCAAGGGCTGGTTGCAACGACCCATTGATTGATCGGCTGATTAACCGGGATTCCGTTTATTCCATTACCATTTTGAGGGGCAATCCCATACTGCGCCCGGAAGCTCACAACGCCGGTAACGATGGGGTCGATACGGTTGAGGCTCCAGGTGCCAGCGGTGTTTAAAACCCAGTTTTCCATCAGCAAGGTATTATTCGCGGGATTGACGTAAAAACGGTGCCGCGCCGGGGCTCCGAGATTGACAAGTCGCGTATCCACCGCCGGCGTCGCCGCGCCTTGAAGATTAACTGTTGCCGAGCATGTCGTGGGCGTCGCTGGGGGCGGTGGAACACAGTTGGCGGCGCTCGGAACAACCGGCGTAGCAAGATAAGCTTGGCAAGCGACGGGGGGCGCCGCGCCATTTGCCCCGACATCCACTAAAACATCTCCATTCTTGAAGAAGTCGTAAGGTGTTGTGACGGTAGCGGTCATGATCGCTCCCGCCACATTTACCGCCGAAACATTCAGCGGGGTGATGTAACTGGAAGCCGTGCCGGAAAAAACGTAAACATCGTCGAAATTGGGGTTGGCGGGAGCGGCATCAATCACCACCGGCAAGGGTCGAAGTGTAAGCGCTGCCGGCGAAGCGACTCCGCCCATCGCGCCTCCTGTGCCGCAATTCGCCAGCGCCTGCCCGTTTGCCGGCGCGTTCAGCGGATTGGCCATTATCCCGGAGCCGGCATTATGAATATCCTGCTCCAGGAGAAAAATCGAATAAAGCCCGGAAACCTGGACATCTCCGACGGCCACGATATTGCGTTTGGTCCGCTCCGTTCCTTCGTAAACCCGATACACCGCATACATCGACAACAAGCCGATGAGCACCGCCACCATCAACTCGACGATAGTCATCCCTTTTTGCCGGAAAAATAAAGAGGATTTTTTCATGAGCGGCTTTCTTCGGAAAAATACAGCCCTTAAATAGGGCTTAAGCCTACGGAGGAAATCTGTCTATAGGTATGACGCACCTTTTCCTGATCATCCCATTGAATTATAATCGTCACGTCCACGCTCGGAAGGTTGACGAGGCCTGCGGTCGAGGTATAAGCCGGACTCAGATCAGCGATATTCACCGTAGGCGCAATCGCTCCGGGAATTCCAGGGTAACTATTGGGGCCGCCTCCGAGCACCTGGTTCGAGAAATCGGTATATTCAGCTCCACCGCCCGTTGAGAACTGCGCTACAATCTGCGCCCCGGGAAGTCCTCCCGCCGCCGCCCATATCTTTCCCACATACGCATCGGCAAGATGAGCGGCTTCGGCGCGGTATCGCGTATCGTCGGTTGTCACCAATGAACGCGCTTGCAAGCCAACCAACGCTACGATACCCAACGCAAAGAGGAGGACGGACACGAGGACTTCCAGAAGCATAAAGCCCTGTTGCCCGCTTTCTTTTGGCATTAGCCGTTTCATCTGTCGATAAAAAAACTTCATGGCCTGTGATCCTTGTCAAAAACCTTTTACCTCAACAACCTCTGGAGTCTGTTGTAAGAAGAAGGTCGGGCCTACATACTCTCGTGCTCGTGCTGTTGGTAGGATTTGCTACATTAGAGAGACCAACCTGAACTCGTAATGGGAACGTTCCCGTCATCCCGGAGCTGCTTGTGACGCTGACTTGCGCTATGGGGTTGGCCAACGCAACCGGCCCCGTCCAAGCTGTGTTTGTCGCCTGAAGCTGTCCCATTCCATCAAAAGTCACCGCATTGGCGCCTCCACTCTGCGCATCCACCGCTGTCGTGTTAACGGTTACCCAGTTTTTACCACCGGCACCCCAGACAAATGTTTCAACTTGCGTGACGGTTGCAGGGTTTGCAGGAATTGCGGAGGGAACTTGTTCACGGACGATCCAGCCATTATTAACGCCACCTGCTTGGGTTAACACGAATTCTGTCAGGTGATTGGTCTTTATAGCGTTAAATTTTGCTATCTGCATCCCCTTTTCAATCGACTCGGCGACATTTCTTACTTTGGAATTTTCGAGATAAAGCCGAAAGCTTGGCGCTGCCATCAACAGAAAAAATGCAACCAAGGCAACGACGATCATCAGCTCAATCAGCGAAAAGCCTCGAATGTTGTTGCCCGTTTTCATGGTGTGCCTCGCGCTCATACTGTTAGCAATGGCCATCTTTTTTTAGAACCCAACAAGAGGTTGACGGCGTCCACCCGGGCGCTGTAAGCGGCGAAGTGCGAACATTGGCTTGGTTTACCGTATAAACAAAACCGGCCATTGAGCCGATACCTGTCGCCGTCAGCGTGTACGTTGTTGCGGTTGATACACACGACAACGTAAAATTCAACGTACTGAACTGGGAAATCCAAGATGTTCCGCCCGTGCATGGGTCAACAGTGGGAGGCGCTCCCGGAGTAGCAGGCAAACGGTACTGCAGGTTATCGGACCTCATTTGCTCCATTCTGACTTTTACGTCAGAAAGCGCAGATGTTGCTTCGGTGATCTTTCCGCGTTTTATATAGTCCATATAGCTCGGCACAGCGATCGCCGCCAAAATCCCGATAACCGCCACAACGATCATCAATTCGATCAGGGTGAACCCTTTGTTTGCCGCTTTCATGCCGGACTCCTTTTTCCATGACGGAAGATTTGACCTAACATTAGCCCTCTCTCCAACCCGTCCCAACAAAATTCCGACAAGCGGAGTGTAGAACCTGACAAACGGAATAAATTGTTAAACATTAACGCAACACTTAACCAGTTAGCATAAAAGTCGGATTGTTATCCGTTTTGAAAACTGCACCCTATTCAAGTGACGCCTGCATAGCCCTGCGCGAGTAGGCGCGCCCGGATTAGGGGTGAACCGCGAGACGCAACCATAGCCGGGACTGTGGCGAGGATTTGCAACGCCGCAGCCCGTTCAAAACCAGGGGGCACCCACCTTGAAAGGGTTGTGCAAGGGTTTTTAAGTCAACGGGTGATCAGGCCAGTGGTTCATGTGTTCAGTTCCTGTGCTCGTACATAGGATGCGGTTACCTGCTTTTTTGTTCCCCACGCTTTTCCTGTAGCCTTTTTTTCTTTCTGCCCCTCCCGCAATAAATGCACAAAAATAAATGTTTCGCCGGATTTCTTCGCTACGCTCGCAATGACATCGGGGGCTATGGCACTATATCGCTTTGACGATTTTGAGATAAGCTCTAACCACTATGCCCGCTCCTGTCCGTATCCGTTTCGCTCCCAGTCCTACCGGCTTTTTACATCTCGGCGGTGCCCGTACTGCGCTGTTCGCCTGGGCGTATGCCCGCCATTTTCAGGGAACTTTTGTGCTGCGGATCGAGGACACAGATCGCGAGCGCTCGACACAGGTCGCCACGCAAGCAATTCTGGACAGCATGGCCTGGCTCGGCCTGGATTACGACGAGGGGCCTTTTTATCAGATGGAACGGATGCCGCGTTACCGCGAGGTGGTCGCCGACATGCTGGCGCGCGGGCTGGCGTACCGCTGTTACATGTCCACCGAGGAGTTGGACGCGTTGCGCGAAGCTCAGATGGCGCGCGGTGAAAAACCGCGCTACGACGGCCGCTGGCGGCCGGAGAACGCCGCCGGAAAAGCGCCACCCGCCGGGGTGGTTCCGGTAATCCGCTTCCGCAATCCCGATAGCGGTACGGTAGCCTGGGATGATCGCGTCAAAGGGCGTATTGAATTTGCGAACACTGAGCTTGATGATCTGGTGATCGCCCGCCCCGACGGTACGCCGACGTACAATTTTTGCGTGGTGGTGGACGACATTGATATGCGGATTACGCACGTCATCCGCGGCGACGATCACGTCAACAATACGCCGCGCCAGATCAATATCTTCCGGGCGCTGGGTTATGAGCCGCCGGTGTTCGCACATGTGCCGACCGTGCTCGGCGAAGATGGGCAGAAGCTATCGAAGCGACACGGCGCGGTGAGCGTAACCGAATACGATGTCGCGGGTTATTTGCCGGAAGCGATGATCAATTTTCTGGCGCGGCTGGGCTGGGCGCACGGCAACGACGAGGTATTTTCGCCACAAGAGTTTTGCGACTGGTTTGATCTCGACGCGATCAGCCCGTCGCCGTCGCGTTTCAATACCGACAAACTGCGCTGGCTCAATCAGGAGCACATGAAACGGCTGCCGTCGGAGGAACTGGGATGGCGGCTGCTGCCGTTTCTCGAAAAAGAAGGTTTGGACGTTGCTACCGGCCCGACGCCAGGAGCTGTTGCCGAATTATTCCGCGAGCGGGTGGCGACGCTGATCGAAATGGCGCAGGCCGCCCGTTTTTTCTACACCGACATTACGCCGGATGCAGCGTTGGTGGCCGAGCAAATCCAGCCCGCCAACCGCGCGGCGCTCGACGAGCTGCACAAAGTATTCGAAACGCTGCCCTGGAATCGCGAATCGTTGAATGCAGCGCTCAAGAACGCCGCCCAACGGCACGGGCTGAAGCCGCCGCAGATCATGATGCCGATTCGGGCGCTGGTCGCCGGAACGCTCTCGACGCCGGCGATTGATGCGGTGCTGACGCTGCTGGGGCGTGAGAAAACACGCGCGCGGATGCAGAGACCGGGCTCAGAGGTCGTGGATTAGGGATCGGATTTCCAAACCCTCCTCTTCCTATTTCACGCGAAGCCTCCCCCATCCGCCTTCCCCCGCAAACGAGGAAAGGGGCTTTTTTTCTCCGCGCCCTTTGCGGCCTCGCGTGAGATTGACCCGCCGCGCTTCGCCCGCGGCTAACGGCCGCTCACCACGATCTACGAACGATCTGATTCCTGATTCCTAACCCCTGATACCTGATAGAATATGGTTTTCTCTGAACGGTCACCATGACAAAGTTCGTCTTTGTTTCCGGAGGTGTCGTTTCCTCGCTGGGGAAAGGTATCGCCGCCGCTTCACTCGCCGCCATTCTCGCTTCGCGCGGCCTCCGCGTCACCAACATCAAGCTCGACCCCTACATCAATGTAGATCCGGGTACGATGAGCCCCTTCCAGCACGGCGAGGTGTTTGTCACCGAGGATGGCGCCGAAACCGATCTCGATCTCGGCCACTACGAACGCTTCACCGATGTGCGAATGCACAAACGCAATAATTTCACCACCGGCCAGATTTACGAAAACGTGTTGCGTAAAGAGCGGCGCGGCGATTATCTGGGCGGTACGGTGCAGGTGATCCCGCACATCACCGATGAAATCAAGGAATGGATCATGCGCGGCGCCGGCGATGCCGAGGTAGCGATCGTCGAAGTCGGCGGCACAGTCGGTGACATTGAATCGCTGCCGTTTCTCGAAGCGGTGCGGCAAATGGGCATCACACTCGGTCACGATAATTGCTGCTACATCCATTTGACGCTGGTGCCGTTCATCGCCACCGCCGGTGAAATGAAAACCAAGCCGACGCAACACTCGGTTAAAGAGCTGCGCAGCATCGGTATTCAGCCGGACATCGTTTTGTGCCGTGCCGATCGACCGCTACCGGAAGGCGATCGCCGCAAGATCGCGCTCTTTACCAATGTCGCGCCGGAAGCAGTCATTCCGATGCTCGACGCCAATTCGATCTACGAGATTCCGCTCAATCTGCACCATGAAAAGCTCGACGAGATCGTCTGCAAGAAACTGGCGCTTGATCCATCGCCTGCCAATCTGTCGCAATGGCGCGATCTGATCGACGCGCTTGAGCATCCGCAGGACGAGATCACCATCGCAATGGTCGGAAAATATGTCGATCTGACCGAGTCGTACAAATCACTGACCGAGGCCCTGATCCACGCCGGCATTCACACACGTACCAAAGTCAATATCGAATATTTTGATTCCGAAGAATTTGAAACTGGCGGAGATATATCACCGCTCGAAAAAGCCGATGCGGTGCTGGTGCCGGGCGGCTTCGGCAAACGCGGGGTCGAAGGCAAGATCGCCGCGATTCGCTACGCGCGCGAAAACAACATTCCTTATCTCGGCATTTGCCTCGGCATGCAGTTGGCGCTGATCGAATTCGCCCGCCACAAAGCCGGTATTGCCGACGCCAACAGCACCGAGTTCGACGCCGATACGCCCAATCCGGTCGTGGCGCTGATTACCGAATGGCAGAACCGCGACGGCAAGATTGAACACCGTTCGTCCGAATCCGACCTCGGCGGCACCATGCGGCTGGGCGCGCAAACCTGCCGCACCCAGCCCGACACGCTGGCGCGTACGATCTACGGCGAAACCATCGTCGAGCGTCACCGTCATCGTTATGAAGTCAACAACCATTATCTGCCGCGCATCGAGCAAGCGGGCATCGTCGTCAGCGCCCGCGCCGCCAGTGATCGCGTTGGCGGCGGCTTGTGTGAAGTGATCGAGTTGCCGCGCCATCCGTGGTTCTTCGCCTGTCAGTTCCACCCCGAATTCACTTCCAACCCGCAGCGCGGCCACCCGCTGTTTTTGTCGTTCGCCCGTGCCGCACTGGCTTATAAAAAAACGCGCCGCCGGAAGACGGAGGCTATCGCATGAAGCTCTGCGGTTTTGATGTCGGACTCGATCGCCCCTTTTTTCTGATCGCTGGCCCGTGTGTGATCGAATCACTGGCGCTGCAAATCGACGTTGCCGGACAACTGAAAGAAATAACCGGAAAACTCGGCATCCCGTTCATTTTCAAATCGTCGTACGACAAGGCGAACCGCAGTTCATACGCCAGCTTCCGCGGCCCCGGCATCGACGAAGGTTTGCGCATTCTTGCTGAAGTCAAACGTCAACTCGGTGTGCCGGTGCTGACCGACGTTCACGCGATTGACGAGATTTCGACAGTCGCCCAAGTCGTCGATATGTTGCAAACGCCGGCTTTTCTATGCCGACAGACCGATTTCATTCAGGCCGTCGCAAGCGCCGGCCTGCCGGTCAACATCAAGAAAGGGCAATTCCTCGCTCCCGACGACATGAAACAAGTCGTCGCCAAAGCGCGCGCCGCCAGTGGTGCCGACAATATTCTGGTGTGTGAGCGCGGCGTTTCATTCGGCTATCACAATCTGGTGTCCGATATGCGCAGTCTGGCGATCATGCGCGAAACCGACTGCCCAGTTGTTTTTGACGCGACGCATTCGGTGCAACTACCGGGAGGGCAGGGAACATCAAGCGGCGGTCAGCGCGAATTTGTGCCGGTGCTGGCGCGCGCCGCCATTGCCGCCGGTGTCGCCGGTTTGTTCATGGAAACGCACCCGACGCCGGAAAAGGCATTGTCCGATGGCCCCAATGCCTGGCCGCTTCCAAAAATGGCAGCGCTGCTCGAAACGCTGAGGGCGCTGGACGAGATCGTCAAACGCGCACCTTTCGCCGAAAGCGCTTTATTGAAGCCGTAGCTCTTTTACTGAACCGTCTTTTACCAAACCACCTTTTGTCAAACTGTGAGTTGTTTTATATTGCCACCATTCAAAAAACCTGGACAGGAATTCTCTTATGAGCGCTATTGTTGATATCATCGCCCGTGAAATTCTCGATTCGCGCGGCAATCCCACCGTTGAAGCCGACGTTGTTCTCGAATCCGGCGTTTCTGGTCGCGCCGCCGTGCCATCCGGCGCTTCGACCGGCACCAAGGAAGCCGTCGAATTGCGCGACGGCGATACCCAACGCTACGGTGGCAAAGGCGTGTTGAACGCCGTCAACCACATCAACACCGAAATCTGCGAAGCCATCATCGGGCTTGACGCCAGCGAGCAGGCGTTTATCGATCGCGCCTTGATCGAGCTCGACGGCACCGAAAACAAATCGCGGCTTGGCGCTAATGCTATCCTCGCTGTCTCCTGCGCCGTCGCCAAAGCAGCAGCGGAAGAAACCGGCTTGCCGTTGTACCGTTATCTCGGCGGTATCGGCGAAACGACGCTACCGGTGCCTATGATGAACGTCATCAACGGTGGCGCACACGCCAACAACAAAATCGATCTTCAGGAATTCATGATCGTGCCGCTCGGGGCCGGTAATTTCCGCGAGGCGCTGCGCTACGGCGCCGAAGTGTTTCACGCGCTGAAAAAATTGATCGACGGTCGCGGCATGCCGACCACCGTCGGCGACGAAGGCGGTTTCGCGCCCAACCTTCCGTCGAACGAAACCGCGCTGACGCTGCTGATCGAAGCCATCGAACTCGCCGGTTATCAGCCGGGTGCCGACATCGGCATCGCGCTCGATTGCGCCGCCAGTGAATATTTCAAAGACGGCGTGTATCACCTGGCTGGCGAAGACCGCCGCTACAACGCCGTACAAATGGTCGATCTGCTCGCCGGTTGGTGTGACAAATATCCGATTCTCAGTATCGAAGACGCTATGTCCGAGCACGACTGGGAAGGCTGGAAATTGTTAACGCAGCGCCTCGGCGGCAAAGTGCAACTGGTCGGCGATGATCTTTTCGTCACCAACACGCGCATTCTGAAAGAAGGCATTCGGCAGGGTGTCGCCAATTCGATTCTGATCAAGATCAATCAAATCGGCACATTGACCGAAACCTTTGCGGCCATCTCAATGGCACACCGGGCGCGTTACACTGCCGTCGTTTCACACCGTTCAGGCGAAACCGAAGACAGCATGATCGCCGACATCGCCGTTGGCTCAAATGCCGGCCAAATCAAAACCGGCTCGCTGTCGCGCTCTGACCGCATCGCCAAATACAACCAACTGCTGCGGATTGAAGAGGATCTCGGTGATGCCGCGCGCTACGCCGGTCGTGAAGCATTTTTTAATGTCAAGCGCGCGTAACCGCGATCCTGAACTACACGTTCTTTATCGGCAATGAAAATTCTTTCCATCATTTTTCTGCTGTTGATTGCCGCCCTGCAATATCCCCTCTGGCTGGGCAAAGGCGGCTGGCTACAGGTGCGCGCGTTGCAACAGGAAATCGACCAACAGCGAACCGCCAACGCGTTACTGAAAGCGCGTAACGATGCGCTCGCTGCCGAAGTCGCAGATCTCAAGTCCGGGCTGGAGGCCGTTGAGGAGCGAGCGCGCGCCGAACTGGGAATGGTTAAAAAAGATGAGCTTTTTTTCCAGTTTCAGGCGCATCAAGAATCAGCGGCCAAGAATTAGGAATTAGAGCCGCCGTCATTGCGAGCGAAGCGAAGCAACCCAAGAAAAACAAATTAACCGCAAGGAACGCTTAAAGCGCAAAAAATATCTCGCGCAGAAGCGCTTTGAAGAGGAAAAAACCTTGCAAAGGCGCTGCCGAAGGCGGCAGGGGTTTAACGCCCTCTCCCGCAAGTAGAAGAGGGCGCGTATGATCTGATTTCTGACCTCTGGTTCCTGACTTCTGATACCTGACCTCTGAGCTCTGAGATGCAACCCATCACCTCACCGCACAATCCCCGCCTCAAAGACGCCGCGCGTTTAATTGCCTCCGCGCACGAACGGCGTAAAAGCCGACGTTGCGTGCTCGAAGGCGAACATCTGATTGAAATGTACGCCGCGCGCCACGGCTCGCCGGATACGCTGATCGTTACCGAGTCATATGCTAGAGAAGTTTCGCTTCAAGTGCATACATTTCCTGCCCCCCCTCCTTGCGGGAGAGGGCGCCCCGAAGGGGCAGAAGAGAGGAGAAGACCACTACATGCCCCCTCTCCCCCAACCCCTCTCCCGCAAGGGGAGAGGGGAGCAAAGCGCAGCGCGCCGCTCGTCAAAACACTGGCGTTGCAACTCGATGAACACAGCTTGCTATGCGTTCCCGACGCGTTGTTCAAAAGCATCGCCTCGCTGCCGCCCGCTGTCGGTATGCTGGCTATCATTGACCAACCTTTTCCCACTACCACATCAGGCGCTTTCTGCGTCCTGCTCGAAGACGTTCAAGACCCTGGTAACGTCGGCTCAATACTACGCACGGCGGCAGCGGCCGGTGTGACCCATGCTGTTTTATCAAAACATTGCGCCAGTGCCTGGTCGCCAAAGGTGCTGCGCGCCGCGCAAGGCGCGCATTTTTTACTGGAGATTGTCGAAGACGCGGATGCCCGCGAATGGGCGCACGACTTTCGCGCCAACGGCGGTCTCACCGTCGGTACCCTCGCCGCTCGCGGGCAAAATGTGTTCACGTCTTCGCAACTTCAACATCGCCCGCTGGCGCTGGTGTTCGGCAATGAGGGTGTCGGACTGAGTGACGCCTTGACACAACTCGTCGATACCGCCGTCACCATCCCGATGCCGGGCAACATGGAATCGCTCAATGTCGCCAGCGCCGCTGCTGTCGCGCTCTTTGAGTGCGTGAGGCAGTCAGGGATCAGAGGTCAGATATCAGATGTCAGCACGTAATGCAACCGGGTTTCTTTGTTCACAAGCAGGGTTGACGGTGGGGGCGAGTCTATATATAGGCTGGCGATGAGCAAAGCGAATCCCAGCAAAAACAGATTCACCGCAAAGAACGCATAGAGCGCAAAAGAAAAGCCATCATTCTGCACGAAGCGAAACGGAATCGCAGAATGACGAATATTTTTCTCCGCGCACTCTGCGTCTCCAGGTGATATTATGTTTTTCTGATACCTGACCTCTGATTACGGTGCCGCCTCTTCGAGTTCGGCCTGTTTTTCAATCACCAGCTTGACGCCTGCTTTCTCGTCGTAATCGACCAGCACTTTGCCGCCGTCGGCCAGTTTTCCGAACAGCAGCTCTTCGGCCAGCGCTTTGCGTACGGTGTCCTGAATCAAACGCATCATCGGACGCGCGCCCATCTGCGGGTCGAAGCCTTTGTCGGCGAGGTAATGCCGCAGCGTCGAACTGAACGTCGCTTCCACCTTCTTTTCAAACAACTGCGTTTCAAGTTCGACCAGCATTTTGTCAACCACTTTCAAAATAACCTCGCGGTCGAGTTGTTTAAACGAAACGATCGCATCGAGCCGATTGCGAAATTCCGGCGTGAATAGCCGCTTGATTTCGCCCATTTCATCGCCGGTTTGTGCCGCTTTCGAAAAGCCGATGGCCGTACGCGCCAGTTCCGTCGCACCAGCGTTGGTCGTCATCACGATGATGACGTTTCTGAAGTCAGCTTTACGACCGTTGTTATCGGTCAACGTACCGTTATCCATCACCTGCAACAACACGTTGAAGATGTCCGGATGCGCTTTTTCGATTTCGTCGAGCAACAGCACGCTGTGCGGCGCTTTGACAATCGCTTCAGTCAACTGCCCGCCCTGATCGAAACCAACGTAACCAGGCGGGGCGCCGATCAGCCGCGAAACGGCGTGTCGCTCCATGTATTCGGACATATCGAAACGGATCAGTTCCACGCCGAGGCAGTACGCCAATTGCCGCGCCACTTCGGTTTTGCCGACGCCGGTCGGTCCTGAAAAAAGGAAGTTGCCGATCGGTTTGCGAGCATTACCTAAGCCCGAACGCGACATTCTGATCGCCGCCGTCAACGCATCGATTGCTGCATCCTGACCAAATACAATGTTTTTCAAATCGCGGTCAAGATATTTCAGAGCTTGTCGATCATCGGTCGAAATAGCGCGCGACGGGATCCGCGCGATTTTGGCGATGACCTCCTCAATTTCCGCGCGACCGATTTGTTTTTTTCGGCGGCTTTTGGGCAACATTTTCTGCGCGGCGCCCGCTTCATCAATCACATCAATCGCTTTGTCAGGAAGAAAGCGGTCGTTGATGTAACGTGCCGACAACTCCGCCGCACCGCTTATCGCCGCGTTGGTATAACGGAGTTCGTGATGTTCCTCAAAACGCGATTTGAGCCCCTTGAGAATCACCACGGTTTCAGCAATCGATGGCTCCGGCACGTCGATTTTTTGAAAGCGCCGCGACAGCGCACGATCCTTCTCGAAAATCTGCCGGTATTCGTTATACGTCGTCGCGCCGATGCAGCGCAATTCACCGGCTGACAACACCGGTTTCAACAAGTTGGACGCATCCATCGTGCTGCCCGATGTTGAACCGGCGCCGATCAAGGTATGAATCTCGTCGATCAACAGCACCGCTTTCGACTGCGTTTTCAACTCGCGCAACACGTCTTTCAGCCGTTGCTCAAAGTCGCCACGGTACTTGGTTCCCGCCAGCAACGACGCCATATCGAGTGCATAAACCCTGCTTCGCTTCAGCAATTCCGGCACCCGCCCTTCGATGATGCGCGTCGCCAGCCCTTCGGCAATCGCCGTTTTGCCGACACCAGCTTCTCCCACCAACAAAGGGTTGCTTTTGTGACGACGGCACAAAACTTGCACCACGCGATCCAGCTCATGTTCGCGACCGATCAAAGGATCGAGTTTGCCTTCTTTGGCGCGCTGCGTCAGGTCGGTTGTATAGGACGACAAAGCAGAGTCGTTCCCCGCCGCCTGTTCGTTGTCGCTGTTGCTTCCACGCGCTAGTTCCGGTTCGCCTTTCAGGCCGTGCGCCACATAGTTAGTAAGGTCGAAGCGCGTTAATCCGCGCTTTTTCAGAAAATGCAGCGCATGCGTATCTTTTTCACCGAACAGCGCCACCAAGACATGCGCACCAGTCACTTCCTTTTGGCCGGACGATTGCACCTGCAACACCGCCCGTTGCAACACCCGCTGGAAGCTCGGCGCCGGTTGCGTTTCAATATCGGCGTTTTCCCGAAATCGCGGCGTGTGGGCTTCAACGAACGCGGCCAACTCTTCCCGGATTTCCTCAACATCGATCCGACAGGCGCGCAACGCCGCCGACGCCGACGGATTATCGAGCAGCGCTAGCAACAAATGTTCCGCCGTCACAAATTCGTAGCGCTTCTGCCGCGCATCGACCAGCGCCATATGCAGCGAAATTTCCAGTTCTTGGGCGATCATGATGTCACCTCAGCCGGGGTAGAGAGCCTCACTCTTTCAAGATACTACGATTGCTCGATTCAATCCAGACAAATTTCACTCTATTTCTTGCATCACGCAACGTAACGGGTGCTCGTGCTGCTGCGCCAGCGATTGCACCTGATCGACTTTAATCCGGGCGATTTCGCGTGTATAGATACCACACACGCCAGAACCGCGGTGGTGCACCTGCAGCATCACAGCCATCGCTTGCGGCAAGGGCATCGAAAACACCTGCCGCAACAAATCCACCACAAAATCTTGCGGCGTAAAATCGTCATTGAGCAAAACAACCTGGTACAAAGACGGCTCTTTAACCGCCTCTTCAGAAGTAAGCTCAGGGGAATGCTGGTATTTTAATGACATATGGCTACGATTGCTTCGTCTGATGGCTAACATACCCTAAAAAATGCCGCCTGGCACCCTCCGGATGCGGTAATAAGGTCAGGCTACCGCTATTACGGCGTTAGTTTGTTTTACAATTGCAACAGATTCTATAATTTAACCATTCCCGGTGAATAGCCTTCTTGACCCCCCGTTCTTTTGTGCGTAAAACGGAACTGTTTGGATGTGATTCCGCTGTTTCTGTGTGCTGTTGCCGTTGTACCGTTTCGTACGCCGTCGTAGTACCCGTCTGCTGGAAGTCCTGACCAAACACCTGTTCGTAATTTTAAGAGGATAGTTTTATGGCAACCGGGACCGTTAAATGGTTCAACGATGCAAAAGGCTTCGGCTTCATCACTCCTGATGATGGCGGGGAAGACCTTTTTGCACACTTTTCGGCTATTACCATGCAAGGCTTCAAGACGCTCAAAGAAGGTCAGCGCGTCAGCTTTGAAGTCACGCAAGGGCCGAAAGGCAAACAAGCATCGAATATTCAAGCAGCTTCTTGATCGTTTTCCTGTTCAGAAAGTATTGAGTCTCCGACTCAAAAGTTTGGAATCCAGGCCCGCTTCGGCGGGCTTTTTCTTGGGAGAAATATCCGCTCTTTCGAGAAATTTTTGCCACGAATAGATCTTCGTGGTAGATACCCCCACGTACGTCATCGCAAAGCCTATTCTTATTAAGGAATGTTCGCGAACCTTCGACCGGAAAACTGCGTCTTTGTTCTTTTTTGTCAGCCTGTTGTTTCCTCTTCCCGCCGGTTGAAATCCCTCAGCCGGAAACCCAAGCCCCACAGTGCCGCGAAATACACCGCGCCTCCTCCAGCCATCACCACCAACAAGCGCGTGACTTTCTGCCAAAGTGTTGCGTACAGCCACAGCTCCACACCACCCGCCAGAAAATACAATGTCACGCCAAAAACCACGAGCGCCGCCGCGATCTTGCCGAGGAACACCCACCAGCCGCTACGTGGCGCGTAAGCGCCTTTTTTACGCAGCATATAAAACAAAAGGCTGGCGTTGCAAAAAGCGCCGATGCTGGTCGCCAGTGTCAATCCGGCGTGACCAATACGGAACATCAGAGAAATGGCGACGATTTGCGTCACGACGATGGAGCCGATCGCAATACGCACCGGCGTTTTCATATCCTGTCGCGCATAAAAACCGGGGGCCAGAATTTTGATCAGAATCAGCGCCGGCAAACCGATACTATAACCCAGCAACGCCGCCCGCGTCTGCCACACATCCTGGATCGAAAACCGACCGTACTGATACAGTGTCGAGATCAACGGCGCCGCCAGTAGGCACAACGCCAACGCAGCCGGTAGCGCCAGCAGTAACGCCAGCCGCAACCCCCAATCGAGCAATTCCGAATAACGCTGCGGATCGGCGTCACTGTGATGACGCGCTAGCGATGGCAGCAATACCGTCCCCAGCGCTACACCGAGCAACGCGCTGGGGAATTCCATCAAGCGGTCGGCGTAAGTGATCCACGAAATACGCCCGTCGCCCAGCCAGGCCGCTAGCTGCGTATTGATCAGAATCGAAATCTGCGCCGCCGAAACGCCAAGAATCGCCGGCCCCATCATCTTCAGAATACGGCGCACACCCTCGTCTTTGAAATCAAGATTGGGGCGCGCCAACATTCCGAGCTTGAACAGCGGATAAAGTTGCAGCGCCAACTGCGTAAACCCGCCGAGCGCCACCCCCCAAGCCAACGCCAACACCGGCGGATCGAAATAAGGCGACAGAAAAATGGCTGCGCCGATCATCGACAAATTGAGCAACACTGGCGTAACCGCCGGAATCGCAAAGCGGCGATAAACATTCAAAACCGCGCCGGCCAGCGACACCAGCGACACGAAGAAAATATAAGGGAACACGATGCGAATCATCGCCGCGGTCAATTCAACCTTCCCCGGCGTTTTGGCGAAACCACCGGCCAGCATGTAAACCAACCAAGGCGCCGCCACCACGCCGATCACCGAAACCGCGAGCAGCGCCAGCATCAGCAAACCGCTTGTTTTGCTCACCAGTTGCTGCGTCGCCTCAAGCCCGCGCTGTCGCTGGTACTCCGCCAGCACCGGCACGAACGCCTGACTGAACGCCCCCTCGGCGAACAACCGCCGCAACAGATTGGGCAAGCGGAAGGCCGCCTCGAACGCGTCCACCTGCGCCCCAGCGCCGAACAGCACCGCCTTCAACGTTTCGCGCACAAGGCCGGTCACGCGCGACAAAAACGTCATCGCGCTGATCGTCGTCATCGCTTTAAGTAAATTCAATTGGCATCCCTTAATCATCCATTGCTGCAAGGATAACGCGCCGTCGCTCTTTCGTGGCGTCTTATCGCGCTTTTATGTGCTATATCATTTTTTTTCAGGATTGGTCGCTCGGCTGCCTGCTTCTGAAAGCAAGCGTAAGGCAGCCGTCTACGCCTTATCCACCGCGAGATTCGGCTGCGCTTTATGGCTCCCCTGTCGCCTACAACATCTCAACCGCTATCGCGGTTGCTTCGCCACCGCCAATGCACAACGAAGCGATGCCGCGCTTCTTGCCATATTTTTTCAGCGCGCCGAGCAGGGTGACGACGATGCGGGCGCCGGAGGCGCCGATTGGATGCCCAAGAGCACAGGCACCGCCATGGATGTTGACTTTGCTGTGATCCAGTTTGAGGTCGCGCATGGTGGCCATCGTCACGACAGCAAACGCCTCGTTGATTTCCCACAGGTCAACATCGCCAACGCTCCAGTTGATTTGCCGTAGCAGCTTCTGTATTGCGCCCATCGGCGCCGTGGTAAACCAGCGCGGCTCATGCGCGAAGGAGGTATGACCGACGATACGACACAACGCCGTCAGGCCGCGCTTCTGCGCTTCGGAAGCGCGCATCAGCACCAGTGCCGCCGCACCATCGGAGATTGAGGAGGCATTGGCGGCGGTAATCGTGCCGTCTTTTTTGAACGCTGGCTTCAGCAGTGGGATTTTATCGGGACTGGCTTTGCCCGGCTGCTCGTCTTTGTCGATCGCAACATCGCTTTTTTTATCAGCGACGGGGACGGGTACCATCTCCCACGCGAAGGAGCCGTCAACGGTGGCTTTCTGCGCGCGCATCAACGAAACGATGGCGAAATCGTCCTGTTCCTTACGTCTGAATTGATACTTTTCAGCGCATTCTTCAGCAAACGTCCCCATTGAACGACCGCACGTTTCGAGAGAATAGGCATCTTCAAGACCGTCGAGAAGCATGTGGTCAAGAATCTGACTGTGCCCAAGACGATAGCCGCCGCGCGCTTTCGGCAGCAGATAAGGCGCGTTGGTCATCGACTCCTGCCCGCCGGCAACCATCAAACGCCCATCGCCACGGACAAAAAAGGTATCGGTCATGGTGCCGCCAGCATCAATGCCGAGCACCTGAACTTTTGATTGTGTCGCTTGCACGAGAAGTCTCCTACGGGTTCGTTATGTGAGATACCGGCGAGCCGACAGGCCACCGATGTGCCGGGGTCATGCCCTCACAAACGATGACGCAAGGTCCGTGCCAACGGCCTCCATCTACCCGGAAAGCCGCTATGGGGCTGGTTTTTGCCTATTTTTAAAAAGTTATTTCGCATAAAACGTGTCGCAACACCAGGCCGCAGGCGTTTCATAATCCTACGACAGTACGAAAATCGAACGCATCAGGGCATTTTTTCCAGCGCCTCGTCCACCACCCCGTCGCAGGCCAAAAGATTGCCTGATTATGATTTTTTGTGTATCATTAGAAGTTATCGAAAATTTTCACCTCATCAGTTACAGGAAAACGACTCATGGCAAATACGGCGCAAGCTCGCAAACGTGCCCGGCAGGCGGAAGCCACCCACCAACACAATGCCAGCCTGAAATCGGCATTGCGTACGGCAGTGAAAAAAGTTAAGAAGGCCGTTGCCGCCGGAGACAAAGCGGCAGCAACGAAGCAATATCAGGAATCGCAAGCAATCATCGACCGCATAGCCGACAAGAAAGTGGTGCATAAAAATCTGGCGTCGCGCACCAAGTCGCGCCTGTCGCAAGCGATCAAGGGAATGGCAACGGCGTAAGCCTGTTTTCCCCAGTTACCTTGCCTTCAAAAAGCGCCCTGTGGGCGCTTTTTGCGTTTTGAGCGAAAGGGAAATCAGAGATCAACTAACGCCGGAGCGTTTGACCGAGGCGCCTGACCAGATTAACCGTAAAGAAGCGGGTGCCGCTCTCTTGTCATGTGCGCCTGTATCTCAGCCTCGTACTCTTGCAGTCGTAGCTCCTTCTCTCACCTCACCGCGGGCCACTACGGGCCATGACCTTGATTTTTTTGGGATAGCAACACTGAGCCGTCAACAAAAAATTTTAATTGATTCGTATTCTTTTGCGGATAGCACAACAGTACAGTAGGAGATGGAGCGAAACGAAACCCCGGCATCTCCGCACAACTCCTGTAATCTCATTCCAGCATCTACGGTTAACATGCTTGAAAAATGGAGGACATGGCGTAGTGCGTTATGGGCTCGGCCAAGACATATCGGGCTGAATTATATTTCCTTCTTGATTATAAACCATCATCTTACGAAACACCTCATCCCGAAAAGCAAAATCCTCTTCCGTCCCGCGCCAATCATCGCCCCGGGTTTCCCACATAGCGATAAGCCCAAGAAGCTCTTCCGGACTTGTTGCACTAAAGAAGCGGCCATCTCTTATCGCGTCGTATTGATAAAGGCAATTACCGATATCGCCCTCTGTCAAGGTAGCCGAAGAGCGTACAGAATATCCTTTTTTTCTTATTGCAGCCAATGATGGCGCAGCCGTATTGCCGGCAATTCTAATAGTAAGCTTGTACCCTTCCATTTTTACGCCTTTTCATAAAAGAAGTACGGCGGGGATGGCGCTGGAGCATAACTCCAGCGCTGAAGTCAACCCGTTGCAACTCGCTGCGCTCACTACAGCGACCGACAATGCGCTCTTTGCAGTTGATTTAATCCGTCGGTACCGCTTTCAGCACTTCCTCGGCCGTCGTAACGCCTTCCAGCACTTTCAACGCACCGGACAAGCGCAACGGTCGCATACCGTCCTTATACGCTTGTTCGCGCAACGTCGCGTCGTCGGAATGCGCTTGTGTCAACCGCCGCGTACCAGCGCTCATTTCCATGATTTCATACAAACCGATCCGCCCCATATATCCGGTCATCCGGCAATCGAGGCAACCAACTGCCCGATGAACGTGCTTAGGCCGCTCCAGATTGAAGCCATGGGTCAGCGCGTCCCAGGACGAATCGTCAACCTCGCCGTCGGCAGCTTTGCACTTCGGGCACAGCGTGCGAATCAGGCGCTGCGCCATCACGCCGAGCAACGTGGAATTGATCAGATAACCGGGCACGCCAAGATCAAGCAAACGCGTCAGCGCGCTTGGCGCATCGTTGGTATGCAGTGTTGACAGCACCAGGTGTCCGGTCAGCGCCGCCTGCACAGCCATATCGGCGGTTTCTTTATCGCGAATTTCGCCGACCATGATAATGTCCGGGTCTTGCCGCAATAAAGTGCGCACGCCGGAAGCGAAATCGACGCCGATTGCCTGATGTACTTGCATCTGGTTGATCAGCGGTTCAATCATTTCAATCGGGTCTTCGATGGTGCAGACGTTGACTTCGGGTTTCGCCAGCAAGCGCAGCGTCGAATACAACGTGGTCGTTTTACCGGAACCGGTCGGACCGGTTACAAGAATAATGCCGTTGGGCGCGGCGATGAATTTGTCCCAATACTCGCGGTCTTCTTCGGAAAAGCCCAAGTCAGAAAAACTGCGCACCAGCACTTCCGGCGTGAAAATCCGCATCACAATTTTTTCACCGAACGCAGTCGGCATCGTCGAAATACGCAAGTCGATTTCCTTGCCGCCCGCTGAAGTCTTGATCCGGCCATCCTGCGGTCGCCGCTTCTCGACGATCTCCATCCGCGCCAGCAGTTTGATCCGCGATGTCGCGGCAGCCAATACCGGGATCGGCAGGTTATAAACCGAATGCAGCACGCCGTCGATCCGAAAGCGAACGATGCCGACATCGCGCCGCGGCTCGATGTGGATATCGGACGCGCGCTGTTCAAATGCGTACTGCCACAACCAATCAACGATGGTAACGATGTGGCGGTCGTTAGCGTCGAGATGACCGGTATTGCCGAGCTCGACCAGTTGCTCAAAATTTCCGGCCAGCGCGACTGTGCCTTTGGTGTGTTCCTGCGCCTGCTTCATCGAGCGCGCCAGGTTAAAAAACTCGCTGATGTAGCGACGGACATCCGCCGGGTTGGCAAAGACGATCTCTATTTCGCGCTTCAGTATCTGACCCAACTCGTCAACCCAGTCCTGCACGAACGGCTCGCCGGTCGCCACCACCAGCTTGGCGGGGGTAATCATCACGGGCAGTATCCGATAGCGCTCGGCGTAGGCGTTGGACATCGTCTGCGTCACCGCAAACATATCAATCTTCAGCGGGTCGATGTGAAAATAAGGAACGCCCAGCTTGCCTGCCAGCCACTCGACCAGCGCATCGACGGTTAACTCCCGATGCGGCGGTTGCAACGATTTCCATTGCTGCATCGCAATGCGCTCCAGCGGCTCGCCGAATCGCATCGCTTTGGTTTTGGCGAGTTTCCTCGCGTCATCCATCTTGATCAGCCCGTCGGCCACCATCAGCTTCAGAATGTCGTTGAGCCGCAAGCGACGGTCTTTGACTGGTCTGGCCGGCGCCGGCGTCAGCGTTCGAGTATCATTCATGAACGAAATTCCTCTTTTGATAAGGCAGAAGCCTCTTCCGGCGCCTGGAACACTTCGCGAAGATAATTGACGTACTTCGGATCGTGGTCCATCGCCTTTGCCGGGGAATCGCTGATCTTCGCTACCGACTGCCCGTTGCAGCGCGTCATCTTGATCACATTCTGCAACGCCAGATAGCCGAGGTCGTTGGTCAGATTGGTGCCGATCCCGAACGAGATGCCCATACGGTGTCTGAAATAGCGGAACAAGCGAATCGCCAGTTCGGGTGTCAGCGAATCAGAAAACACCATCGTTTTCTGACGCGGGTCGATGCGCATTTTCTGATAATGCGCGATCAGCTTGTCGCCCCACTCGAACGGATCGCCCGAATCCTGGCGAACGCCGTCGAACAGCTTGCAGAAAAACAAATCGAAATCGCGCAAGAACGCATCCATCCCATAAACGTCGGACAACGCGATTCCCAGGTCGCCGCGGTATTCGCGCGCCCAGGTGTTGAGCGCATAGGATTGCGAATCGCGCAGCCGCGGCCCGACCGCTTGGCACGCCTGCAAATACTCGTGTGACATCGTTCCCAAGGGCGTCAACCCCAACTGTCGCGCGAGATAAACATTACTGGTGCCGACGAATTTGTCAGGAAGCGTCTGCTGTAGCGTCCGCAGCACTTCCTCTTGCCAAACATAGGAAAAACGCCGACGCGTGCCGTAATCGGCAAAGTGAAACCCTTCTTCAGCCGCTTCAAACTGCTTGATTTTGGCTGTCAGTCGCGCTCGCCCCGTGCTGAAATCGGGCAACGGCACAGTGTGCCGATAATACGCCTCCGAAATAATCGCCAGCACCGGAACCTCGAAGAGAATCGTATGCAGCCATGGCCCCCTGATCGTGATATCCAGGCCGCTTTCATGTGCTGGCCCGCTCGATATCCGGATGAAGCGCTCATCGAGCTTGAACAGTCCCAGCAGATCAACGAAGTCGCTCTTGATGAAGCGCAGGCCACGCAGATACGCCAACTCCTCTGGCGTGAAGCGAAGCTCACACAACGCTTTGACCTGTTCGGTGATTTCAGCCGCTACTGGCGCCAGATCAACGTCTTCGTTACGGCACTTAAAACGGTACTCAACTTGGGCGGCAGGGAAATGATGCAACACCACCTGCATCATCGTGAACTTGTAAAGATCGGTATCGAGCAACGAACGAATGATCATAGTCAAAAAACGGGTTTTACCCCCATTGCCTCTCACTGGCTGGCCTTCCTCCCGCCGACCCCCTCGGGCAAGGCGGCACAGTAGCGAACTGCGTCCATTTTCAGACGAGACAACCGGAGCATGAACAACGAACCGTACAGATAATGCAGCAAGACGAAGCCAACGTGAAGGTTTACGCCATTCGCTATAAAGAGAGAGATTATCATTCCTCCGCCTCCTTTTGAAGGATATGCAGCGTCGGTCATGCCGTTACCTGGGCTTTGCCCTCTATTTTGATGCTTTTGGTATTGTGTGCTGCCTTCAGCGCCCTTTAGTGGCTATCTCTCTTGAAAAGGCGACCTCTGGCGCGTTAATTCGAAACCATTTATGCCAAAATAGGAATTGTCTGTTGTTACTTTGTTACTTCGCCCTATGCCAAAAGGCCAATTAGTTGTTACACTAAAGCATATCCGTCCGCGATTGACTTCATCATGAATACTCCAGACCGCCA
Organism: Pseudomonadota bacterium; assembly: GCA_009786025.1. Lineage (GTDB taxonomy): Bacteria > Pseudomonadota > Gammaproteobacteria > Burkholderiales > Casimicrobiaceae > UBA931. Next base: position 17,251 of record WQUA01000015.1, on the reverse strand, counting down.
TTACCGCATTTTAGTGATTGACGATGATCCGCGCCTACGCGATCTCCTGCAGCGCTACCTCACAGAAAACGGCTTGGAAACGATTACCTTGCCCGATAGTACGCAACTTGAGAAAACATTGCAGCGTTTTCCGCCGCATCTGATCGTGCTTGATCTGATGTTGCCGGGCGAAGATGGCCTGTCGATCTGTCGTAAGCTGCGTAGTGCGCACAACTCCGACTCGATTCCGATCATCATGCTGACGGCGCGCCGTGAGGAAGTCGATCGCATCATCGGCCTTGAAATGGGCGCCGATGATTATCTCGGCAAGCCGTTCAACCCACGCGAATTGCTGGCGCGCATTCATGCCGTGCTGCGCCGCGCGCCGAAACACGAGTTGGCCGGCGCGCCGACAGAGGAAGGCTCGATTCCGTTCGGCCCGTTTACGCTCGATTTGGCAGCGCGCACATTAAGCAAAGACGACGAAATCATCCACCTGAGTACTGCTGAATTTTCGTTGCTCAAGGTCATGGGACAGCATCCGCGCCAGCCGTTCACTCGCGAGCGCTTGTCGCTGCTGGCGCGCGGCAAAGATCACGAGACCTTCGACCGCGCCATCGACATGCAAATCTCGCGATTGCGCAAACTTGTCGAAACCGACCCGATCAACCCGCGCTATATTCAAACCGTGCGCGGCTTCGGATACATTTATGTTCCCGAAGACAGCAAGCCCGATAACGGCGCAACATATAAAGAAAGCGGCGACGCCTGAATACCTTGATCAAATTCTGGCCGGCCTCGTTGTTTGGCCGGCTTCTGTCTTTTCTGGTCGCGCTGATCGCTTTGGTGCTGATCATGATGGGCTTGTTATTCCAGTACGACCGCGAAAATCTGCTGATCTACCAATTCGGACATACCAAGGCAGTACAGTTACAAGCATTGCGCGCTGCGCTCGAGTCAAGCATTCCAACCGAGCGCGCCGATATCCTGCGCCGCTTCGGCCATCAATATAACGCCCGCCTGTTTGAAGAGCGCCGTCGCCGGATCACCAGCCAGACGCCGACCACGGTTCCGTTCGATATACCACTTCAGGGCGAACCGGAGATTCCATCGCTTGATCAGGATGCTTCTCCCGGCTCCTTCCCGTTCCGTTCGAACCAGCCGGCGATACGACAGCGACAAACCGGGCAGCCGCCGTCAGGCGCTTTTCTCGATCTCGAAAAATATCTACAAAAAACGCTTGGCTCGGATACTCAAATCCGGTTGCAGCCTGAACGACAATTGTTGTGGGTGCGTTTCTCAGCGCATAACACTTACTACTGGGCCGGTTTTATTCTGCCCGAGCGCCCGCTCGCACAGGACGCACCGTCGCGCGCCTTCTTCCTGGCGCTGGTCATCGTCGCCATGCTGGTTCTCGCCGCCCTCGCCTTCGCCCGTTATCTGTCGCAACCGCTCACCCGGCTCGCCGAAGCCGTCGATCTGGTTGGTCGCGGTGAAACGCCGCCGCAGTTGCCCGACGCTGGCCCCTCTGAAATGGCGGCGCTCAATCGCGGTTTCAACGCCATGATTGCCAGCCTGCAACAGGTCGAACACGATCGGGCGCTATTGCTTGCCGGCGTTTCCCATGACTTACGTACACCGCTGGCCCGCCTTCGCCTGAGCGTCGAAATGAGCCAGGAAGACCCGCGGGAACGCGATTTGATGATCGACGATATTGAAGCGATCGACCGCATCATCGACCAATTCCTCGATTTCGCGCGCGGCGACGACGGAAAACCGGCGCACCTGCAAAACGCCAACGTTTTGATCGCTTCTTGCATTGAGCGTTATCAACGTTCGCATCACGACGTGCGCTTCGCGCCTGATCCGAAACTTCCCGATATCCCGCTGCGAACCACGGCGTTTGAACGGCTGATCAACAACTTGATCAACAATGCCATTGCCCACGGCAAACCCCCCATCGAAATCGCCACGAGCTTCGACGCCCGCCATGTGTGGATCGAAGTCAGTGATCACGGCAGCGGCTTCCCCGAAACGGAGCGCGAGCGCCTCAAAGAACCGTTTCGCCGCGCTTCCGAAGCGCGTTCGACCCCCGAAGGCAAACTTGGCGCCGGCCTAGGCCTCGCCATCGTCGAGCGGATCGCACGCTTGCATAACGGCAGCGTCGAATTACTGAGCGCGCCGCACGGCGGCGCACTGATCAAAGTTACCCTGCCACGGCATTCCGACTGAAGCGCAACTGGTTCGCGGCGCCTATGGTGATCAAGCGCTAAAAAAATGCCCGGGAACCCCGGGCATTAACGCATACATAGATACGCTTTTGCGATTTTCTCAAACGACGCCCTGCGCCATCATCGCGTCGGCTACCTTCACAAACCCCGCAATATTGGCGCCATCCACATAATTGATATGGCCGTCGGCAGCCGTACCGTAACGCACGCACGACGTGTGAATCGCGTGCATGATTGTACGCAAGCGCGAATCGACCTCCTCGCGCGTCCACGACAACCTCATACTGTTCTGAGTCATTTCCAGACCAGACACCGCGACCCCCCCGGCGTTAGCCGCCTTGCCAGGGCCAAACAAAATCTTCGCATCGTGGAAAACCTGCACCGCTTCCAGTGTTGACGGCATGTTTGCGCCTTCGGCCACACACAGACAACCGTTTTTGACCAGCACCTTGGCATCGTCACCGTTCAGTTCGTTCTGCGTCGCGCACGGCAACGCCACATCGCAAGCGATATGCCACGGCGTTTTACCTTTATGGAACTTGAGCTTGTGCTGTTCGGCAAAAGCCTGCAAGCGCCCGCGCTCAACATTCTTCCAGTGCAACAGATCCGCAAGTTGGCCAGAAGTCATTCCGTCCGGAAATTCCGCCGTGCCTTCCGAGTCAGACATCGATACAACCACAGCGCCGCCCGCCAGACATTTTTCCGCCGCATATTGCGCGACATTGCCGGAACCGGAAACCGTCACCCGCTTTCCTTCCAGCCCCTGCGAGCGCGTCGCCAACATTTCGTTGACGAAATAAATCAAGCCATAGCCGGTGGCTTCCGGCCGAATCAAACTGCCGCCAAAAGAAATGCCTTTACCGGTCAACACGCCGGTAAACGTATTTGCCAGCTTTTTATACTGGCCGAACATATAGCCAACCTCGCGGCCGCCGACACCAATATCCCCCGCCGGCACATCGAGATCAGCGCCGATGTGGCGGAAAAGCTCGCTCATGAACGACTGACAGAAACGCATAACTTCGTTGTCGCTCTTACCCTTCGGATCAAAGTCCGAACCGCCTTTGCCGCCGCCCATCGGCAACGTCGTCAGTGCATTTTTAAAAACCTGCTCGAAAGCAAGGAACTTCAGCATTCCCATCGTCACCGACGGATGAAAACGCAAACCTCCCTTATAGGGCCCTAAAGCGCTGCTCATCTGCACCCGGAAACCGCGGTTGACGTGAAAATTCCCGTGATCGTCGATCCACGGCACCCGGAAAACGATCGTACGCTCCGGTTCGACAATACGTTCCAGTAACGCATTATCGCGATACTGCGGGTGCTTCTGGATAAACGGCCACAGGCTTAGCATAACCTCGGTGACAGCCTGATGGAACATGGCCTGGCTGGGATCCCTCTTCTTTATATACGACAAAAAATCATTTACACCTTGAGGCATTTTGCGCACTCCTGCATTAAAAAATAAAAACGAAACTGCAACACAGACCAATGTTAAACCGCCACATCCGCCCGTCCGAAAAGAAGGCCCTCACTGACCACGCGCTTGGTATACCGCGCATGATGTGTCGTGCTTCACTATGCCGCTCCATAAGACGCCAACACCAAAGTGAGCACTTGACGCCAAAGCAGAATATTGTTCTGACATTGCGAGAGACAACGTCGCTTATAATAATGCTTTAAACGCATGACTCATGCTTTTTTTGAATAGCCTTGACGTAGATCAAATTTGATGACTATGGGTTTGCGCTTTTATTAAGGTGGCCGATAAAGACAACCGCGTATTTCGACGCCGAGGCAACCGCTCTAACACCTGAATCAAACCAAATCGTAAAGCTATCCCGGCTTGAGCAAATGAACATAGCGCCGCCGCAAAAGAGGAACGCCAGTCTCTCGCCAGAAGGCAAAACTGACCTTACCGGACGACATGCCTCCATGACTGTAGCGCTCCACAAACACATAGGAAGCCTGCGAATTCAGCGGCCTGCCGACCAGTCGAGCGAAAGTTTCCTCAAGCAACCCGTTGAAAAGCGCCTCAGTTGGCGGAAGGGGCGTATCTGCCAGCACAGAAGCCATCTCCTCCCACAAATACGGATCGCCTCGGAATCCCCACTGAACCGGTTTCGGTTCAAAAAGATCGGTAAATGACGTTTTCAAGGCTTTTGTCGCCAGATGCATCGGAATTCGTCAGATGACTGTCGTACCCACCCAACTTGTTTACCTTTAATCCGTTTTTCAGCACAAGCTGCAAGCCATGCTCTTCCTCCCAGTCGCAGCCGCACTCAATCGTGACGTACACCCCTTTATCGCCGCGATGCCTTCGCGTGACCATCGGTTCATCACCAAACTGGACGTGCCGCCAAAGTTCTTCCGCCGATTTGATCGGCGGATTGCCATCTTCCAACCAGTACTCCTCGAAGTCCTTGTAATAGCGGAAGAGTGGTTCATCGGCTTCGCGCAGAACAGCCGGGCTGCCGGTGAGGAAATTCGTGATTGCGGTGTGGAAGTCCTCTTTGCGTTCGTCCCTGTAGTAGCCTTCGAGGACGATCCGGCATTGCGCGCCGCCCAGCATCGGCACCGCAACAGGCTCGCTGTAGTACCAGCCAAACCTCTTATCCCGCGTGACCTTGCCGAGACCTGGAATTTCCATAGCGAATTCTCCGTGATGTGTGTGCTGTGATGGCGCCTATCGTTTCAATCACCCCGCCCGCGCAGGCGAGGGGGGCTTGCGAACTCTGACGATCAGTTCATCCCGGAATAAAGCGTAACATAATCCCGACGATTCTTGATGCGTTATGAGAACCTGTTTTTGCCTCATTAACCTGCATTCTGGCGTCTCAATTAAGTGAGACACCAGGCGTCAGCTACGGACAGGCAGCCGCTACCCTCGAAGATGAACTCAAGCGCCTCCCGTAACGCCGAGTGCTCGGGAGACATTAATTGAAAAGAGATGGTGAGGCGCTCCATGCCGCCCAGCGCCTCTGCCGTGCCCGAAGTAAAAGTAATGTCTGCACAGTTCCGCTCGAGCAAGAACTGCGAGATGCCGCCGTAACCTGAGTTTTCCTGGCCGCACCACTCGATATGGTAAGTACCCATGCCCAACTCAACGTCCTGTTCATCGAACTCGAAGCCGCGTTGAAGCATGAGATAGGTCTTGGTGTTGAATTCGTGGTCTGCAAACCCGACCAAATGGCACACACCATCGGGATGAGCCATCACTACGCATTTTGCTTCAAATGCGAAACTTCTGTTTTGATGTTTAACGCCCCGCCTTTGCGTTGCCATCTCGTTCCCTTTAAGGCACATTAACACTCAAGGTAAAAGCAACCAGCGGTTGTCCGCTTGCGCACAAAGTTATCTCTCTCCGGTTTCTGGCCAACCGGCGGCATTGCTAAACGTCTCATAGCTGACCGGTGAAGAGCGATCAAATCCTCGTCCGGTTTTGCGCTCGAAAGCCGACGACGCCAAATACAGAATTGCTTCAAACTCCATATCCTTCGGCATCTTGGCGGGTTGCGCCAAGACTTTTTCATAGAATTCTCGTCCGTTCGCAACGACACAACATCGCACATAAAGAAACCAATCCGGCGAGAAATACTTGCCGGGGAGGAATGCGTTGTCGCCGATCTCTTTCGCATGGGCTTCGGTATCCAGCGCATACAGCTTCTCAGCCAACAGGTCTTCGAATTCTTGAATGCCCTCTTCGCTCATTTGGGCGAGCGCCTTGATCGCAGGTTCAATAACCGCATCATCATCTCCCGTTTTCTTCCAATTGAAGAGAGCGATGAGGCGCCAGAAAACATCTTCCGACATCGTCATGTTCGACCATTCGGGACTTTCATAAGGAGGAGCCGTTCCCTCCAAATACCCACTTCTTATCTTTGAGGCAATCAGTTTCTCAAACTCTTTTTGCGCTTCGGGCTCACTGGCAAAAACCTTTCTGGTTTCTCTCGGCTGCGCGCCAACACGCCCGTTTGTCGTGACGAGCTCCAGGCCCTGAAGTTCGATGGTCCAGTACTTATTGGAACGATCGTCTTGAAAATAGAATTCTCTTCTCATGTGGAACACCTCGATGCATACGCTTGAATTAACCGGTTTACTTCAAGAAGTCTCTGCACAGTCCCGCATCGGCTACTCGCACCCTGCGCGCAAAGTAACGCAAGCCGAGATGAAGCGTAGCATAATCCCGACGTTTTTGATTCCGATAACGCCTGAAGTCGGGATTCCTCTTCGCCCCATCCCTGCTACAACCCCCGCAACCGCGCCGCCGTCGGCAATGCTTTAAGCCCTTGCCGCAAGTATCGCAATGCTTGTCGGTGTTGACGCGCCGTCGGCGCCGCGTAGCGCAACACCACATACGCCTGCGCCATTCGCATCAGCGTCGTTCGCCATGTCGGCCAACGGTCACCCGCCCGCGTCAGATAATTCAAGGGCCCTTCGTCCGCTTCGCGCGGTAAACCCGCGCGTGCCAGCCGTGAGCACAACGCTCGCCATAACACCTGCGCCGGCTCGCTCCGACGCGTTCGCCATGCCAGAAACAGCGCCAGCAAACCGATCCAGACGATCGCCGAACCGGCCAGCGCCGCCACCACTTTCCACAGTGCGTCACCAAGATTCCAGTCGCGCCACAATTCCCGTTGCCGTCTGTAATCGTATTCAAGCACATGGCGCGTCCACGCATATTTGAGCGCATCCCAGTTGAGCGCCAATACCTTGAACCAACCGGTATCAAACCGCGCAAACGCCGGTACCCGCGCATCGTCGGGAAGCGCCCGCCCCAAACCGTATTCAATCCGATCCGGCGCTACGGCCGCCGTCGGATCGATGCGGCGCCATTCGTCGTCAATCAACACTTCCGCCCAGGCGTGGGCATCCGACTGGCGAACGATCATGTAGCCGCCCTGCGGGTTGATTTCGCCGCCCTGATAGCCAGTCACCACCCGCGCCGGCACTCCCGCCGCCCGCATCAATACCACAAACGCCGCCGCGTAGTGCTCACAAAAACCGGCGCGCGTATCAAACAGAAAACCGTCGATCGGATCGTTCTCGATGTACTCCGGCGACAAGGTGTATGAAAACGGCTCGTTGTGAAAATACGCCAGCACAGCTCGCACATACTCCTGCGACGTTGAGCCCTCGCCCCGCAACCGCTGCGCCAGTTCGCGCGTTTTTGGATTGCCTTCTCGCGGCAAGCGGAGATTCGGCGCAGCGTCTCCCTGCGACGCCGGGTAATGCGAACGCAGTACCGACACTTGCGTATAACGCAAAGCCTGACCAACCGGTACAACCGACATCAATTGCCGCGTCGTCGTCTGATATGCAAAACGACGCCCCCTTTCGTTGTTTCCTTCGTCAAGTCGCTGCGGCAGTTGCGACGGCAGTTCCAGCGCAAAAAGCCATTGCCGAAAGTGCGGTTCCAGCGCCACGGTGTAATGAATTTCTTTCTCGCCTGCCGCTGCCGGTTCGGGCGGCGCGGGCAATGCCGTCCACGACTTCCAGCTCACGCCATCGTAAAAGGAAAACACCGGCCCGCGCCAATAGCGTTGCGCGTTAGGCGGCGGCTCCTCCTCGAAATCAACCCGAAAAGCGATCGCATCGGACAACGACAGTTGGGAAATATCGAGCGGCCCCATGGTGTCCGACAATCCGGTTTGCGCCATCTGCGCTTGTGGCAAACCCCACAGCGGCGATGACAATCGGGGAAACAACATGAACAGCAGCAGCGCAATCGGGACGCCTTGCAACACCAGAATCGAAAAACGCTTCATCGTCCGCTGGATATGCGTCTTCTCAAGCGAAGCGTTCAGCAGAAAAATAGCGTCAAGCGCCCCGCCCAACGCGAAAAAAGCCAGCAACGAGGTCAACAATATCAGCGGCGATTGCGTGTAGAAAAATGTAGTGATCAACAAGAACGACGCCAGACACACCAGCAACATCGCATCGCGCCGCGTCGTTGATTCGGAAAACTTGACCGCCACCAGGATGAACAACAACCCCACCGACGCATCACGGTAAAACAGATAACCATAAGCAAAATACACCATCGCCAACGCCGCGATCCCCAGCACAATACTCAACCACGGCCGCCAGCGCAATGGCGGCCTTCGCGAGCTGTAACGCACCACATCGCTTGCCGCCATGTTTGTCGCTCTGCCAGAAATCTCGTAGGCATAGCTTCGGGAATGCCGCCACGGCAGATAAATCGACAACACCCGCAACAGTGTGATGCCAATACCCAACGCGACGACCGTTATCGGCAAATAGAAAGAAAGCTGTATTTGCGTGAGCAGCACCAGCAAAGTCAACCAGAACCAATGCGTTCCGGTCAGCCGTCCGTCTTCCGAAGAAAGCGCGCGTTGACGCGTTCGACGCCACCAGGTCGGCGCGTTCATCGTCCGACTCCTGCTTCCACCTCGGCGTGACCATCGCGGAAAAGCGCCAACAGCGTCAACGCTTCTTCGCTGTGCGCCACGCCTTTTCGCAACGGCAGCGATACCTGCGGCAGCGTCAACGCAAAGGGGCGTCCCTCGCGCTCGCATTGCAAGACCCACGCGGTCAACCGCGACAATTTCATTTCCGTATCGAGCGCGCCCGGCAATTTGTGGTAATCGAGATGGATGAAATGTCGCCCCTCGCCGCCCTCGAACGCCTTAGTGTACCAGCCGACGCCGCGCGCAACCGCTTTCCAGGCAACCCGCTGCAACGGGTCTCCGCGCTGATACTCGCGCAATCCGGCGAGGTCTTCGTTGCCGGCGCGACCCATACCCGTACCGGCTCGCGGATCGGTGCCTTGCGGCAAAGAGGGCGGCGCTACTTCCGGTGCCGGAAATACCAGCCCTTCCAGCGAAAAATGCACATACGACCACGCTCGCCATAGCCCCAGCGGTGCTTCCGTCGCCACGGTCAACCGCCCCATCGGTAGGCGGCCACGTCGGTACGCCGGTCGCGTCAGCGTCATCAAACATGTGCTGGTCGCTGATAAATCGAAGCATTGCAATGCCGCTTCTTTCGCGGTCAGTTGCACACGCTCGCGCTCATGATCGCCGCTATCGATCGACATAGTGAACGTCAGCGTTCCGCCGACAAACGCATGGCCGGCGCTGACCGCAGCGATCTTCATCCCGAGAAGGTTACGGAAGGTGTGTGTCAATGTCGCAGCGAAAACGCCCAGCCATAAAAACGTGATCACAAAACCGAGCGAGATTGCGTAATTGAGTGACACCAACAACATCAGCGCGACTGTGGCCAAAAAAATCAGCCCGCGTTTTGTCGGCAACAGATAAATGCGCCGATGGCGCAAGGTCACCGTGCCTTCGTCGTCGGGATAACGGCGCTGGATTCGTCGCTGCCACCAGCGACGCAAGCCGTGCTCCGGCGCGGAAGAAGATACAACGTGTTCCGGCGTCATCGCAGTTTTACGGCAACACCACCTGCCGCAACAAGGTGCGCGCTTCCGCTTGGCCGGAACGCGCGCTGCCTGTCAAGCGGTGCCCCGCCACTGCCGGAAATACCGCCTGCACATCCTCCGGAATCACAAAATCGCGCCGCGCAATCAACGCATACGCGCGCGCCGCCGCCAGCAGCATCAATCCAGCGCGCGGCGACAAGCCATGCAACACATGCGCGGGCTTGCCTTCACGCGCCGCGCTCGGCGTCATCCCGCGCGTTGCCGCCAACAACGCTTGCACATAATCGAGCAACGCCGGCGCGACATGCACGCGTTCGGCAACCGTCTGCCATTCGAGTAAGGTCACGCCATCGGCCAGCGCTGATATCTGCGCGATACGCGCACGACGATCGCCGCCAGTCAACAATTCGCGCTCGGCGCGAACATCGGGAAAACCCACTTCAATCGCCATCAGAAAACGGTCGAGTTGCGATTCGGGCAACGGATACGCTCCTTGCTGTTCCAGCGGATTCTGTGTCGCAATCACGAAAAACGGTTGCGGCAAGCGATGTGTTTTTCCCTCGACCGATACCTGCCGCTCTTCCATCGCTTCGAGCAACGCACTCTGCGTTTTTGGTGGCGCACGGTTGATCTCGTCAGCCAGCACCACCGATGAAAAAATCGGTCCCGGATGAAAATGAAATTCGCGCACTGTACCGTCGTAAATCGACACCCCCAGCACATCCGCCGGCAACAAATCGCTGGTGAACTGGATCCGCGAATACGGCAAGCCAAGCGTCACCGACAATGCTTGCGCCAGCGTCGATTTGCCAACGCCCGGCAGATCCTCAATCAATAAATGACCGCGCGCCAGCAGACACGTCAACGCCAGCGTCAACGGCGCGTCCTTGCCGACGACGACCTCGCTCAGTTGCCTCAATACGGCGCTGAAATCGGGAAGTTGAGAAATGGTGGAGGAAACAGCGCGAGGAGCATGAGCAGACATGAGAGTTTTCCGGTAACACAAAAGGACTGCATCATCATTTTAACCGCAAAGCGCAAAGAAACAACATTGAGGCTTTGTGGCCATCAGGCCCCCATCCTCTGTCGTTCTGCGCGAAGTTGCAGCCCACAAAACAGGACGCGATAAATCGCACCCCTGCACCCTCTCCCCCACCCTTCTCTCGCAAACGGAAGAGGGATCCATTTGCATCGGACTCAGACGCTCGCTTTGATCCCTGATTCCTGACCTCTGACCTCTGATCCCTGTCCTCTGTCTCCCGACAGCGGTAATCCTGCCTCTACCAGTCCGGCCAACAGTCCCGCCCCATAGGGAATCGCTGCATCGTTAAAATCGTAGCGACTGTTGTGCAGAAAAAGATCGTGCTTTCCATCGCCGCTACCTTGCCCGAGTCGTAAATAAGCGCCGGGTTTTTTTTGCAACATATAAGAAAAATCTTCGGCGCCCATCGATGGCTCAAGATCATGAACGACATTTTCTTCGCCGAAGAGCTGCGCCGCAACACGAGCGGCAAATTGTGCTTGCTGCACATTGTTGATGGTCGCCGGATCGATCCGGTCGTAACGCAGCGTCGCCACCGCGCCGAAACCCGCAGCGACGGTCGTCACCAATTCGCGCAATCGTACTTCAATCCACTCCTGCGTTTCGGTATCGAAAGTGCGTACGGTGCCGACCAGGCGCGCGGTGCGCGGGATCACATTCTTCGCGTCCATATTGCCTGCTCGTACACCACACAGACTGACCACAGCGTGATCGAGTGGGCTGATGTTGCGGGAAACAACCGACTGAACAGCGGTGATGATGTGGCCGGTCACCAGCACCGGATCGACCGTCAGATGCGGATGCGCACCGTGACCGCCGCAGCCTTCAATGTCGATGGTGATATAGTCGCACGCTGCCATCACCGGGCCGGAGCGCACCGCCACTTTGCCCACCGGCAAACCCGGCCAGTTGTGCAACGCGAAAATCCGTTCGGCCGGAAAACGCTCAAACAAGCCGTCCGCCAGCATCGCCTTGCCACCGCCGCGCCCTTCTTCGGCCGGTTGAAAAATCAGATATGCCGTGCCAGCAAAACGGCGCGTTTCCTGCAAGTAATGAGCGCACGCCAGCAACATCGTCGTGTGTCCATCGTGGCCGCAAGCATGCATACAACCGGGCACCGTCGAAACATGTGGACAGTCGCCCTCCTCCTGTATCGGCAACGCGTCCATATCGGCACGCAAACCGATTGAATGCGGCGACGCTTCGCGCCCGCGAATCGCGGCGACAATGCCGGTCTTGCCGATCCCCGTATGGTGTTCAATACCCAGCGCCGTCAGGCGTTCACTGATTCGCTGCGCGGTTCGGTGTTCCTCAAGTCCCAATTCCGGGTGCGCGTGAAGATCGCGGCGAAAACGGGTGTAGTCATCCTGCCAACGGCGGATATATTCGCTCGGATGATTTGGAGAAAAAGACATCATACAAAGCCCTGTAACTGGTACGCTTGCGATAAATACGCCGCTACGGCAGCAAACCGGATCCCGCAACGGTAAAGCTGAACATAACAGTAACCGGGAAAAGAGGCAATGCGCTCATTGTTTTGGCATATCTCGCTTGGGCTCCCCGCCCAAACCACCCTTTCATGCGATAATTTCGAGCAGCAGGTACTTCCACTCTTCTATCGTACCGTCCTCCGGAAAGGAAAAAACATGATCTCGTTTCTCTTTTTTCTGTTGGTGCTCGTCATCCTGGTCGGCATTTTTCTGGCAGTCATTTACAACCGGCTGATCGCTTCCCGCAATGCGTTCAAAAACGCTTTCTCGCAGATCGACGTGCAACTGACGCGGCGCTACGACCTGATCCCGAATCTGGTCGAAAGCGTCAAAGTGTATTTGAAGCACGAACATGAAACGCTGGTCGAGGTCACCCGCGCCCGCAACACTGCCGCCGGCGAGCTCAAAACTGCCGCCGGTACGCCCGGCGACGCGACGCTGATGCAGCATCTGACAGAAGCCAACAGCGCGCTGAACGCCTCGCTTGGCCGCCTGATGCTGGTGGTTGAAGCGTACCCCGATCTCAAAGCCAGCCAGAATATTTCGCAATTTACCGAAGAACTGGCCAGCACCGAGAATCGCATCGCTTTTGCGCGGCAGGCGTACAACGATGAAGCCATGTCGTACAACACGCTTTCGCAAACCTTTCCGAACAATCTCGTCGCCGGTATGTTTGGTTTCCAGCCAGCGGCGTTGCTTGAAGCGGAAGGTGCCAAACGCGAAGCGCCGAAAGTTCAGTTTTAGGATTTTTCTTTCCTCTCCGTACGATGGATTTTTTCCGAAGCCAGCGTGATGCGCGTCGGCAAACGCTGGTTTTTCTGGCGTCGTTTATTCTTATCGTCGCGCTGGTTGTCGTGCTCACCTCAGTGTTCGTCTGGCTGGGGTGTTCGCTGCTCTCGCCTGAAAACAGATTTACTTACGCAAGCAACACCGCCCTCGTTGTTGTCCTGATCATCATCGGCGCATCCATCGTCCGCAGCATGGAACTGCGCAGCGGCGGCGGCGCGGTCATCGCCCGCCATTTGGGCGGTGAACCGTTGCCTGCTTCTCGAATGGACAACTCCGATTTTCAACGCCTCCGCAACATCGCCGAAGAAATGGCGATCGCCTCGCGCACGCCGATGCCGAAACTGTACTGGCTGCCGGGAGAGGCCTCCATCAACGCCTTCGTCGCCGGCTTCACGCCCTCCGATGCCGTGCTAGCCGTTACCCGAGGCGCACTGCAACGCCTGAACCGCGACGAATTACAGGGCGTTATCGCTCACGAGTTCAGCCACCTGCTCAACGGCGACATGCGTCTCAATACACAAGTTTCGAGTTGGCTCTTCGGCGTTTACGCCGTTTACACCTACGGCCGCAGCATTTTGAAAACATCGCCGCTCGCTACCAATCGCGAAGACCTTGTGCCTCGCCCCGCCGCCTGGCCTCTGGTTTTTGTATTCGGCGGCGCGTTGGCCATCATCGGTTATCTCGGCAAACTGATCGGTTGTTTGCTACAAGCCGCCATCTCGCGTCAACGCGAGTATCTGGCCGATGCTTCTGCCGTGCAGTTCACCCGTCAGACGATGGGGCTTGCCAGCGCACTCAAAAAAATCTATTTCAATTCCTCGCTGCTGCAAACTCCGCAAGGCGATGCTTACAATCATTTCTTTCTCGGCGACGCTGTTGAAACCTCCCCGCTCTTTGCGACCCACCCACCACTGATTGAGCGCATCCAGGCGCTTGACCCTTCGTTCAACCCTTACGGCGATCAACGCGCTACGCTGGGCGCCAACCTCGATGTTGACGCATTGCACCAAGCGCTGCCTTTGTATTTTGCGGCAGACTCCGGCGCTTCCGTCAGCGAATACGAAACCGCCTTCACCATGCGCGACGGTCTGGCGCTGCTTTTCGCCAACCTGCTGGATACCGGCGATGAAACCGTGCGTCGCCGCCAGCTTGAAACCATCGACACCGACTGGGGCAACGACATCGCCTACCAAGCCCGCGCTCTTGAGCCGGAGGTTCGCACGCAAAAAATCTATCTGCGGCTGACGCGCTTGCGCTTGATGCTGGCGCAACTTCACACCTTGTCTGCCGCGCAGCAACAGGCATTACCGCGTACCCTGCGCGCCCTGATCGCCGCTGATGCCAATATTTCATTGCTGGAAACAGCCATCGTTTATCTCGTCGATCAATACCTGCGCGATATAGCGCATCCCGGAAGCGTCCGCGTGGCCGGTCCTCTGCGCCTGTCCGAATGGGCAACGGATACCGCTCTGCTACAAGAGCTCGTTATCAATCACGCAAAAGAAATACCGGCACAAGTCGCGCTCGATTCTATTGGTAATACCGGCAAAACAGCAACGACGAATACCCGCGCCGTCAGACAAGCGTTCGACCGCTTGAACCGCCTGACCCTCGACGAAAAGAAAAATTTGTTTCAAAAACTTTACGATGCCTGCGGCTCGCCGTCACCGGAGCAACAAGAAATTCTTTCGCTTCTCGCCGCCTGCCTGCACGTCCCGCCGCTTGAAGCAATGGTGCGCTATCCCGGTAGTGATCTGACATTGATTTAAACTCTGGCATCTCAAACGGAACTTTTTCCGTCTTAAGGTATCATAACGCGCAATGACTTTGGGGGCAGCGGAAAAGCCTTTGCATATCCGCTCCGATAATAATCTGACGATTTGAAAATATTGATAAGGAAAATATTATGCAATACCGCTTGCGTGTCATCGCCTCTGTTTTTGTCGCTGGCCTGTTTCAGACTTTTTCCGCCAAGGCGCAGGACAATATGACGCTTTATGGCGTGATCGACACCGGCATCGAATATATTAACCACGCCTCTCACGGCAGCGGCAGCGTTATCCGGGTGCCAGCGCTCTCCGGCAGTGTGCCATCACGCTTGGGTTTCCGGGGGTCGGAAAGCCTTGGCAATGGACTCGAAGCCGTCTTTGTTCTGGAAAATGGTTTTGCGCCGGATCAGGGCGGGCAACTTCAGGGCGGTCGCCTGTTTGGTCGTCAATCCACCCTCGGTCTGCGCGGCGCCTGGGGGCAAATCGACATCGGCCGGCAATGGACTACAACCTTCCGCGCAATGCTGGACGCCGACGTAATCGGCCCATCGGTATTCAGTCTGGCCTCGCTCGACAGTTACCTTCCCAATTCGCGGCTCGACAACAGCCTCTCGTATTACGGTACTTTCGGCGGCTTGACTGTCGGCGGCGTTTACTCCCTCGGTCGCGACGCTTCGCCTCTCGGTAACTGTGGCGGCGAGCAAGGCAACAGCGCCTGTACCGGCTGGGCGGCGCTGATCAAATACAACGCCGCCCGATGGGGCGTCGCCGGCGCCTACGAAGAAATTCGCGGCGGCCCTGGCGCCGGTCATATCATCGTAGTGCCGGGCGCCGCTGGCGTCGTTTTCAACAGTTCCAATGATAAAGATCAGCGTTATCACCTGACCGGTTACGCCAAGATCGCCGATGTCAAGATCGGCGGCGGTTGGCTGTATCGGAACATTGACACCAACGCTCGCGACCTGCACACCAGCCTCTACTACCTCGGCGCCAGCGTGCCGTTCGGGAAACTGAGCTTCGACGGCCAAGTCTCCCACATGGACAACCCTTCCTACGATAGCAGCCCAACGCTGATCGTGCTGCGGGCGAACTATGCGTTCTCAAAACGAACGACGGGTTATGTCTCGGTGGGCTATATTAACAACAGCGGGAACGGCCCGGCCTATTCGGTATCCTGCTCGTCGATGATTATCAATGCACCCAATTCGGGACAGAGCCAGATCGGAACGCTCGTCGGATTAAGACATGCGTTTTGAGCGCAGCGTATGGTAAATTACGTCCACCCCTCTCCCCTTGCGGGAGAGGGGCAGGGGGAGAGCACCGTAGGCTGAGATGAAACGAAGCGAAATCCTAGCTTCAAACCCTACCGAAACCCCAAACGCTGATATGGATGAAAAATGGCCGACTTTATTCCTAAATGGAGCGCCGAACCCAAAGCGATCGAAGAAAGAAAGAAGCGTGCTTTTAGAATCGCTCTTGTGAGTTTTGCTATCGCACTGCTCATTTCACTCTTTTTGCTCTTCGTTTTAAGACTGGCTTTGTTTTTTTGTTTTATACCATTTCTCGCTGTCGGCGTTTTTCTTGTTATTTATTACGCTGTTTATTCAGATGATCCTCCTTGCCTGTGGTGAACAAACCCATGCCTAACCCTCCGCCACTCGCTCTCCCCTCCGGTCACAACAAACTGTTGCTGCATTGTTGCTGCGCCACTTGTTCAGGTGATGTTATCGCAACGCTCGCCGATGCGGAAATCGACTTCAGCGTTTTCTTCTACAACCCGAATATTCACCCTGAACGCGAATATCTGATCCGTAAAGAGGAGAACAAACGCTTTGCCGAACAGCGCGGCATTCCTTTCATCGACGCCGATTACAACACCGATGCCTGGTTTTCCCGAACGAAAGGATGGGAAGATGAGCCGGAACGCGGTGCCCGTTGCACGCAGTGTTTCGATCTCCGGTTTGAACGTACCGCGCTTTACGCCCATGAACACGGCTTCACAATCTTTGCGTCATCGCTCGGCATGTCGCGCTGGAAAGACCTCGATCAAATCAACGATTGCGGCCAACGCGCGGCAAGTCGCTACCCCGCCCTTTCGTTCTGGCCTCATAACTGGCGCAAAGGCGGCGGCTCGGCGCGTGCCGTCGAACTCGCCAAGCGCGAGCATTTCTATCGACAAAACTATTGCGGCTGCGTGTATTCGTTGCGCCAATCAGAGATCAGGAATCAGAAAAGCAAGGAACGTATCGCCTGATGCGTAAAACTCGCCTTGTCTTTCTCACAGAAACGCAAATAAAAAGAAGGCGCTCTTTTCAGCGTCTTCTTTTGCGGGCGGAAAAAGTGGGTTATCGATTCCTTCCTCCAGCACTTTCACAGGCTCGGCACATTAGCCTACGCTTCCATTAACCGGGAAGCGTTGACCTGCCCGGATCAAGGGGGACACCTTTTGAATCAAAAAGAGCCGCGATTCGGCGGGCTTCTTGAGAAATAAAATCTTCTATTGAGTTCCAGGATTTCAATGGCTTGGCAGAGTCGCCTGCGCA
>WQUA01000014.1 GCA_009786025.1 Pseudomonadota bacterium | reverse complement strand
CCAGCCATTGGCCGCCGACATGGCGGGCGTCGCAGTAACTTGCCAACGCCGCCAGAAGCGAGCCGAAGTGCAACGGGCCGGTCGGCGAAGGGGCGAAGCGTCCGCGGTAAAAGCGGGGAAGGGGGCGGGGCGAGGGGTCGGAAACAGCAGAAGTGGGCATTTGCGCATTTTACAAGAAGCATGAACAGGGCGCGTTGTACTGATATTGCGAATACGAGCTTTCTTATGAGCGCATAGAAAGGTTTGCAAGCCTCTTGACCTTTTGCTGACTTCCGGCTAATGTATCCCGTTCGGGATGTTTCCATCCCGAAGCGGTACGGTGCTTCGTTCCCCGCGCGGGTCATAAGCCTCAGCGGGTTTCCCGGATACGGCGCGCCGGACATCATCATTGCGACGATTACGATCTACCCGATTGCGATTGGCCAAGACGACGCTCACCCAAGGCGTTACAGCAACGGCTGCAAAGCCGGTGATGGTTGACGGTTTTTTTTCGATCAACAGGTAACAGACGAAAGCAGAGGCAGAAATGATGCGACTGACGGGTGCAGAAATCATTATCCGTGCGCTTCAGGAAGAGGGCGTGGAATACGTCTTCGGTTATCCGGGCGGCGCGGTGTTGAACATTTACGATGCGTTGTGCGCGCAAGACAAGATTCGCCATGTTCTGGTACGTCATGAACAGGGCGCCGCCCATGCGGCTGACGGGTATTCGCGGTCGTCGAAGAAAGTCGGCGTGTGTCTGGTGACTTCCGGGCCGGGGTTGACCAACGCGGTGACCGGCATTGCGACAGCGTATATGGACTCGATTCCGATGATCATCATTTCGGGGCAGGTATCGACGCCATACATCGGGCAGGATGCGTTTCAGGAATGCGATACGGTCGGCATCACACGACCCTGCGTCAAACACAATTTTCTGGTCAAGGATGTCAACGATCTGGCGCTGACGCTCAAGAAAGCTTTTTTTCTGGCGACCAGCGGCCGACCGGGGCCGGTGCTGATTGATATTCCCAAGGACGTGACACAGGCCGTCGCCGAGTTCTCTTACCCGAAGACGCTGACGATGCGTTCGTATAATCCAGTCGTCAAAGCGCATCTCGGGCAGATCAAGAAAGCGATGCAGTTGCTGCAAGCGGCCGAGCGGCCGATGGTGTATATCGGTGGCGGCGTGGTGCTCGCCAATGCGGCGGAGGAGTTGACGCAACTGGTGCGCCGTCTGGGTTTCCCGTGTACACAAACATTGATGGGACTGGGAGGTTTTCCCGGCAGCGATCCGTTGTCAACGGGGATGCTCGGGATGCACGGTACCTATGAGTCGAACATGGCGATGCAGCATTGTGATGTGTTGCTGGCGATCGGTGCGCGTTTCGACGATCGGGTGATCGGCAATGTCGAACACTTCTCCGGCCCGCCTGACCGCAAGATCATTCATGTCGATATCGACCCGTCGTCGATTTCCAAGCGCGTCCATGTGGATATTCCCATTGTTGGCGATGTCGGCGATGTGGTGCGCGAAATGCTGAAGCTGCTCGACACATCGCCGAAACCGGCGAACAAGAAAGAACTTGACGCCTGGTGGACGCAGATCGAGGCCTGGCGCGGCAAGCAATGCCTGAAGTACAGCATGAGCGGTAAGAAGGTCAAGCCGCAGTATGTGATTGAAACTTTGCACCGGCTGACTAAAGGGCAGGCGATCATTGCAACCGATGTTGGCCAGCACCAGATGTGGGCGGCGCAATATTACAAACTTGATCAACCGCGGCAATGGCTCAGCTCCGGTGGTTTGGGAACGATGGGATTCGGCTTGCCGGCCGCCGTCGGCGCGCGTATTGCCAACCCGGATCGTGACGTTGTATGTGTGACTGGCGAAGCGTCGATCCAAATGTGCATTCAGGAATTGGCAACGTGCAAACAGTATCGTTTGCCGATCAAGGTTGTCAATCTCAACAATGGTTATATGGGAATGGTGCGGCAGTGGCAGGAACTGTTTTACGGCTCGCGTTATTCCGAATCGTATTTCGATACGCTGCCCGATTTTGTCAAGCTGGCGGAAGCGCACGGCCATATCGGGATCCGTGTTGACAAGCCCGATGACGTGGAACCGGCGCTTAAGGAAGCGCTGGCGATGAAGGACAGGCTCGTCTTTCTTGACATTCATACCGACCCCAAAGAAAACGTCTTTCCGATGGTGCCGGGTGGTAAAGGGCTGACCGAAATGGTGTTGTTTGACGCGCCGTAAGCGCCTCTGAGGATGAGATCATGAGACATATTCTTTCCATTCTGTTAGAAAACGAAGCTGGTGCGCTGTCGCGCGTCGCCGGCCTTTTTTCAGCGCGCGGTTACAACATCGAATCATTGACCGTGGCGATCACCGAGGATGCGACCATGTCGCGGATGACGATCACCACGACCGGCTCCGACGATGTCATCGAACAAATCACCAAACAACTAAACAAACTGGTTGAAGTGGTGAAGGTGGTTGACTTGACCGACGGCAGCCACATCGAGCGTGAGTTGATGTTGGTCAAGGTGCGTGCGTCGGGCAAGGATCGTGAAGAGATGAAGCGGATGGCCGACATCTTTCGCGGCAACATTATCGACGTGACTGAAAAAAGTTACACCATCGAATTGACCGGCACCTCCTCCAAGCTGGATGCGTTTCTGGAGGCGCTGGAGCCCGGCGTATTGCTGGAAACGGTGCGCACGGGCGCGTCCGGAATCGGGCGCGGCGAACGTATTTTGCGGGTGTGACCGGATTTTGAAATATCGGATTCATTGAGTTTGTTTTTCTTTTTTTGCAAGGAGATTTCATGAAAGTTTATTACGACAAAGACGCTAACCTTTCGTTAATCAAGAACAAGAAGGTGGCGATTATCGGTTACGGCTCGCAAGGGCACGCGCACGCGCTGAATCTGCACGATTCCGGCATCAAGGTGGTGGTTGGTGCGCGCCAGGACGGTTCTTCGTGGAACAAGGCCAAGAAAGCCGGGCTGAAGGTTGACACCATCGCCAAAGCAACGGCAAGCGCCGACATCGTGATGCTGTTGATGCCCGACGAAAATATCGCCGATGTTTATAAGGCCGAAATTGAACCCAACCTTAAAAAAGGCGCAGCGCTGGCGTTTGCGCACGGTTTCAACATTCACTACGGACAAGTCGCGCCGCGCGCCGACATCGACGTGATCATGGTCGCGCCGAAAGCGCCGGGACATACCGTGCGCTCGACCTACGTCGGTGGTGGCGGTGTGCCGATGCTGATCGCTGTTCATCAGAACGCGACGAAAAAAGCGCGCGATCTGGCGCTGTCCTACGCGGCGGCGATGGGCGGCACCCGCGCCGGCGTGATTGAGACGACGTTCAAGGAAGAAACCGAAACCGATTTGTTCGGTGAACAGGCTGTGTTGTGCGGCGGCGCGGTTGAGCTGATCAAGGCGGGGTTCGAAACGCTGGTCGAAGCTGGTTATGCGCCGGAGATGGCGTACTTCGAATGCCTGCACGAATTGAAGTTGATCGTCGATCTGATCTACGAAGGCGGCATCGGCAATATGAATTATTCGGTCTCGAATAATGCCGAATATGGTGAGTATGTTTCCGGCCCGCGCGTTATCAATGAAGACACCAAAGAAGCGATGCGCTGGATTCTCGATGACATTCAGACTGGCGAATACGCCAAACGCTTCATCCTCGAATACAAGGCCGGCGCACCGGGCATGATCTCGCGTCGTCGCTTGACGGCAGAGCACCAGATCGAACAAGTGGGCGGACAATTGCGGGCGATGATGCCGTGGATTGCGAAGAATCGCCTGGTGGATCAAAGCAAGAACTGATTCGGCGGTCAGGAATCAGATATCAGAGTCTGTAGGGGCGGGTTTCAAACCCGCCCTGTTTTTTTAACCACAAAGAACACAAAGAAAAGCGTTTAGCCACGAAAAGCGCGAAAGACACGAATGTGCACTGGTTGCTGGTGAGCGGCCTTTGGCCGCGAGCGAAGCGTGGCGGGAACCGCGACGGTTGGACTCACGCGAAGGCGCGAAGGAGCAAAAAACTCTCTCCCCTTTAAGAGCTTGCCCCCAAGTGATTTTGATCAGGGGGAGGGTTTGGGTGTGGAAAGATTCCTTTACTTTTCCTTCTCCCCCAACCCTCTCCCGTTCGGGCTACGATATTTCGATATTCCAGCCAAAGATTTTCAAATCAATCGAACCATCCTTGCAAAATACCACGCCTTCTTTTCGCAGCTTGCGTTTTTGAAGAAGAAGGGAACTTCCGGTCAGCGAAATTTTGCCTTGATGGTTGATCACACGATGCCAGGGCAGGGTCGTACCTTTGGGCAAACGATGCAAGACGCCGCCGACTTGGCGGGCGGCGCGCGAAGAACCGGCGAGGCGGGCAAGGGCGCCGTAGGTGGTGACTTTGCCGGGTGGAATGGCGGCGATGATCGGGTAGAGGCGCTGCGCGAAGGTGTCCATGTCAGAGGTCAGCTATCAGAGGTCTGGAATCAGAAAAGCATTTCACACGAAGGTACAAGACGCCCCCACCCCGACCTTCCCTCGCAAGCGGAGGAAGGGGTTTGTGCTTTCGCGTTTTTCGTATCTTTCCCACCTTTCGTGGTTAAAGGCTTTTCTTCGTGGTTTTGCGGGAGGTAAATGTCGGGGCTCGTTACGCTCGCCCCTATCGCCGTTCCTGCCACCAGAGCAAAGCGGAAGCCATGCCTAAAAAGACAATCGTTGGCGCTAACGCCGAAGTCAACGGCGGCCAATTGTTCAGTACGCCGAGTGAGGAAAACAGTCGCCCGAGCAGAAGGAAAGTGATGCCCAGCATGGAGCCGACGAAAAGCCGAAAACCAAGACCGCCTTGGCGGCGCTGCGATTGCGAAAACGGCAACGCCAGAAACATCATCACGAAAACATTGAGGGGATAAACGAGCTTGATCCACAACGCGATTTCAAAACGCGAGGTTGGCTGTTCACTTTTTTCAAGAATGCTGATGTTATCGAAAAGCGTTTTGATTTCAAGTTGTTCGGGAGGAATCTGAAAGACAGTCAGGATTGACGGGCGCAGGACGGTTTTCCAGACATAGGAAGGATCAGAGTAAACGAGGGTACGACTGCCGCTGCTGATTTCCGTGGTCTCGACATCATCGAGCAGCCAGGTGTTGTCGTCTTCGGAAAAAATACCGCGTGCGGCGCTGCGGATTCGTTGCAGGCGCATGGCGTTATCGAACTCGTACAGTCGCACTCCCATCAGCACATGGTCGGCCGTGGCGGCGCGGATGTTGGCGAAGGTGTATTGCTCCTTGAACCAGAAGCCGGAGGAAAATTGCTGCGTAATCATTTGTTGCCCGCCGCTGCGATGAACGGCGCGGGCGGTTTGCGCCAGGCGTTCGGCTTGCGGCGCAACGAATTCGCCAGCAAGAAAGGTGGCGAGGGCGATGGGGATGCCGACTTGGAAGATAGCGAGGCTGACCTGCGCGAGCGACATACCGGACGCGCGCATCACGGTAAGCTCGGAACTTGACACCATCCGGGCAAGTACATACAGAGTGCCGATCAGCGCTGCGACCGGCGCCATTTCATAAATTCGCGACGGCAGGCGCAGTGCAACGTAGAGAAAGGCGGAAGAGAGCGTTCGGCCGCCGCGACCGACATCGCCCAACTCATTGATGAGATCGAAAAACGCGAGCGCCGTCACCAGCAGAACGAACAAGAACAGCGTAGCGATCAGGATTTCACGACGGAGATAGCGCCGCAGTGTGCTCATGAGACGGAGGAAGGAGTGTCTGTGGGCGGGCGTCGCCAGAATGTATAAATCCGGGAACGATGGTGCAACAGCAACGCTGTCAGCAAGGCTGCCGTGCCATGCGGCAACAGCATGCCGAGCCAAAACGGTAACTTCTCCTGCGCGATCAGGCTCTGGATGACGTTGAGGCTGTTGGAGTAGATCAGATACAGCAACACGGCGACCAGTAGGTTGAACGAGCGCCCCATGCGCGGGTTAACGTAGCTGAGCGGCAACGCCATCAGGGTAAGCATCAGCGCCATGATCGGAATCGAAAAGCGCCAGAAGAGTTCGGCAATTTCCGGCGCTTCGCCGGATTTTATCAGCGCCAATGTCGGCGCCGCGCGGATCGTTGGCTCGATGGCTTCGGTTGCGGCAGGCTCAATGCGGCGTCCCAACTGTTCGAATTCAACGATTTGATAGTCGGCTTTGCCCGGAGTGCCGACGTTACGGATGCCTTGCGACATTACGAGAAAACGGTCGCCGTTCGGAAGGGTCTCGATGATGGCTGATTGCGCTGACAAGGTCTCGCTGCGCGGCTTGTCGATCGACTGCAAGAAAACATTTTTGATCGTGCCGGTGAACGGGTTGATGCTTTCGATATAGACCACCAGACCGACGTGTTTGAATTCGCGGAACAACCCCGGCGCCAGCATCGACAAGTCATCACGCGACTCCAATTGCTTCTCATATTGCAGCCGTTGCTGTTGCGCCCAGGGCGTTAAAAACAGAGATAAAACGACAATAGCGAGCAGAAAAGGAGCAGCAAAACCGATGAGCGGTCGTTCCCAGGCGATAAGCGGTTGTCCGGCCGAAAACCAAACAATCATTTCGCTGTCGCGATAAGCGCGTGTCAATGACAGCAAGACAGTCAGGAACAATGTGATCGCCAACAAAACATGGAGATATTGCAGAGCATAGAAGCCCAGCATCGGCAAAAGACCTTCCGCATCGAGTTGTCCGCTGGCGGCACGGCCCAGAAGGCGCAATACCAGATTGGTAAATAGGATGGCGAATGCAACAAGAAACAAACCGGTGGCATTGATGGTGAGTTCGCGGATGAGGCTGCGTCTGAAGATCATAAAAAAAGTTTTGATTTTCTACGGCAGTTTGTCGATAATGCATCTTAGCGCCTTTTGGGTCGGCGCACTTCTAAGAGAAAACACAAAAGAGGACACAATGGAATTTACCATAAAAAGCGGGAATCCTGAGAAACAAAGAACAGCTTGTGTGGTAGTGGGGGTATTTGATAATCGCAAGCTTTCATTGGCTGCCGAACGGATCGATCGTGCGGCAAAGGGTTACATCAGCGACATTGTCCGGCGCGGAGATATGGAAGGGCGCCTGGGCTCAACGTTGCTTCTTTACAACGTACCAAATACGCTGGCCGATCGTGTGCTGTTGGTTGGTCTGGGGCGCGAGCGCGATTTCCGCGATCGCGAATATTACAAGGCTGTTCACAGTGCGGTAAAGCTGTTGAACGAAACCGGTGCTTATGAGGCAGTGATTTATCTGACGGAGGAGAAGGTTCGCCGTCGTGAGATCGGCTGGCGCATTGAGCATACGGTGATTGCAGCCTGCGAAGCGACCTATCGCTTCGATCACATGAAAACAGAAAGCTCGGATGTGCGACGACCGTTGCGCAAGCTCACGCTGTCGGTGCCGATGCGTTCTGACTTGTTGGTCGGGGAAACCATGCTGGCACGCGGTATGGCGGTAGGCGAGGGAACCGAACTGACGCGGGATCTCGGCAATCTGCCGAGTAACCTGTGTACGCCTGCTTACCTCGCCGACACGGCGAACAGGCTGGCGTCGATGTATTCTACTGAAGTCAAAACGCAGGTGCTGGAGCGCAAGGAAATCGAAGACCTCAAGATGGGGGCGTTCTTGTCGGTGGCGCAGGGCAGTGAAGCAGCCCCGCGTTTCATCGTGCTGGAATACAAACGTTCGGGGGTCAAGAAAAAGCCAATCGTACTGATCGGCAAGGGAATTACTTTCGATTCGGGTGGTATCTCGTTAAAACCGGGGGCCGATATGGATCAGATGAAGTTCGACATGTGCGGCGCGGCGAGCGTGCTCGGCGTTTTCCGCACGATTGCCGAGCTGAAGCCGGATCTCCATGTGGTCGGGCTGATTCCGTCGTGCGAAAACATGCCTTCCGGTCGCGCGAGCAAGCCGGGCGACATCGTCAGCAGCATGTCAGGGCAGACCATCGAAATTCTTAACACCGATGCCGAAGGCCGCTTGCTTCTGGCTGACGCGTTGACCTACGCCGAGCGTTACGACCCGGAAGCGGTGGTCGACATCGCAACGCTGACCGGCGCGATGGTGGTTGGGCTGGGGCATGTGGCCAGCGGCGTTTTCGGCAACAACGAAGCGTTGGTGCGAGCGTTGGTGACAGCTGGCGACGATGCTGCTGACCGCGCCTGGGCGATGCCGCTGTGGGATGAGTATCACGATGCGTTGAAGAGCAACTTCGCTGATGTGGCCAACGTCGGAGGACGCGCAGCCGGCAGCATTACCGCAGCGTGCTTCTTGTCGCGTTTTGCCAAAAAGTACCATTGGGCACATCTCGACATTGCCGGGGTGGCCTGGAAAGAGGGCAAGGAAAAGGGAGCGACCGGTCGACCGGTGCCGTTGCTGGTCAACTGGCTGCTCAATCAGGAAAATCGTGACGGATGACGGCTGGAGGGTTATCATATCGGAATGACCGTTATCGATTTTTACACGCATGTCAGCGACCCGCTCGGAGTTGTCGTCCGGCTGGTAGAGAAGGCTTATACGCAACACGGGCGGGTGCGTGTCCTGACTGAAAACGAAGCGATGACGGCGGCGCTCGATCAGCGTTTGTGGATCGACCCGCCGCATGCTTTTTTGCCGCATTGCCGGCTGAGCAGCCCGCTGGTGGCGGAAACGCCGATTTTGATCGACCATCTTGCTGAGCACGACGGTCCTGCTGCTGTGCTGATCAACACGCAGGCTGCGTTACCGCCGTTTTTCAGTCGTTTCGAACGGCTGGCGGAAGTTATCGGCAGCGATGAAACTGCGCTGGCGGAAGGTCGCCGACGCTACCGTTTTTATCAAGAGCGCGGTTACGAGCTACGCGCCCATAATCTGGCGGTTCCCCGCCGGGGTGGAGGCGAGTCATGACAGACCAGCCCGAAATTTCCCAATCGGCGCCGACGGCGCACGAATTGTTTGAAAGCGTTGACGCGTTGATGCGGCGTAACCGGCGAGCCGGATCTGTGTCGTTGCCGCCACCGGAGGGACACATCGCTTCTTCAGTGTTCGACGAGGAAACGCAAAGCCTGTCTGCCGAAATTGAAGCCGAACTGGCGGCGGAGTTGGCCAAAGAACTATCGCGGTTTGAAAGCGAAGCACCATCAGCAGCAAGTTCGCCGCTGTTGCCGGAAACTTTCGAACCACTGTTGGCGGAAGAAAACAGGGACGGCGCATCGCCTGAAGCGGGCATCGAGATGGAGAGCGCTCCGTCGACTGAAACCGACGCTACTGCGCCAGTGCAGGCGACGATTGAGGAACCGGCTCTGATCATGGATGCGCCGGAGAACGCGCTGGAAAGCCCGCCCTCATGGGCGGAAGACGATCTGCTGCTGTGGGAATTTGCCTCGCCGTCCACGCCCACTATGGCGCCGGAGCCGAAGGCGGCGGCCGAACCACCCTTCGCGGGAACTGGGGATATAAGCCTGCCGGAGGAGGAGCCGCTCTCTTCGACATCGCCGTTTTCCGACGCATTCTCATTTCTGTCAGCGCCCGAAGTGTTGGCTTCGCCGTCGCAAGGCTCCGTTTCGTACATGGCGACGGCGCCGACCGTGGTGTTTGACGGTTTGGCGGCAGAAGAAAAACAGGCGGTGGCAGGAGCCATGCCGGAGGCTCTGCAAGAAGCCTCTCAGGAAAAAGCAGCATTCCCCGAAGAGGCCGACTGGTTATTCGCCGAAGAAACGGGCGAAGCCGCTCCCGCTCTTGATGCCGGGGCGGAGGTTGAAGTGGCGGAAGCGTTGGGGTTGTTGACCGACACGGAAATGCCGGAAGCGGCGGAAAGCGTAACAGAAAACCTGACAGACATTCCACTTCCCAAGTCGGCGGCGTGGCGCCTCGTAGAGCCGGAAGCGGCAGAGGAAATTCAGGAAAACGCGGTCGAAAATGCGCTACTTTCCCCCAATTTGTTGGCGCTTGAACCGTTTCAGAAGAGCGAAAGAGAGAGGGCTGAGGCATGGAGCGGTGATACGGCGGAGAGAGGTGAGAGGGAGGGCGCGACAGCGCTTTTTGTCGAGCCGGAAATTCTTGAACCGGTGGCCGGGATAAAGGCCGAGGGCAAAATTGCGAGCAGAGCTGAGTCTGACGTACATTTTGACGCGGTCGCCGCCGCTGCGGAGGAGAAAGCGCCGGGAATGTCGGCAGCGGTTTCTCATGTTGAGGGAACTTCCCCGATGGATACTGAAAAGACCTCCGCGTTCGCGTTGGTTTCAAAAGATTCCATACCGGCGTCGCTGACGACAGAGAGCGTTTCTCCGGCCTCAGCGGCGATGCTGTTGTCCGAACGGCGATGGCAGGAGGAGGGGGCGAATGCTGTGCGTTATTCGGCTGCGCAATTGTTGACGGAATACCAGCGCCGGAACCCCCAGGCGCAAAATATCAAGGCGGTCGCAGCTACACCCCATCCGGTACGCACTTCCCCTTTGCCGGACTTGGCGCTGGCGCTGATGGAAAATGATTCTTCATTTTCGACTTTCGGCGAGCCGACCAGGGAGCCGGTCAAGCAGGCGGCTAAAGCTTCGCCACCTGCTGCTGCGGCGACGCCTCTTGAAAGAGCGCCGCCAAACGTGATGCTGGCGTCGCCGTCCGGCGCAGGGACGGAGCGCCCCGTTGGCGAGGATGATTATTATCCGCTGTTGACCGATGTTGTCAGCGAGGAAGAGCTGCCAGCAGCGGGAAAGGCATAGGGGGAAGTCCCTTATTTACGGGGAGCAAGCGCGAAAATCCCCATAAATAGCGGTGAGCGTGTAAACTTCGCTTTTCAGCCAGAGGTAATGCTAATACCATGTATTCCCGTTCTACGACGCTCGCACAAACCGACCCTGAACTTTGGGCGGTCATCGCCGCCGAAACAAAGCGGCAGGAAGACCACATCGAACTGATCGCCTCCGAAAATTACGCCAGCCCAAGCGTGATGGCGGCGCAGGGTTCGCAACTGACCAACAAGTATGCAGAAGGCTATCCGGGCAAGCGCTATTACGGCGGCTGCGAATTCGTCGATCAGGCCGAACAACTGGCGATCGACCGCGCGAAAAAATTATTTGGCGCGCAGGCGGCAAATGTTCAACCGCATTCCGGCGCGCAGGCCAACCAGGCAGTATTTTTTGCGACGCTGCAACCGGGCGATACAATTCTCGGCATGAGTTTGCCGCACGGTGGGCATCTGACGCATGGTTCGCCGGTGAACATGTCCGGAAAATGGTTCAAAGTGGTTGCTTATGGCCTCGACGAAAACGAACTGATCGACTACGAAAGCATGGCGAGGCTGGCGGAAGAGCACAAACCCAAGTTGATTGTGGCCGGCGCTTCGGCGTATTCGCGGGTGATTGACTGGAAAAAATTTCACGCAGTGGCCGATCATGTCGGAGCGCCGCTGATGGTTGATATGGCGCATTACGCTGGATTGGTAGCGGCGCATTTGTATCCGAGCCCGGTGCCGTTTGCCGATTATGTGACGACGACGACGCACAAAACGCTGCGTGGTCCGCGCGGCGGCATGGTGCTGACGCGGGCGGAGAACGAAAAAACGATCAACTCTGCCGTCTTTCCCGGTTTGCAGGGCGGGCCGCTGATGCATGTGATCGCAGCCAAAGCGGTAGCGCTGGGTGAAGCGCTTTCCAAAGATTTCAAGACGTATCAAATGCGCGTTCTGGAAAACGCCCGCGTGCTGGCGAGAACCCTGAGCGAGCGCGGCTTGCGCATTGTTTCCGGTGGAACGGATTCACACATGTTCCTGGTCGATCTGCGCGCCAAGAAAATCACTGGCAAAGCGGCCGAAGAAGTGCTCGGAAAAGTGCACATCACGGTCAACAAGAATTCGATTCCAAACGATCCCGAAAAACCGTTCGTGACCTCCGGTATTCGCATCGGCAGTCCGGCATCGACCACGCGCGGTTTCTCCGAGATCGAGTGCGAACAGCTCGCGCATCTGATTGCCGACGCGCTCGATGCGCCGGAAGACGACAGAGCGCTGGCGCGGGTGAAAGCGGAAGTGGCGGTGCTGACCGCAAAGTTTCCCGTTTACCGGGGTTGAGCGAGTCGCCGATGAGATGCCCGTTCTGCCGTAGCGAAGATACGCAAGTGATCGACTCGCGGGTGTCGGAAGCAGGCGATTCGATTCGTCGCCGTCGTCGTTGCCCGGAATGCCAGAAACGTTTTACGACGTACGAGACGGTAGAGTTGCGGATGCCGCAGATCGTCAAAAGCGATGGGACACGTGTCGAATTTGTCGAGAACAAATTGCGCGTCAGCTTTCAGCGGGCGTTGCACAAAAGAGCGGTCGAAACCGAAGCGGTCGATGCGGCGATTCAGCGTATCATCCAGAAATTGCTTTCGCTGGGCGAGCGCGAAGTGCCGTCGCGGCAGGTCGGCGAGATGGTGATGGAAGAGTTGTACAAACTTGATAAAGTTGCTTACGTTCGCTTTGCTTCAGTCTATCGTTCGTTCAAGGATGTTTCCGATTTTCACGATGTGCTGAAGAGCCTCTGAACGATTTCCTTGTGGCCGGCGTAGCCAGAAAATAAGCGTAAGCTCTTGACGCGCTGGCGTTCTACGCGGTTAAAATTTTCGGATTTGGGATAAAATTCTCTTCTTTTGGGTATCGGGTGGCGGAGAAAATGCCGCCGCGATAGATGGGTAAGCGTGGTAAGCGCGGCAGACGTGGTGGGAATCTCGTGAAAATCATTCGTACCTTGCCGATAACCGGTCAGGGTGGGCCTGCGATTGCGCTGGCGCTGGGCAATTTCGACGGTGTGCATCGGGGGCATCAGGCGATGCTGCGGCGTGTCGTCGAGGCGGCCAGCGACCTTGACCTCGTGCCGGCGGTGATGACTTTCGAGCCGATGGCGCGCGAGTATTTTGCGCTGAAGGCAGAGCCGACAACCGCGTCGGCCGGATCGTTACCGCGATTGCCGCCCCGATTATTACCCTTGCGCAATCGGCTTGAACGAATCGCCGAGATCGGCATCGCCCGCATTCATTTGATGCGTTTCGATGCGCGGCTGGCGGCGATGGATGCCGAAACCTTTGCTGGCGATTTGCTGGAGCAACGACTGAATGTGCGCTGGTTATTGATCGGCCATGGCGCCCGCTTCGGAAAAGATCGGGAGGGAGGGCTGGATTTTTTATGGTCGCGCGCTAATACCTTTACGCTCGAGGCAATGGCGATGGTCGAGATCGACGGCGCGAGGGTGTCGTCCACGGCGGTGCGAGAAGCGCTGGCAGCGTCCGATTTCGCGCGAGCCGAACGCTTGTTGGGGAGATCGTACACGATTACTGGTCGGGTAACGCACGGCGATGCGCGCGGACGCGCCATCGGTTTTCCAACGATGAACCTGCCGTTGACGTTCAAGCCGCCGTTGTCCGGCGTATTCGCGGTGCGCGTACACGGATTGGGGGCGGTGCGTGAGGGCGTGGCGAATCTTGGCGTACGACCTTCGGTGAAGGCGGCCGGGATAAGACCGGTGCTGGAAACGCATGTGTTCGATTTTGATAAGGATGCGTACGGGCGGCGCATTGAAGTGGAGTTCGTCGAAAAATTGCGCGAAGAAATACGTTTTGCCGATATGGCGGCGCTGGCGAAACAGATTGAAGACGATGTGTGCCGGGCGCGGGAAGTGTTCTCGCCGATGTTGTGCGCAGCGTCGTAAAGATGAAATAGAGCGAACTGCGTAAATTTTCAGATGAGGCGGTGAGCCGCAGACAGTACAAATAGTACGGCAAGGCGAAGCCAACAAAGGATGAAGGTTTACGCAGTTCACTATAGAGAGAAAGACAACGATGTCGGAACCAAAAAAAGACGATTACCGCAGTACGCTGAATTTGCCGGAAACGCCATTTCCGATGCGCGGTAACCTGGCGCAGCGCGAGCCGGGCTGGGTGGCTGAGTGGCAGGAAAAGAAAGTTTATGAAGCGATACGGGCGGCGTGTGCCGGACGACCGTTGTTCGTTTTGCACGATGGGCCGCCTTACGCCAACGGCGACATTCATATCGGCCACGCGGTCAACAAAATTCTGAAAGACATCATCGTCAAAAGTAAAACGATGGCGGGCTTCGACGCGCCGTATGTGCCGGGCTGGGATTGCCACGGGATGCCGATTGAAGTGCAGATCGAAAAAACGCACGGCAAACATTTATCGACGGCGGAAACGCAGCGTTTGTGCCGCGCTTACGCCAAAGAGCAGATCGCCAGGCAGCGGGAAGGTTTTCGGCGGCTCGGGGTGTTGGCCGACTGGGATGATCTTTATACCACGATGGCGTTTCGCAATGAGGCCGATGAAGTGCGTACGCTCGGCGAGATTCTGAAGAAAGGCTATCTTTACCGCAGCCTGAAGCCGGTGAACTGGTGTTTCGATTGCGGCAGCGCGCTGGCCGAGGCCGAGGTCGAATACGAAGACCGCACCGACAGCGCCATTGACGTCGGCTTTTCGTTGGTGGATGACAAAGATGAGAGTGGGCGCGCCAAATTAGCGCAGGCGTTCGGATTGAAGCAGGCACCAGAGGGCGCGGTTCAAGCGGTGATCTGGACGACGACACCCTGGACGGTTCCGTCGAACCAGGCGCTCAACGTCCATCCCGACCTGGTTTACGCGTTGGTCAAAACGCCGGAAAAGTATTTAATTCTGGCGCAGGATTTGGTCGAAACGTGCCTGAAGCGTTTTGGTCTGGAAGGCAGTGTCGTTGCGACGACAAAAGGGGCCGCGCTCGAACATCTAGCATTTCGGCATCCGTTTTATGATCGTATTTCGCCGATTTACCTTGCTGAATACGTTACGCTTGAAGCCGGCACAGGCATCGTGCACAGCGCGCCTGCTTACGGCATTGAGGACTTTCAGAGTTGCCGCAGGTACGGCATGAAGGACGAAGCGATTCTCAATCCGGTGCAAGGCAACGGCAAGTTTGATGTGGTGTTACCGTTTTTCGGTGGGCTGTCGATCTGGGACGCCAATCCGAAAATCGTTGAAAAGTTGCGCGAAGTCGGCGCGCTGTTGCACACTGAAAAATTCACGCATAGCTATATGCATTGCTGGCGGCACAAGTCTCCGATTATTTATCGGGCGACGCAGCAATGGTTTGCCGGCATGGATGGCGTTCCCGGCTTCCATGGGACGAAGCCAGGAAAAACGCTGCGCGAAACGGCGCTGGCGGGCATTGAAGCGACGCGGTTTTATCCGGCTTGGGGTAAAGCGCGCTTGCACGCGATGATCGCCAACCGCCCCGATTGGACGCTGTCGCGGCAGAGGCAATGGGGCGTGCCGTTGCCGTTCTTCGTCGATCGACAGACCGATGAATTGCATCCTGATTCGTTGGCTCTGCTTGAAAAAGCGGCGCAGAAAATCGAGCAGAACGGCATCGAGTCCTGGTACGAAGCGACGGCGGCTGATTTCGGCGTCGATGAGAAACAGTATCGCAAACTGACCGACACACTCGATGTTTGGTTCGATTCCGGCTCGACGCATCAGACAGTCATGGGCGGCCCGCACGGGCGCGAAAAAGGCCTGGGTTCGCACGGCGCCCAAACGCGCTTTCCGGCGGATTTGTATCTCGAGGGCTCCGATCAGCACCGCGGCTGGTTCCATTCATCGCTGCTGGTGTCGTCGATGTTGAACGGTGTACCGCCGTACAAGAATTTGCTGACGCATGGTTTTACCGTCGATGGCAAAGGCCATAAGATGTCGAAATCGCGCGGCAACACGGTGTCGCCGCAAAAAGTCGGCGATACGCTGGGCGCGGAAATTTTAAGATTATGGACAGCGGCGACCGATTATTCGGGTGAGCTGTCAATTTCCGATGAGATTCTGAAGCGCGTGGTTGAAAGTTACCGCCGCATTCGCAACACGCTGTGTTTTCTGATGGGCAATACATCTGATTTCGATGTCGCCCGCGATGCCGTGCCGCTCGATGCGATGTTTGAGATGGACCGTTATGCGCTGGCGAAAGCAGGCGCGTTGCTGGCGAGTATCCGCGAAGATTACGCGCAGTACGATTTCCATTCGGCAGTGCAAAAAGTGCAAACGTATTGCTCGGAGGAATTGGGCGGTTTCTATCTCGATGTGTTGAAAGACCGGCTCTACACCGCCGGAAAAATGAGCCTGGCGCGGCGTTCGGCGCAAACGGCGCTTTATCATATCCGCGATCTGGTGTTGAAATTGACGGCGCCGATTTTGTCGTTTACGGCGGAAGAAGCCTGGCGCATTGTGCATCCTGAAGACCCGACGGTGTTTGTGCATCGCTGGGAAGATGCGTTCCCTTCTGTAGCCGAAGCACCGCGCTTGCTGGAAAAATGGCAACGTTTGCTCGCGGTACGCGCGCTGGTGTTGAAGGAATTGGAAAATCTGCGCGAAGCGGGCGACATCGGTTCATCGTTGCAGGCAGAAGTGAAGTTGACGTTGACAGTGGATGATTATGCGCTGTTTGAAACGCTTGGCGACGATCTGCGTTTCGTGTTGATCACTTCCGCTGCCCGTATTGCCAAGGGCGACGCTTTTCATATTGCGGTGACACCATCGACCGGCGTCAAGTGCGAACGCTGCTGGCACTGGCGACACGATGTCGGCCGGGACCCGGCGCACCCGACGTTGTGCGGGCGCTGCGTTGACAACTTGTTCGGCGAAGGCGAGGCGCGTCAACATGCGTGAGAACGGTGTTACGCCCTGGAGTAAGGCCGCGCGCTGTGATTGGCGCAAAGGCGGTTGGCTGTTGATCAGCGCGTTGGTGATCGTGCTTGATCGCCTGACCAAACTGTGGGTGTACGAAACCTTTTACAGCGGCGAAGTGCGGCCGGTAACTTCGTTTTTCAGTTTGATTTTGACCTTCAATACTGGCGCGGCATTCAGTTTTCTGGCGAACGCCGGCGGTTGGCAACGGCCACTTTTTATCGTCATCAGTGTTGCAGTGTGTCTGGTGCTTTCATGGTTGTTGTTACGCAGCAGTAGCCGCTGGTTCAGTTTGGGGTTGGTGCTGATTATCGGCGGCGCATTAGGTAATCTATGGGATCGGGCCGCGCATGGCCGGGTGATTGATTTTTTATTGTTCCATTATCAGCAATGGTCTTACCCGGCTTTCAATATCGCCGACAGCGCGATCGTCGTCGGCGTAGCTTTGTTGTTTGCCGACGGCTTGCGGCAGCGTAAATATGCGGCTTATGAAGACCAGGGATCAGAAATGCGTCATCGCGAGGAACGAAGTGACGAAGCAATCCAGAAAAAATGAACCGCAAAGAACGCTTAGAGCGCAAAAGAAGAATCGTCTTCGCGTGTAGAGGCGGGTTTCAAACCCGGCCTTGTATCTCACGCGAAGGCGCAGAGGAAGGTGCTTTGAAGCCCTCCCCTTCAAGGAGAGGGTTGGGGTGGGGATGGGGTTGTCAGAGGACAGAGGCCAGATATCAAGTGTCAGAAATCAGAAATGCGTCATTGCGAGG
Organism: Pseudomonadota bacterium; assembly: GCA_009786025.1. GTDB lineage: Bacteria > Pseudomonadota > Gammaproteobacteria > Burkholderiales > Casimicrobiaceae > UBA931. Next base: position 30,809 of record WQUA01000014.1, on the reverse strand, counting down.
AACGAAGTGACGAAGCAAGAATGTCTTCCCTCTCCCGCAAGGGGAGAGGGAAGCTTCGTTCCTTCGCGGCTTCGCGTGAGAAATTTTTCTTTGTGCCCTATGCGTTCTTTGCGGTTAAAAGTTCAGAAAAGCCAATATGAAAATCCTGCTTGCCAATCCTCGCGGTTTTTGTGCTGGTGTTGACCGCGCCATCACCATCGTCGAAGAAGTGTTGAAGCGCGCCGGGGCGCCGGTTTATGTGCGCAACGAAGTCGTGCACAACACCTTCGTGGTTGAGCGGCTGAAAGCGCAGGGCGTGATTTTTGTCGAGTCGCTTGAAGTGGTACCGGACGACGCGACGGTGATTTTCAGCGCGCACGGCACGCCGAAACGGGTTTACGACGAAGCGACGCAGCGCGGGTTGACGGTGTTCGACGCAACGTGCCCATTGGTGACCAAGGTGCACATCGAAGTTAACCGGATGGCGCAGGCCGGGATCGAAATCGTGATGATCGGCCATGCCGGTCACCCGGAAGTCGAAGGCACGATGGGACAGTGTGAAGGGGCGATGCGCGATCATATCCATCTGGTCGAAACCGTTGCCGATGTCGAGCGGCTGCAAGTGCGGAACCCGGATCGCCTTGGCTATGTGACGCAGACGACGCTGTCGCAGGACGATGCAGCACAAATCGTCGAAGCGTTGATGCGGCGGTTTCCCAGAATCTTGGCGCCGAAGAAGGAAGACATTTGCTACGCCACCCAAAACCGCCAGAACGCAGTACGTGCGCTGGCGAAAGAAGTCGATGCGCTGATCGTTGTCGGCAGCCGCAACAGCTCCAACTCGAACCGGCTGCGCGAAACTGCGGAGCGGCGCGGCATCGCAGCCTATCGGGTGGACAGCGCTGCCGAGCTGTCGTCGGAATGGGTTGACGGTAAACGCTGTATCGGCATCACGGCGGGCGCTTCGGCGCCGGAAGCGTTGGTGCGCGAAGTGGTGACGCATCTGCGGGCGCTCGGCGCTGACGAGGTACGCGAATGCGAGGGCGTTATTGAAAATGTTTCGTTTCCTCTGCCGAAAAATTTGCAGGAGACAGAGGCCAGAGATTAGGGATCGGAACGAAACGCTTTACCCCTTCCGCTGGGGAAAGGATGGGAGCAACCGTGCTGGTGGATTCTGTACCCTGTGAACTGTGCAGGATGACGCGCTTCTCTTCGTCTGGAATGACAGAACGCATGAACGTAGGATAGTGCCACAGCGAAACCGGCATCGGGTAAAACTGTTATGATAACGTTTCATTGGCAGTAAAAACCTGACGCAAAGGAGACGCATATGCCGGGGTGGATCTGGTGGGTGTTGGCGCTGATACTGGCTGGTATCGAGATGCTGACCGGAACGTTTTATTTGTTGGCGCTGGCAGTGGCGGCGCTTGTCGGTGGCTTGGTCGGCTGGCTGGGCGGGAGCTTTGCCTGGCAACTGTTCACGATGGGCATGGTAGGCGTTATCGGGTGTCTCGCCGCGTATTACTGGCACCATAGAGGCGGCGGCAAACCGCAGAAGCAAGTGGCGTTTGATGTCGGCCAGCGGGTGCAGGTGTTGAGTTGGAACGACGATGGCTCAGCGCGGGTTTCCTATCGCGGCTCATGGTGGGACGCCATCGTGGCGACGCCAGAAACGCCACGACACGACAGTATGGTGATTGTCGAAGTTCGCGGCTCGGTGCTGGTGCTGGGTGAAAACCCGCTGCAAGCATCAAGCTGATTTTTTATTACGTTTTTGACGAAGGAGTTTTCAATGTACAGTACATTGCCTTTCAATATCAGCAATCTTGTCGGGATAGTATTCTTCATAGCGGTCGTCGTGCTTATCATCAAGACTGTCCTGATCGTTCCGCAGCAGCGGGCGTATATCGTCGAACGGCTGGGGCGCTTCCACGAAGTGATGCAGCCGGGGCTGAATTTCCTGATTCCGCTGCTTGATCGCGTGGCTTATCGTCACGATTTGCGCGAAATTCCGCTCGATGTGCCGTCGCAGATTTGCATTACGCGTGATAACACGCAGTTGCAGGTGGACGGTATTCTGTATTTTCAGGTGACCGACGCCAAGCTCGCTTCCTACGGTTCGTCGAATTATGTGATCGCAATCTCGCAACTGGCGCAAACGACATTGCGCTCGGTGATCGGCCGGATGGAGCTTGACCGGACGTTTGAAGAGCGCGATCAGATCAACGCCACCGTGGTCAACGCGCTCGACGAAGCGGCAGCGAGCTGGGGTGTCAAGGTGTTGCGTTACGAAATCAAGGATTTGACGCCGCCAAAAGAAATTCTGCGGGCGATGCAGCAGCAGATCACCGCCGAACGCGAAAAGCGGGCGGTGATTGCAACATCCGAAGGCAAGAAGCAGGAGCAGATCAATCTGGCGGTCGGCGCGCGTGAAGCGCAAATCGCTGAATCGGAAGGCGATAAGCAGGCGGCGATCAACCGCGCGCAAGGCGAAGCGGCGGCGATTCTCGCCAAGGCGGAAGCGACTGCGACGGCGTTACGGCAGATCGGCGCGGCGTCCAGCAGCGAAGGCGGCATGCAGGCGTTGAACCTGCAAGTGGCCGGACAGTACATCGAAGCTTTCGCTAGCCTCGCCAAGACCGGCAATACGCTCATCGTGCCGTCCAACCTGTCCGATATGGCCGGGCTGATTGCGGCGGCGACAACGGTGGTGAAAAAAGGATAGGACGGGAGCCAACGATTTACTTTTTTGTCTAGGGAGTCTCTGCAAAGCCCTCTTGTCATTCTGCGCGGAGCCTCAGTATCCGCGCAGTGTCTAGATCCTGTGGTCTCGTTACGCGAAGAATGACAGGAGAAGTTTTCAGAGGTTCCCTAACAAACCCTGTCACTTTATCAACGGAACACCATGTCAAATTTAATCGACGGAGCTTCTATAGCTCCCGCCATCCGTCGCCGCGCCGTGATCGCGGCGATACTCGGCAATGCGTTCGAATTTTTCGACTTCGCCATCTACGGAATGTTCGCAGTGGTGATTGCGAAAGTATTTTTCCCGGCGGTCAACGACATCAATTCGATCATGGCGACAGTTGCCGTATTCGGAGCAGCGTTTGTGTTGCGACCGATCGGCGGCATATTGCTAGGGATGTACACCGACATTGCCGGGCGCAAGAAAGCGTTGAGCCTGACGGTGATATTGATGGCGCTCGGTACCGGCATGATCGGGCTGGTGCCGCCTTACGCGGCCATCGGCATCGCCGCACCGCTACTGGTCGTTCTGGCGCGGCTGCTCCAGGGCTTTTCAATGGGCGGCGAATTTTCCGGCGCCGTGTCGATGTTGATCGAATTTGCGCCGAAACATCGGCGCGGACTGTACGGAAGTTGGCAAATGTCGTCGCAAGGGCTGGCGTTCAGCCTCGGCTCATTGTCGGCGTTTCTGCTGACGCAGGGATTGTCGCCGGAAGCGTTGGAAAGCTGGGGTTGGCGAATTCCGTTCCTACTCGGTATTCTGATCGGGCCGATCGGGTTCTACATTCGCCAGCGGGTCGGTGAATCGCCGGAGTTCGCTGAAGCATTGAAAATGCAACCGAAGCAGATACGCTCGCCGCTGATCGAAGTGTTGAGCCGCTTCCCGAAAGAAATGATGTGCGGCTTCGGCTTGATCGTTGTTGGCGCGGCTGCTTCGTATGTGGTGATCATCTACCTGCCGATTTTCGGCGTCAAGCAATTGGGGTTGACGCTTGGACAGGTGCAGTTGAGCACCTTTCTGGCGTGCCTCATTCTTTTGATACTGTGCCCGATAGCGGGCTACTGTTCTGACCGGCTCGGACGCAAGCCGGTGCTGTTCATCGCGATCATCGCTTATGGCCTGGTGGNGTATCCGCTTTTTTCGCATCTTCTGATGGGCGCGTCGCTGATGACGATGATCCTGACGCAGTGCTCGTTGGCGGTCTGTATGAGCTTCTTCTGGGGGCCGATGCCGGCGACGATGGCCGAACTATTCCCGGTGCGCATCCGTTCCACCGGCTTATCGCTGTCGTTCAACCTTGGCGGTGCGCTGTTCGGTGGACTGGCGCCGCTTTATCTGACGTATCTGTTAAAAGAGACCGGCAATCTGATGGTGCCTGCCTATTATTTGCTGATGAGCACAGTCTTTGGGCTGGCGGCAACTTGGGCGCTTGATTTCAACAGAGCACGAGCGGCGCAGGCGTCCTGGCAGGCGGGTTGAACAGCGTGCAATTCACAGTTTTTCTGCTTGCCGCTTCAGAATTTCGTTAGATCATTTTCGATTTAAGCAGACACATTCCTGTGGGGAAGGTGTTGCGCCTTGCTTCTCTTCTCCCCTTTGGAAGAGGGGAATATTCTTCTTCGCGGTTTTGTTTCGCTACGGATACCCTCCCTTTCAAAAGCATGATCTGTACGCGCAAACGCTCGGAAACCCACCCTCACCCCGGCTCTCCTTGAAAGAGAGGGAAAAAATCCACTTTGCACAAAGCCACAGAGTTTCAAATACCCATCCAGCTTCTCACAAGGCCAGTCAGGTTGGATGCTTTTTCGATCAAGCCCTTTTTATTTTCTGCGAGAGCATTTTTTCTCAGGATGGTGACGACTGAAAAATAGAAAAGGTAAAGAAACAATAAAAAACATACCAAGCGAGTATCCGAATGTAAAAATATGTTACTGGTTTGAATTTTGAAAATTCTTTTTTTGTATTTATTCAAGTTAAATTTATTGATACTAATTGTGAATTATATTTTTATATTTTTCTGTGCCAGCTAAAGGCGTTTATCGCCTCTGTAGATTATTGGGAGAAAGTCTAAAAAATAAAGGTTTTTTAATGTTGTTTTTTAAAAAAAGAGCAATAAATTTCATTCCTTAAACTTGACATAAATATGTCCCCGGAAGCATGATACTTATGAATAGCGTCGTAAAATGTATTTAGCTGTAATATTGGCTAATTCGTCTAGTTAAGCAAAGCCGCGCCAGATCGGGCTGGTCGCGTAAAAAAACTATTTTGATTGGGGGCATCCATGAAACACAGTCAGGGACGAGGCTTTACGTTGATCGAAATGATGGTAGTCATAGCCATCATCGGGATCCTCGCGACAATCGCATACCCCAGCTACAGGGATTACATCATTCGTGGGCGGATACCCGAAGGGTTGGCGCTGCTGTCGAATGAGAAGATCGTGATGGAAAAATTTCTTGCGGATAACAGGGTGTACAACGGCACCTTGCCGGGCGGTACAACGGTAAATGCGTGTAACCGTTATTTACCCTCTCCCCAGATAAGTACGAGATATTTTGACGTGACTGGTTGTGTGGCGACTGCGACGACCTATACCCTGACCGTGAGCGGCAAAGATGACGCCACCGAGAGGAGCATGGCAGGCTTCTCTTACACGATAAACGAAATGGGTGGCAAAGCGACGATCATTGAGACAAACCATGCGGGGTGGCCGACGATGAATAAACCTTGTTGGGTGTTGAAAAAGGATGGGACTTGCTAGAGCTTGTTCGGCGATCAGATAAAGAAGCGAAGACATGAAAACGGATCGACATTCTAAAGGGTTGACGCTGATTGAACTGATGACAGTGGTGGCCATTTTGGTGCTGTCGCTGGTATTGGCGGCGCCGTCCTTTAGCCGTTTTTTGGATGACCGCAAAGTCAGGAATGTTGCCGAGTCACTCCATTATGGAATGCTCAGGGCGGTGTCAGAGGCGGCGAATGCCAATACCCCAGCCGTTTTTACATGGGACGGTCATACGACGTGGACGATAACGCAGCAGAGGTTTGAAGACGATGGAAGCGGAACATCAGTGCTGACAACGAAAACCCTGGAAACATTTAATTGGGGCGGTGCCGATGCCAACTGGTCGTCAGTTTCTGTCAAAGCAATGAAAAAAAATAACACGGCATTGACGGACACGGCCATAGCGTTTGACACCTTCAGCAAAGTGTCGGATTCATCCGACCCAAACAAACTTCCGGATTGGTTTGAAGTTTGCGGCGGACCGGGGAGCAGAAAGTTTTTGGTTACGGTTGTTGAAGGAGGGATAAAAGTATGCGATCCGCTGCTTCCTTCAACAGACCCGAAAGGATGCAAGGGTGCAAGTGTAAGCGCTTCGCCGACGTGTCCGTGATGTGTGAAAGCGTGACAGTAAGGCGAAAGTGGTATTTAAAGAGCGGCAGAAAAAAGGAATTGAAGGAAGAGGTGAGGAAGATGAACGATCGGAAACAGAAACTGAAAAGACCGTTCAGGAAAATGCGGGGCGACACATTGCTGGAAGTAATGGTCTCCGTGCTGATTTTCGCCTGTGGAATGCTGGCGATTGCCGGGCTTCAGGCCGAGTCTTTTAAAAATACGGGAAACGTGCAATATCGGGCAGAGGCCATTCATCTGGTGAATGCTTACGTGGGAAAGATAAAAGCGATGACGCCTGCGGCTAAAGATGGTGGTGCTGCAAATGTGGTGACCGACTTTGGGGCTGGGGGAAGCGAGTTCCTTCTTTTTGAAAACGAACTGAAGAATAAATTGCCGGAAGCAAGTGTGGATACGGTTGATTTTTCTCCAAGCTCTTGCCCGGCGGGGCTTCCGACAACGTCGCGGTGTGTTGACATCACGGTAACCTGGCAGCAGCCTGGGGAGAAAGACTCGAAAGGGGTGGCCGTGACTCACCGATATACACAGACCAGCGTTATCGGGAATAACTGAAAAAGGGCAACCGGATGCAGAGCGGTGAACGTCAGGGGAAGGTGATAGAAATGCAGCGAGCGAGTGACAGAAGCGGGCGACAGGAAGGATTTTCCCTCATTGAGTTGATGGTCGGCGTGGTCGTCGGCTTGCTGGCGGTTTACGCTACTTATCAAATCTTTGAAAACGTCGACAAAAATTACCGCGCATCGGAAACAACCAATGAAGCACAGATGACAGGGCTTTATGCGACTTTTGCGATCAGCCAGGAATTGGGCAACGCCGGCGCTGGGGTGATGAGTAACTATGATCTCCTCCGAACGTGCACCAAGGATATAATCTTTCCGGCAAAAGACGACCCAGGCGCCAGCCAACATCTCCCTTTGTATCCGCTTCCTGTAGCGATCATTCCAGCAAATCCCGTTGTCGGCGCTGATGGCAAGTTACTCCCTGATGAAATTTTCGTTCTTTACGGAACGGGATCCATCACCGATTTGGCGTTGACGGTACAAACCGTTGCTTCGCCCAGTCTTACCGTAACGATACCGCCGCCGCCGGCGCCAGCTGCAGGAAGCGTGCTGATTGCAGCAACATCGCCAAATTGCCAGGCGCTGATAACTCAAAACGCAGCGCCGGTCACTTCGCAACCAGGAGACGTGCAAATGACAGTTGCTTCTGGGCAATCGGGGTCATTGGCTGGCGTGTCTCCCGGAACAAGGTTGGTCGATATGGGGAACGCGGTCCGGCGTCATTTTTTCGTTGATACGCAGGGAACACTGCAAATGAGAATATGGCGGGTCGATCCTAATCAAGGCGACAACACCTGGATAGAGAGCAGAACCGTCCCTATCGCTACGAATGTCGAAGCCTTCAAGGTGCAGTACGGCATGGCGTCGGCGCCAAATGGAGCCATTGATAGGTGGATGTCGCCCGACAATGGGACGCTGGCCCAGATCATGGCCAATACGATACAAGCGAGAGACATCAAGGCGATACGTTTCGGGCTGATCGTGCGCGCCACCGAGCCGGACACTGCGCTTAAGAACGAAACTGCATCGGACGTTACTTATACGGAAACCCTATTTGCGGATTGCCCCAGCGGGTGGACGTGCCCATGCCCCACTGGATTGACGTGTAATCCTGCGAATGGCGGCATCGACATCAACCTGACCGTATCGAAAGCCGGTGATTTGCATGGCTGGCGCTACCGTAAATACGAAACGACGGTTCCCCTGCAAAACACCATCTGGAATTGAGGCGAGGTTTTCCAATGAGCCGATCTTTTTACAACCGCGGAACACGAAGCCTGCGCCATCCGGAGCGCGGGATGGTGCTGATCATTACATTGCTCGCGCTGGTCGCGATGTTGCTTGTATCGACGGCGCTGTTGCGCTCGACAGGCACTTCTGTTCAGGTCGTCAACAACCTGTCTTTCCGGCAGGCGGCGGAAGCGCCGGCGAACATGGCGGTGGAACTGGCAGCGCAGGCTATTTCCGATGCGGGTGGCGGCGGAACATTGCCTACTGGCTGCCCCGGTTTTTATTCCTTCAGACAAAACGAAAGCGCCGAAGGCATTCCGACATTGTTGCTCAGCCAACCTGCGGGGCCGAACACATGCTCTATTTCGGTTTCCGGTATGTTAGTGACGTACATCGTCGAGCAAATGTGCGCTGCCCCGGGCGGCGTGGTGAACTCTGCCAATTGCCTGTTGAGCAGAACCGGTGGGGGGGGCGGGGGCGCTCCGGGCGCAGATGGAGAAGTCTATGCTGATGGAGGCCGAAGATTAGGAGCAGTCGCTGGCGGTGGCGCTGGAGCTGGCGGCGGCGGGGCGCCTGCCACCGGTACGCCTGTATATCGTGTTTCCATGCGCGTTGACGGTGTAAAAAACACCACCGTTTTTGCGCAAGCGTTTATCGACTGAGATATTCGACGTATTCAAGTTCAAGGCTGAAAAGCCAAGAAGAGTCAAGAGGAGTTTTCCATGAAACGACCCAAACAGCTTTCGATTTCTGCAGCCCTGTTTCCGGCGATGCTGGCGGCGATGGTATCCGTGCTTGCCGTTTCTGCATATGCGGCGAATCCGAGCACGCCGGTCAAAATTTCGGACATCCCGAGCCGAGTGCTGTTTGATCCGACGAAACTTGTCCCGACGAATATGTTACTGCTCGTCGATGATTCAGGAAGTATGACTTGGACGCACGCGCCGGAAGGGCTTGGCGACATCAAGAGAGCGTGCTGGCGCGGGGCGGATGGAGTGATCGGAGGCGTTTTCCTTTGCTCGCCGTCCGATCCGCAATGTTTGACCATGGATGTTTGTGGGTATCCTTATCCTAACCCTTACCCCGGAAGCGGTTCGGGATACCCGAGCCTGGGTACCGGTGTGACTCCTGAGGAGATCGCAGTAAAACTGGTGCCGCCGCCGTTGATGGCCGCCGGTTTCAACAAGATGGTCTACCATCCGGAGGTTGATTACCTGCCGCCGGTTTACGAAGATCAAGCAGAGTACGTAGATATAGACGGCAATAAAAAACCCGTAATACATAGCTTTCCGTCGATGGGCAGTAGCTACTGGAGTAGCGTTGGCTGGCCGACGAGCGTGGCGACGAGCTCCGGCGCGATAAATCGCCCCCAGGGAGTTCCTGTTACGATCAACATGAAAGATGTAACGACGAAATTTCCGCAAGCACGTACTTATTATCCGGATCAGCGATTCTCATTGCAGCTAAGGTACATGAGCGGGTCGAGCCAATTGGCTTTATTGGCGGATGTCATGCCCATGCATTACTTTAAAACCAGCGTGAAATGGTGCAAGTATTACCAGTCGCAATCACCGACGCCGGATGGAAATCCGATAACCCCGTCGCAGTATTACGAAGGGACATTGTATCTGGGGTCTGCTTCTCCTCAAGATTGCCAGGACAACCGTACGCCTACGTACCAATATCCTTACTATTATTTTCCGAACGGAAAATATACGACTCCGAACAAAGAAGATCACACGAAATACCCTTCTTTTGAAGTGGTTGTACTGGATTACGCGAAAGGCGAAGTAAACGGCAGCGCAACGGCTCTTGTAACATACACCTATGTCGATAAAAACGGAGTATTGCAGACGGGAAGTCGAACGCCTGCGAAAGAGCTTGAAAACTACGCCAATTGGTACGCCTATTACAGCAACCGGGCGGCGGCGACACGGACGGTTGCGTCTCACGCTTTGGCGGGGATCGACCCGGATCGCTGGTTGAGGATGGGCGTTGTGTCGGTCAGCGACTGCGGGAAAAACAACTGTAGCGGCCTGGCCGGGCTGATTGATCTTAGAAAAGAGACCGGTACGAGGAAGACGAATAAGTTCAATATTTACAAAGCGCTTCTTGAAAGCGTTGTGCCCGCCACCAACGAGGGAACGCCGCTCAAGACCGCCATCGACGGAGTTCGCCAAAAATTTGACGACAAAAGCAGCTCTCTCATTTGCAACTCCTGTCAGCGGAACTACCTGGTAACGCTGTCCGACGGCGGATGGAATGATAGCGCCACAGTGTTGCCGGCGGATCAGGACAATACGGTTACGATCAGTGCGCCCGTATTGAATACGCTGGCGCCGAATACGTACCAGTTAGGGGTTGGCCTGAGCGCAGGCGCGACATGGCCGCGCCCGATACTTGAAGACGTGGTCAAGAGCGATACGCTTTCCGATATTTCACTTTACGCCTGGCTGAAAGAGTTGAAAGGCGGCCCCAAGAATCAAGACACTGTTAATAAAGAATACTATGAGGCTGATAGAGCCGTATATGATCCGGCGGGTTGGAAGCATCTCAATACGCAGGCGTTGGCCTATGCGGGAGGCGGGAGATTGCCGACAGCACGTACCGACTTTGCTCCGGGCGCCGTAGCGTCGGCCTATAACGGTTTGTCGAACGCGGCGCTTAGACAAACGCTTTTCGATATCACCAACAACGTCAGGAGATGGCCTGCTTCTCAGCCGGTCAGGTTCGTGACGACGCCCCCTCCGCACTATACCTCCATCGACTATTCCTTCTTGTGGCCGACGGCGGCTGACGACCTGTGGCATGCAACCGTCTCCAGCGGTTTCAACAGATTTTCGCCCGGGCTTGATCCGCAACAGGATTTTAGCCGCGCGATAGATGCCGATCTGGAAAATATTTTTAATCGCGGGATGTCTTTCTCGGAACTGGGGCTGCCTCCCTCGAAAGATTTTCAGAACACCATAGATAACAACTGTAGTAAAGGAAGCCAGATGTGCGGTTACAGCGCCAGCTTCGCTCCCGGCTGGGGAGGTGACCTCGTCAAGAGGACGATTCTTGACGTTAATCCGTCCGGCGAAGTGATATGGAGCGCGGAAGACGCGATGGCGAGCAAGTTAGGTAAGTCATCAGGGAAATCTTCCATAAAACCGCAGGATGCCACTTGGGTGGATAGTAGAAAGATTTTCACGGCAACGTCAGGGGGGGGCGGTATCGCGTTTACTCGAAGCGGTATGGCCTCCGGTTACGGCTCGGCGCTTTCGACGATACTCGAAACGTCGAATACGACGGAGCAAGATAATGTTGTTAATTACCTTAGAGGGGACTGGAAAAACGAAGAAAGCCCCGGCGGCGGAAAGTATCGTCGGAGAGAGCATTTCCTTGGTGATTTCGTCCATTCTTCGGCGGTGGTGGTGACGGCGCCGGATTTTCAATATACCAATGCCGATAACCCGGGCTATTCAAATTTCAAGAATGATAATAAAAATCGGGCTCGGGTGATTTACGCAGCAGGAAACGACGGCATGTTGCACGCTTTCGAGGATAGTAAAGGAAACGGTGGCAAAGGAGGAGATGAATTGTGGGCGTTCATCCCCCCCGATCTTTTCCGCCCGGCGGACGAGGGCGGGATTATTAACCTGACGCATTCCGTCGATAATTCATGGACGCACCGTTACTACGTTGACGCCACGCCGCGCGTTATCGACGTTGACCTCAAAGGCGACGGCAGTGGCTGGGCAACCATGCTGATCGGCGGGATGGGCAAGGGCGGCACTTCGTATTACGCGCTCGATGTCACGAACGGAGATGATCCGGGAGCTTCAGGCGCGCAGGGCGAAAAGATGTTCAAATGGACATTCACCGATGACAACATGGGATACACCTATGGCCGTGCGCTGATGGTGAAAACGAATGCCTGGAACAATAAATGGGTAGCGATATTGCCGTCCGGGATTAACAACGGAGCAAGTGGCGATAGCCGGGCTAAACCCATGAAAGACGCCTCGGGAAGCCCCGTAAACGGAGGAGATGGCAAAGGCCGCATTTTCTTTGTCGATCTGGAGACAGGAAAAAAACTTTGGGAAATCGTGGCAGATGCCGGGGGGGCAGGGGGGACGAGCGAGGGATCGAAGGATCAGCCCAGCGGCTTGGCGTATATCCGCGCTTTCGTAACAGGAGGCTCCAGCAACCAGCTCGCGGACGCGGTCTATGGCGGCGATCAGTTGGGGAATTTCTGGCGCTTTGATCTGACCTCAACAGATCCCAAAAACTGGAAAGTCGATAAATTGGCGGTGCTGGCCGATAGCGGCGGCAAGTTTTTACCGGCCAATACGGAGCCGCAGGTGGACGTGGATCCGGCCACTGGTACGCGCTGGGTGATGGTGGGAACCGGACGTTTTTACGATGATGCGGATCTCTACGATTGGACAAAAACGCCGCCTGATTATCTCGATGTGGTTCACGGTATGTTCGCGTTCAAAGATGGGGATGCCAAGAAGCCGAGCACTACTGCAAAGCTTCCGTACACAAGCGGTGGTCTGGACAACATTACCGGTGTTGACACTCCGTCTTTGAGCAGTAGCGGCGGATGGGTCAATTTCCTCCCGAAAGGGTATCAGATCATCAACAACTTTGACGCGCTGGGCGGGAATGTTGCGTTTGTGGCGAACCAGTATGTTTGGTGGAGCGGTCAAAAAGTCGACGACGGACATCTTTGCGAGACGCTGCCGTTCAACGGTTTGCTTTATGAGCGGGAAATAGGCACGGGAGTTGCGTTGGTTACCCCCAATTTTAATAATCCTGATGAAGGAGGTCTTTCGTCGCCGAGCTTCATCAAGCGCAGAGATGGAAGTAACGTACTACTCAAGGTAAGTCCGGGAATCTATTACGGCCACGGTAGAGGGCGGCACAACACCAAGGACAAGGATCAAGCGACCGGCGCTAGTGGCGCGCCGAAGCGAAGCAGCATTCGCTTTATCAATCGGTGATTTCGAGCGCGGAAAGAATACGTGATGCTGAAAAACGGCAAGTGTCAGAATCGGAGGTGCAATATGAAACGGCAGATTTTTTGGATCGTGTTCTCGTCGCTGGCTCTTCTTTTGAGTGGCGCGGTATGGGCGGATAATCACGACCCTGTTTTGCCCGGACCCAAGCTAAGGGGCCAAGCGGAAGGGTTGGGGATGGGCAGTTTGATTACAACAGCCGTATTAGCAACCCCTAAAAAGAAGGACGTAAATGGTAATGATATACCCGGTACCGGCGGTGACGTTGTCGTATGGGGTTTCCGCGGCAGTGGGCAGAGCGGAAATTACGACTATAACGGTGGTACGGATGTGGTCGACGCTACTCTTAACGACACGATTCCCAGGCTTGAAAGCGTTGGGGCTTTTAGCAAAGATACCTCTCATCCGCTCTACAGTCAGAAAGTCATACGGTTGTACACGACAGCATATACATTGTCTGCTTTAACCGAAGAGGGTGAATTGTGGACTTGGGGGAACACCGATTATGGAACTTCGGGTTGTTGGGGGAATACCAGCAGTAAATATCAAGGCTCTACCCAAGCCAGACAGGGGCGGCCTTGCCCTGCATTTGGTCCAATAACAGGAGAAGGGATCAAGAAAAAGGTTGCGTTTACGAGTGGCGGGGAATACAACATGATTGCCATCACGGATGGCGGAGAAGTTTATTCGTGGGGGTGGAACAATTTTGGTCAAATCACGAATCTTGGCGCGTCTGTTTCTCAGCGAACACCGGTCAATATTACCAAATTTTTCGGGGGGGAACAGGTAATTCTGGCAGGCGGTGCTTATGAGTCGCAATACGCCGTATCGGTTGACAAGAACGGGAAGTACACCTTATGGGGGTGGGGGCGCAATTTTGCGTGCGGGTTGGCGGGCGCTACGTCTGCATCGTCCACGAATATTCCGGTACGAATGCACGCTTATGATAATTACGCGAAAGACATCGTTTACGTCAATGGTGGTTATGCATGGACAGTTGTGCTGCTGTCGGATGGGCGTGTCCTCACTAATGGAATGACGCGACACTTAGGGATAGGCAATGGTTCAAGTACTTCCGGCGTGTGTGCGCCGCAGCTGATCATGGGACCGGGTACGAAATATCCAGCGGTTACCAAGCTGCAGGCCCGTTACGCGGGGGCTGTTGCTTACTCGCCGGATGACCCTCAGGCAATTTATACATGGGGGTGGACGGGTGGCAGCGCGTTTGATCAGACATATGGCCCTTATCCGACACGACATCAAACGACAGGAATCGTTAAAAGTATCGGATCATCAAAAGAGACGGTTTACTATTTGACAGAAGACAGCAAGCTCTATGGTTTCGGCTATACCAGCATTCACACTTTGAATCTGTGTAGTGACTCAATAACTTCCTGGGATGTGGCGGCAGGTATTTACCGCACGAACTCAAGTATGGAGTGGTACACCAAGAACAGGAACAGTGCTGTCCCTGTACCTGGTGGGCGCCGGATACCTTATGAAGACTGGACAGATGTCGTAGCGAGTAAAGCGACTGGCCGGACTTATCCTTCTTGGGTAACTCTGGCCAAGGAGCCTCATTGTTCAGGAAACATCAGTAGTGGAGATTATGCTGGGCGACCCAGATCAACCTTCAGGCCGTGGACGCCTTACGATGATAACCGCGACGGCCTTGGCTCTCCCTGATCCGGGCGCACTATGTGCAAACAGATAAAGCGTAAAAGCGTTATGCCTGTCCAAGTCAATAAAAAACTGATGAACGATGGCCGGAACCCATAACGGTTCCGGTCTGTTTGTTGGGATGGCGGAATTTTTCCCGGCCTAAGCGGAAGGAGTTTCTCTATGAAATCGAGTTTTCGTGGCCGCATTGTTTTGGCTGCGTTTGCGGCGACTTTATGGTGCCGGTGGAGAGAATCGAACTCCCGACCTTCTCATTACGAATGAGCTGCTCTACCAGCTGAGCTACACCGGCGTTGGATGTTGATAGCGCGCGGCGTATTCTCTTACCAACCGCGCGAATCTAATATTATAACGGCCTTGCTGGAAAATGGCTACTGCAAAAACGGCTACAAGCACGGCAGGCGGTCATGAAACGTGGTGAGCAGGGTTGACAGGCCGTTCCAGATGATTTGCACACCGATGCACAGCAGGATGAAGGCGAACAGGCGCAGGAAAACCAGTGTGCCGGTGACGCCGAGGGCGGCGGTGAGTTGGTACGAGTAACGGAAGCACAGGTAAATCGACAATGCGACCACCGCTGCGCCGAGAATCAACGATGGTGCGGCGTTCAGCAGTGAATGCACGTTGTTGGCATGGTTGGCGCCGAGGGTGATGGCGATGCTGATGGAGCCGGGGCCGACAGTTAGCGGGAGTGTGAGCGGGTAGAACGCTTTGGCCGGGCTGTCGTCGGGTTTGACGATGTATTGCGGGTCGGGGGCGGCGCCCGGTTCTTGTTTCAGCAGCGCCCAGGCGACCGAGCAGACGATCAGGCCGCCACCAACCTGAACGATGGCGACGGACAGGCCGAAGAAGCCGAGGACATAGTTGCCGATGAGCATCGAGGCGGCGAGCAGCAGGAAGGCGTTGAGCGCCACACGGCGCGCCAGCGGGGTGCGGGCGGCGGGTGTCAGTGAGCGCGTCATGGATACGAAGACCGGTGCGGCGCCCAGCGGATTGACGATGGGGATCAGCGCGGCGATGACGAGGACGAAATTTTCGACGATGGTGCGTAAATCGAAGGACATTGTAAATGGCCTGGAAATTATTCAGGAACTACGCTAAAAACCTAAAAACAAAACGCGTACTTAACCCCATCCCCACCCAAACCCTCCCCTTGAGGGGGAGGGCTTTTGAGTTCCCTTTCCCCGACCCCTCTTCCGCAAGCGGGCGAGGGATGCTTCCCTTGAAGGGCTTTTGAGTTTCCTTTCCCCAACTCCTCTTCCGCAAGCAGGCGAGTGATGCTTCTCGAAGGGGAGGGCTTTTGAGTTTCCTCTCCCCAGCCCCCTCTCCCGCAAGCAGGCGAGGGGTGTTTCCCTTGAAGGGAAGGCTTTTAAGCTCCTTCTCTTTCCCTTTTTTCTGGGCTGTATTCTCGCTTTCGCGGAAATGACGAGGCAAGGGGAGGCTGAGGCTTACGGGTTTCAAAAAATGTGTCAGAAAAGGCTTAACAAGCGTCTGCGTACACTATACCATCGACGTCTTCTGCTGTTGTTTATTTTTGCGCGCTTATGTCTGCTTCCAAAATTTTGTTCGGATTTCACGCGGTGATTGCCCGTTTGCGTCAACATCCTGATTCGGTGGAAGCGCTTTTGTACGATGCGAACAGGCAAGACCCGCGTTTGCGTGATCTTCTGGAGCGGGCGGCACTGGCTGGTTGCGCGGTGCAGCCGGTCGAATCGGCGCGGCTCGACGGCTTGGCGCCGCTGGGGCGGCATCAAGGGGTGGTGGCGCGGGTGACGGCTGCGTTGCCGCATTTAACGCTCGACGATATTCTTGACGGCGCCGAGATGCCGCTGCTGATGGTGCTCGACGGGGTGACCGATCCGCACAATCTGGGCGCTTGTTTGCGCAGCGCCGATGCGTTCGGCGTGCAGGCGTTGATTTTGCCGAAGGATCGTTCGGTCAGCGTCAACGCGACGGTGGCGAAAGTGGCGTGCGGCGCGGCGGATACGGTGCCGGTGATTACGGTAACGAATCTGGCGCGGACGTTGGAGGAATTGAAAGCGCGCGGTGTCTGGTGTGTGGCGGCGGACAGCGACGGTGAGAATGTGTACGACGCGGATTTGAGCGGACCGCTGGCCTGGGTGTTGGGCGCTGAGGGGGGCGGTTTGCGGCGGCTGACGCGCGAGCGCTGTGATCGCGTCGTCAGCATTCCGTTGCTGGGAATGGTTGAAAGCCTGAACGTTTCGGTAGCCGCAGGGATCTGTCTGGCGGCAACGCAGGCGCAGCGACACAGGGCGTCGTGCGGTAAGAAATAGCAAACAGGATGCTATTTCTCATGATTGGGGTGTCCTCTCGTCTACGCTTTTATCAGGCGCTGAATTTCCGTTTTCGCGGGAATGATGGGGTGAGGAGCGTTGTTCGGCACACGATGGTGCGCCACCGCTTTTCGAACCCCCGCTCCCCTTGCAGGAGAGGGGTAGGGGAGAGGGGGAAGAAAGAAATAACTTTATGGCTTATTAAGTTGATGGGGCATACCTCTCTCCCGGCCTTCGGCCACCCTCTCCCACAAGGGGAGAGGGAACCTCTGATGCCTGAGCAACCCCATCCCCATCCCAGCCCTCCCCTTGAAGGGGAGGGAGTTTCAACCCCCCGCCCGTCTTCGACGCCCTTTGAAAAGGGGGCTGGAATATCGTGACTGTCTGGCTGCAATCTTACGATCCTCTGCATCAAGTCGCAGGATCGACGCTGGCGGCAGCGCTGCCGATTCTTTTCTTTATCGTAGTGCTGGCGGTGTTTCATTGGCGCTTGTACTGGGCGGCGCTCGGGACTTTGCTATTGGCTGCTGTGATCGCCGTGGCGGTCTATAGGATGCCGGCGGCGTCGGTGGTTGCCGCCGTGCTCTACGGCTTTGCTTATGGATTGTGGCCGATTGTCTGGGTTATCGGGGGCGTTGTGTTTCTGTATCGGCTGACGGTCAAAAGCGGGCAATTTGAGGTGATACGGGCGTCGATTGTATCGGTCACGCCCGATGCGCGGCTGCAATTGATTTTGATCGGATTCGCATTCAACGCATTTCTCGAGGGCGCTGCCGGTTACGGTACGCCGGTGGCGATTACTGCGGCGCTGCTGGTCGGGCTGGGCTTTGATCCGCTGCGGGCGGCGACTTTGTGTCTGATCGCCAATACGGCGCCGGTGGCTTTCGGCGCGATGGGAACATCGGTTACCGTGGCGGCGCAAGTGAGTCATACCGATTTGGCGACGCTGACGGCGATTACCGGGACGTTGTTGCCGCTGTTTTCGTTGCTGACGCTGGGATGGATCGTGGTGGCTCTGGGCGGTTGGCGCGGCGCGCGCGATATCTGGCCGGCTTTGCTGGTGGCGAGTGTGAGCTTTGCCGGAACAATGATGGCGACGGCGTTGTGGATCGGCCCACAATTGCCGGCAATCTTGTCTTCTATTGCTTGCATGGTGTCGCTGGCGGTGTTATCGCGTTTCTGGCAACCGGCCAAACCGTTGCTGTTGCGTGAGCACACGCCGATTTATCCGGCGATGATCGAGGCGCCGCCGCTGACCGCCCGCCGCACCGCTTATGCCTGGCTACCGTTCGGGTTGTTGACAGCGGGTGTCGTGGTGTGGGGCAACAAGAGCTTTCAGGCATGGTTCGCGCCGGGTGGTGTGTTGTCGGCAACGACGCGCTGGCTGGAGGTGCCGTTTCTGCATGGGGTTGTTTACAAAACGACGCCGGTTGCCGAGGGTATGGCGCTGTATCCGGCAGTATTCAGGTTTGATGTTTTCGGCGCGTTGGGCACTGGTATTTTTCTTTCAGTGTTGCTGTCCGCGGTTTGCCTGCGCTGGCGGCCAAAATTTGTGCTGGGGGTGTTCAGGGAGACGTGTGTCGGTTTATGGCCAACAGCGTTGACGATCGGCCTGATGCTAGCCTTTGCCACTTTGTCCAATTACGCCGGAATGTCGGCGACGCTGGCGCTGGCGCTTGCCGAAAGCGGCAAAGCCTACCCGCTGTTGGCGCCGACACTGGGCTGGCTCGGGGTTTTTCTGACCGGCTCGGATACATCGTCCAATGCCTTGTTCGCGCCGTTGCAGGCAACGGTTGCGCATCAGATCGGCGTTTCCGATACTTTGTTGGTGGCGGCCAACATGCTGGGCGGCGCCGCCGGCAAGATGATTTCGCCGCAGTCGATCGCGGTCGCTTGTGTCGCCGTGGGGTTGTTAGGGCGCGAGCCGACGATGCTGCGTGTGACACTGCGCGCCAGCGTCGTTTTCGCGGCATTGGCTGGGGCGGTGATTTTTATTCTGGTGTGAAAAACGTCTGTTTTTGATCTGGATCAGAAATAGGCAAACGAATAGCAACTGGATTCAATTAACATCGCTCTAAGGTAAAATGCTATGGCATTAACCTGTGGCGCGTGTTAGCATCACGCGATTGTTACAGCAGGGGCGCGGGCAGCAGGGCGAGCAAGCCAGGCGGACGAGCCAGGGGACCGTTTGTTAAAGAGGGGATGTTTTGATGAAGAAAAAAATTGCATGGTGGTGGCTGATTCTGGGAATTATTGTCGGTGTGGCCGGGTTGGGAACGATGAATTATGCGTTGCACGAAACCGGCACCAGCGAGTTCTGTACTTCTTGCCACGCCAACGATGTGGGCAAAGAATGGGTGGTCTCTAAACACCACACCAATCAATATGGGGTGCGCGTCGGATGTTCGGATTGCCATGTTCCGCAATCGTTTGTGCCAAAAATGGTGCGCAAGACGAAAGCGCTCGGAGAAGTTTATGCGCATTTTGTCGGCACGATCAACACGCCTGAAAAGTTCGAGGCCAAACGCAAGGAACTGGCGGAAAGCGAATGGGCGCGGCTCCGGGCCAATGGTGCTCAGGAATGCCGTAACTGCCATTACATGGACACGATCAACAATCCGGAAAAAGAGTTCCTGAAGGATATGCACGTCAGCGCGTTGGCGGGCGGACAGATTTGTATCGATTGCCATAAGGGCGTGGCGCATAAAGCGCCGGAATAAGACCCGCCGGTTGTTTTTTGGGGTATTTTAAGTTATATTCTGAAAACTTTTAATCGCGCGATCGGGCGCATGGAGAAGGAGAAGGTATGAAATTGAAAGTAATGATGTTGGTAGCGGCTGCTGGCGCTCTGTTGTCGGCGGGTGCGGTTTCGGCGCAGGATACGGCCGCTCTGATGAAGAGCAAAGGTTGCTTTAGCTGTCACGATGTCGAAGCCAAGAAAATGGGCCCGAGCTATAAGGAGCTTTCGGCCAAGTACGCGAACGACAAGGACGCGGTGGCAAGAATCGCCAAGGAGCAAAAAGAAGGTAAAGGCCATATGAAAATAGCGGCGACTGACGACGAGCTCAAGGCGATGGTCACATCGGCGCTGAGCCATAAATAATCGGTTTTCACCGATGCGTGAAAAAGGACGGTAATCCCGTCCTTTTTTATGCGCCTCGCGTAGGCTGTTTGTGCAGTTTATTTCGCCTCAGCTAAAATGCCCCCATGAATTTCTCGATGCCTTCTTCCGCTCCCGTCGTGACGATCGACGGTCCAGCCGCGTCCGGTAAAGGCACGCTGGCGGCGGGGCTGGCGGCAGCGTTGGGGTTTCATCTGCTCGATAGCGGACTTTTTTACCGGCTGGTTGGCTGGAAAGCGCTGGATAGCGGGACGCCGTTGACCGATGAGGTGGCGCTGGCGCGATTGGCGGCCGACTTACGTACGAGGTTTGACGGTGAGGCAGTCTGGCTGGATGGCCGCGAGCTATCGCAGGCATTGCGCCAGCAGGAGGTCGGGACGGCGGCGTCGAAGGTAGCGGCGCTGCGCGAGGTGCGGGCGGCGCTGCTTCATGCGCAACGCATGGCGCGGCGGGCGCCCGGGTTGGTGGCGGATGGCCGTGACATGGGGACGGTGGTTTTCCCGGAGGCTGTTTGCAAAATTTTCATTACCGCCAGCGTCGAAGAACGGGCGCAACGCCGCCATAAACAGTTGATCGAAAAAGGATTACCGAGTAACATATCTACCCTTTTGCAGGAAATCGGCGAGCGCGACGCGCGCGATGCCGGGCGCGATGTAGCGCCGCTAAAAGCGGCGCCGGGAGCTCTGGAAATCGATACGACGAAGCTGGATGCGTCAGCCGTATTGGCGCAGGCGTTGGCGTATTGTCGCCCACGTCTGAAATCCACCGTTTGATGTTCTGCAAAACAACCGTTCTCCGCTGCTTTAGCCGGCGGCAGGGGAATCATTTTATGAACTGGCCCGTTGATAGCGAGATACAGGGTTCTCGCACGACGGTCTTATAGAATTAAGGAACCAACCCCAATGGCTACTGCTATTCCCTCCGCTGCTCCGGCAGCTTCTGAAAGTTTTGCATCACTGTTTGAAGAATCGCTTGCTCGTCAGGAAATGCGGCAAGGCGAACTGATTACCGCTGAGGTGACGCGAGTTGATTACAACATCGTTGTGGTCAACGCCGGTTTGAAATCGGAAAGTTTTATTCCCATCGAGGAATTCAAGAATGATAACGGCGAAGTCGAAGTCAAGGTCGGCGACTTTGTCACGGTCGCGATCGATTCGATCGAAGACGGTTTCGGCACCACGCGCCTGTCGCGCGACAAAGCCAAACGGCTGAAAGCCTGGCAAGACCTTGAAATGGCAATGGAAGAAGGTTCGCTGGTGCAGGGCCTGGTGTCCGGTAAGGTCAAAGGCGGCCTGACAGTGATGATGAACGGTATCCGTGCCTTCTTGCCGGGATCACTGATTGATGTGCGGCCGGTGAAAGATACGTCGCCGTTTGAAAACAAAACGATGGAATTCAAAGTCATCAAGCTCGATAAGAAGCGCAACAACGTCGTCGTGTCGCGCCGCGCCGTGCTTGAGGAAACAATGGGCGAAGACCGCGAAAAACTGATGGCGACCTTGTCCGAAGGGTCCATCGTCAAGGGTGTCGTCAAAAATATCACTGACTACGGCGCATTCGTTGATTTGGGTGGCATCGACGGTTTGCTGCACATCACCGACTTGGCCTGGCGTCGGGTCAAACATACGTCAGAAGTACTGGCGGTGGGCGACGAAGTGACGGCCAAAGTTCTCAAGTTCGATCAGGACAAGAACCGCGTTTCGCTCGGCATCAAACAGCTTGGCGACGATCCGTGGAACGGGCTGTCGCGCCGTTACCCGCCGGGCACGCATCTGTTCGGCAAAGTAACGAATATCACCGATTATGGCGCGTTTGTCGAAGTTGAGCCGGGTATTGAAGGGTTGGTGCACGTCTCCGAGATGGACTGGACGAACAAGAACATTCATCCGACCAAAGTGACCCAACTGGGTGACGAAGTCGAAGTGATGATTCTCGAAATCGACGAGGAGCGTCGTCGTATTTCGCTCGGGATGAAACAATGCAAGCCTAACCCCTGGGAAGAATTCTCGATCAACCACAAGAAGGGCGATCATGTAAAGGGCGCGATCAAGTCGATCACCGACTTCGGCGTCTTTATCGGTCTGCCGGGAGGCATCGACGGGCTGGTGCATTTGTCCGATCTGTCATGGACGTTGCCGGGAGAAACGGCGGTGCGCGATTACAGAAAAGGACAGGAAATCGAGGCGATCGTTTTGGCGATCGACGTCGAGCGCGAGCGTATTTCGCTGGGTGTCAAGCAACTCGAAGGCGATCCGTTTACCAACTTCGTCGCTGTCAACGACAAGGGCAGCATCGTCGAAGGCGTCGTCAAGAGTCTGGATGCGAAAGGCGCCATCATCTCGTTGATTGAGGGCGAAGTCGAGGGCTACTTGAGAGCATCGGAATTGTCGCGCGATCGGGTCGAGGACATTCGCCAGCATCTGAAAGAGGGCGACAAGGTATCGGCGATGATTATCAACATTGATCGTAAGAGTCGCGCCATCAACCTGTCTGTCAAACAGAAGGACAGCGCCGATGAAAACGAAGCGATGCAGCGGATGAAAACCGAGAACGCTAACGCCAATGTCGGCGTCACCAATCTCGGCGCGTTGCTGAAAGCCAAACTCGACAATAAAGATAACGCGTGAACGACGGCGGCAGTATTACGAAATCGGAACTGATCGGCCGTTTGGCCGCCCAGTTCCCGCAACTGGCCAAAGACGCCGAGTTTGCCGTCAAGACGATTCTTGATGCGATGGTGGAGGCGTTGGCTCGTGGTGAGCGGGTTGAAATCCGCGGCTTCGGCAGTTTCGGGCTCAACTACCGGCCGCCGCGCCTCGGACGCAATCCCAAAACCGGTGGGCAGGTGCAGGTGCCCGAAAAGTACATTCCGCACTTTAAGGCCGGTAAGGAATTACGCGAGCGCGTGGATTTGAGAGAGAAATCGTAGGGCGTTATAAAAAAGAAAGAGGCGCTGTTTTTTGACGGCGCCTCTTTCTTTTTAAGCGAAGCCGGTTTATAAAGTGTCTGTAAGCCTTTCATTTTAAGGAATGCGCTATGAACATCGTCCGCTGGATTATCGGGGTTGTCATTTTTCTCGCCGCTTTGCTGTTTTCGTTCGCCAATGCCGAGCAGGCGACGCTGCATTTCTTCGGATTCGGAAGCTGGCAGGCGCCGTTGATTTTTGTCGTGTTCTGCGCTTTCGCGCTGGGCGTGACGTGCGGCCTGCTGGCGGGCGCTTTCCGAACGGCGCGACTTAACCGGGAATTGAAAAAAGCTCGTAAAGCGTTACTGGCTTACGAAAAGGAAACGGAACAGACGGTAGATGCCACCGCCCCACCGCCACCTGCTTCGTCGGACTGAAAACGCTTTAATAATAGAGAATAACGCATCATGTATATCGAACTGTGGTGGCTGTTGCTGATTCCGGCCGTGTTCTTCACGCTGGGCTGGATAGCGGCGCGGATCGATATCCGGCAATTGCTGGCGGAAGCGCGGGAGTTACCGCGTTCTTATTTTGAAGGGCTTAATTCGTTGCTGAACGAAGCGCCGGATCAGGCGATCGAATCGTTCATGGTTGTTGCCGAAAAAGACCCGAAAACGCTTGATCTGCATTTTGCGCTGGGGACGCTGTTTCGACGACAGGGGGAATTTTCGCGGGCGATTCGAATGCACCAGGCGCTGCTTGAGCGGCCTGAGCTGGCGGCGCGCGATCGCGAGCGCGCCGAATTCGAGTTGGCGCAGGATTTTCACCGCGCCGGGTTGCTGGATCGCGCCGAAACGCTGTTTTTAAAGCTTGAAGGAACGCGTTTCGAGCATGAAGCATTGGGTTATTTGCTGGAAATTTATGAAACCGAAAAGCACTGGCCGGAAGCGATTCGGGTGACGCGGCAGATGGAGGCTGTAGCGCAAACGCCGCACTTCAAGGAAATCGCGCATTACCATTGTGAGATGGCGGAAGAGGCACTGGTCCGCGGCGATCTGGATCAGGCGCAACAGAGCGTGGAACAGGCGTTTGCTGAGTACCGCGCTTGTGTGCGCGCTTTTCTGATTCAGGGTGACATTGAAATAGCGCGGAAGGCGCCGGACAAGGCATTGGCGGCATGGGAACAAATCGCTTCGCACCAGATCGCATCGCTGGGGCTGGCGGCGGAACGGGTCGTTAAAGCGTGTCAGGAGACAGAGAAGGCGGACTATGCGTTGCGGCTGTTGGCGCGTTGGCAACAGGAAGCGCCGTCACTCGATATTTTCCATGCACTGTTTCATTTAAGCCTCGCGGTAGAAGGGCCACAGGCAGCGGCGCAACGAGCGCGCGATGAAATTGAGCAGCGGCCAAGTTTGTTCAGCCTCGACCATTGGCTGTTGGCGCGGTTGAGCGCGGCTTCATCGCCGGAGGCGCAACAGAGTTTGTTGCTGATTAAGAATCAGGTGGCACCGTATCTGAAAAAGATGGGGCAGTACCGTTGCATGCGCTGCGGTTTCCGCGCGCGCCAGTATTATTGGCGTTGCCCAGGTTGCCAGAAATGGGAAACGACCCAGGCGCGGCGTAGTGATACGCCGGAAGGATTCCGTTAGAAACAAATGAACCGCAAAGATCGTATAGAAAGCGCAGTAGGCCAGAATGGAGTGAAGCTGAGCCCCGGTTTCGAGTCGGCGCCAGTGAGTTTCGCTTCTTTGTTTTTTTGCAAAAAACAGGAGCGAGGCTTCAGATTTTTCTCTATGCACGTTGTGCGTTCTTTGCGGTTAAAATAAATAAAGCGTTTTTATTGAGCGAAAAGAGATATTATGAAAATTACCATGATTGGTTCTGGCTATGTGGGACTGGTAACGGGCGCATGTTTTGCCGAAGTCGGTAACGACGTGTTGTGTTTCGATATCGACGAACGCAAAATCGACATTTTGCAAAACGGCGGTGTGCCGATTCACGAGCCTGGTTTGCAGGAAATGATCGCACGCAACGTGGCGGCGGGGCGACTGCACTTTTCAACCGACATCGATCATGCGGTTGCCTTTGGTGCGTTGCAATTCATCGCGGTGGGAACACCCCCCGGCGAGGATGGCTCTGCTGATATGCAATACGTACTGGAAGCAGCGCGCAATATCGGCAGGCGGATGAACGAATGGAAGATCATCGTCGATAAATCGACCGTACCGGTTGGAACCGCCGATCGGGTGCGGGCAGTGATCGCCGAAGAGCTTGAGAAGCGCCGCTCAAAGGTTGAATTTACCGTTGTCTCGAACCCCGAATTTTTGAAAGAGGGCGCGGCCATTGACGACTTCATGACGCCTGACCGAATTGTGATCGGCACCGACCATGCACGGGCGGCGCGAACGATGCGGGAACTTTATGCGCCATTTCACAGAAATCACGAGCGGCTTATGATGATGGATGTGCGCTCGGCAGAATTTACCAAATATGCCGCCAACGCGATGCTGGCGACGCGCATCTCGTTCATGAATGAACTGGCGAATCTCGCTGACCGGTTGAACGTGGATATCGAAATGGTTCGGCAAGGCATCGGTTCCGATCCGCGGATCGGGTACGGCTTCTTGTATGCGGGTTCCGGTTACGGCGGAAGCTGTTTCCCCAAAGATGTTAAAGCGTTGATGCGAACGGCGTCACAGGCAGGCTCGCCGCTTCATGTGTTGGCCGCCGTCGAGCGCGCCAACGAGCGGCAAAAGCATGTACTGATCGAAAAAATTTGTGCGCGCCTCGGCGACGATTTGTCCGGCTGCACGATTGCTTTGTGGGGTCTGGCGTTCAAACCAAACACTGACGATATGCGCGAAGCGCCGTCGCGGGTGGTTGTCCGTGAATTGTTACAGCGTGGCGCGCAAGTGGTGGCCTATGATCCGGTGGCGATGGAAGAAGCGCGTCGCGTTTTCGAGCAGGAGGAATTGAGTTTGTTTTTCGCCGATTCGGCAATGGAAGCGGTGCGTGGCGCTGATGCTTTGGTGCTGATGACTGAATGGAAAGCCTTTCGTTCCCCCGATTTTGTGGAGCTTCGCAAACAACTCAAGACGCCGCTGTTGTTTGATGGGCGCAATATTTACGATCCGCAAAGTGTACGTGATGCGGGGCTGGAGTATTTTGGAATAGGGCGGCGCTAGGTTGATGGAGAAGAAATTAACCGCAAGGAGCGCAGAGATCGCAAAGAAAAAATCGGAAATGTGCAAATGAACGCGCCCTTTTTCCACTTGCGGGAGAGGGGCGATCCTCTGGATATTGTGGTTGCCGCCGATAAACGTATTTGAAGTAGACCCATTATGGAAACGTGCATTTATCACGGCAAATTTCATTTCGCCGGCTGGAAAGACAAACTGGCGAAAGCCAGAGTATTGGTTGTTGGTGATGTGATGCTTGACCGTTACTGGTTCGGTGATGTCGAGCGTATTTCGCCGGAAGCGCCGGTGCCGGTGGTACGAGTGGTGAGGGAAGAAGCGCGCCCCGGCGGCGCGGCCAACGTTGCGCGCAACGCCGCATCGCTCGGTAGCCAAGCGACTTTGTTGTCGGTGGTCGGTAACGACGAGGCTGGAGAAAAGCTGGAAGCGCTAATCCGCAGCGAAAGTGTGATTTCGCTGTTCCAACGTGATGCGCAACTGCCGACGACGGTAAAACTGCGCGTGATCGGCCGGCAACAACAACTGTTGCGCATTGATTTTGAAACTCTGCCGTCGCGCGAAGCCTTGTCCGGAAAGCTCGCCGAATTCAAGGGGCAAGTCGGGAACACGGACGTTGTGTTGCTTTCCGATTATGGTAAAGGTGGCTTGCGCCACATCGCGCAGATGATCGAAAGTGCGGCAGCGGCGGGGAAGCCGGTCGTGGTCGATCCCAAGGGCAGCGATTGGGAAAAGTATCGGGGCGCGTTCATCATCACACCCAATCGTAGCGAATTGCAGCAAGTGATCGGCGCTTGGCGTGATGAAGATGATTTGGCGGCGAAAGCGGCGCAGCTACGGCAGAAGCTGAAAATATCGGCGCTTTTGTTAACGCGCTCCGAAGAAGGGATGAGCCTTTTTACCGAAGAGGGCGTCTGGCATATTCCGACTCGCGCGCGCGAAGTTTACGATGTTTCCGGAGCGGGCGACACTGTGGTGGCGACGCTGGGTGTTTTTTTGGCGGCGGGTGCGCCGTTGCGGGAAGCAGTTTATTTCGCCAACGAAGCAGCCGGTATTGTCGTCGGCAAATTCGGAACGGCAGTGGTAACGCCGGATGAGCTGGCGTCACCGTAAAGAAAGCGAAAGCCGTAATCCCGGTGATGGGTTCATGCAGGGGCATAGGTTAGAATAACGTGTAGTGCGTAGCGAATAGAATCCCATCCCCTTAAAGGATGGGGAGAGTAAAAAGCCTGTGAAAATATTTCCCCAACGTCGTCGTGATCCTGCCGCTTACAGCAATGCGCAGGTGGTTGGACTTTTTCTGCCGTACTTGAAACCTTACGTTGGCCGCATCATGCTGGCGCTGGCGTGTTTGCTGCTCGCCAAGCTCGCCAATGTCGGTGTGCCGCTGGTGATGAAACAAATCGTCGATAGGCTGGATGTTGCCCATGCGCCGCTGGCCGTGCCGCTGGTATTGCTGGCGGTTTATGGTGTTTTGCGTTTATCGACGACGCTGTTCACGGAACTGCGCGAGATATTGTTCGTCAAGGTGACCCAGCGTGCGACGCGGGCGGTAATGTTGCAGGTGTTCCGTCATCTGCACGAGATGAGTTTGCGTTTTCATTTGCAGCGGCAAACCGGACGGTTGACGCGCGACATTGAGCGCGGGCAGCGCGGCATCACGACGTTGATTGACTTTACGCTGTTTTCGATTTTGCCGACCCTCGTCGAGGTGACGCTGGTGCTTGCCGTGCTGATTCACGGTTACGATTGGACGTTTGTGGTCATTACGGTAGCGGCTTTAGCGGCTTACTTAACGTACACCATTCTGGTAACGGAGTGGAGGACGTACATGCGGCGACGGATGAACGAGTTCGATTCGCAGGCCAGCGCCCGGGCGACCGACAGCTTGCTGAATTATGAGACAGTCAAATATTTCGGCAATGAGCGGTGGGAAGAGAAGCATTACGACGAAAGTCTGATGCTTTGGGAGAAGGCGGCGATTCGCAACCAAACTTCGTTGTCTGTGCTGAATCTGGGACAGTCGGCGATCATCGCGGTGACGGTAACGCTGATGATGTGGCGCGCTACGGTCGGTGTGGTGAACGGGGTGATGACGATCGGCGATCTGGTGCTGGTCAATGCGCTGATGATTCAGTTGTATATCCCATTGAATCTTCTCGGATTTGTCTATCGTGAGATCCGTCAATCGCTGGCGGATATGGAGCGGTTGTTTACCCTCAACGAAATGAAAGTGGAAATCGCTGATGCGCCGGACGCGCTTCCTTTGCAGGTGGATCGCGGCGAAATTCGTTTTGACAACGTCAGCTTTCACTATGAGGCTTCCCGCTCGATTCTGGAGAATGTGTCGTTTGCTGTCGGCGCTGGGAAAACAGTCGCCGTTGTCGGACCATCGGGCGCCGGGAAATCAACGCTGTCGCGGCTGTTGTTCCGCTTTTATGATGTGACAGAAGGCGCCATTTCGATCGACGGTCAGGATATCCGCGCGGTCACACAAGAAAGTTTGCGCGCCGCTATCGGCATCGTTCCACAGGACACGGTATTGTTCAACGATACGCTCGAATATAACATCGCGTATGGTCGAACTTCGGCGACGCACGAAGAAGTCGAGGCGGTAGCACGGATGGCGCAGCTCGATGATTTTATCGCCCGGTTGCCGGAAGGATACGCGACGCAGGTCGGCGAGCGCGGTTTAAAATTATCAGGCGGCGAAAAACAAAGGGTGGCGATTGCCCGCACGCTGTTGAAACGCCCGCAAATTCTGATTTTCGATGAAGCGACTTCGTCGCTTGATTCGCGCTCTGAAAAACAGATTCAGGCGGCGATACGCGACATTGCCCGTGAACATACCACCCTGATCATTGCGCATCGTCTCTCGACGGTTGTCGATGCCGACGAAATTCTGGTACTGGAACATGGTAGGATCGTCGAGCGTGGACAACATGCGTCGTTGCTGGCTCGCAAGGGGCTGTACGCGCGGATGTGGCGTTTGCAGCAGGCGGAACAACAGCGAGCGGAACAAAGGCAATCTGGACAGGAAGCCGAAGATTTTCGGCACCACGAGTCGGCGGCGCTATAAAATAGTAAAAGAAAGGAGCGCAACCGACGACACGGACACGGTTGCGGCATCAGACAGGAATTTGGTAGCCTCATGAAACATTTTTATTTTATTGCTGTTATTACGTTCTTTTCGCTTTTCCTGGGGGCCGCCGAAGCGGCGCCGGACCCGGCCAGGCTCAAGCTGGCTTCCGACCGCGCGTTGGTTCTTGAAAAGGGCGTTTCATCACCGTTGTATGAGAAAAAAGCGGACAGTGTCAGCTCCATTGCTTCGTTGACCAAGTTGATGACGGCAATGGTTGTACTCGATTCCGGTTTGTCGCTCGATGAAGCGCTCGATGTCGATGGCGACGACCTCGATGATCTCAAAGGAACCCATTCACGGCTGCGCATTGGGTATCGGCTGACGCGCGGTGAAATGCTGCGATTGGCGCTGATGTCGTCCGAAAATCGCGCGGCGGCAACCTTGGCGCGGCATTACCCCGGTGGCTGTGAGGCATTTGTCGCCGAGATGAACGCCAAGGCGTATCAATTGGGGCTGAAGCAAACCTCGTTTGTCGATTCTACCGGCTTGTCGCCGGAAAATATTTCGACGGCGCGCGATTTGGCGGCTCTCGTACAGGCGGCGGCGCGCTATCCACTGATTCGCGAGTACACCACGACTCCCCAATACAGCGTCGAATCGGAGCCTTCCGGGCGGGTGCTGGAATACCGGAATTCCAACCGTTTGGTGCGTACCGATAACGATTGGGACATCTTGTTGCAAAAAACCGGTTACATCAATGAAGCGGGGCGTTGTCTGGTCATGCTGGTGAAAATTGCGCAAAAAGAATTTGTGATTGTGTTGCTTGATTCGGCCGGCAAATACACGCGGCTGGGTGACGCGAAACGTATCAAATCATGGCTTGAAACAGGTAAGAGCGGCAGCCCTCCAAAAAACAAGAGCAATATTGCAGAGGGCAAAAAATCGTCTGCGGCTTTGACCAAAAAAACGGCGAAGAAAACGGCGAAGAAGTAAGCAGGGCGATGAGCGCTACCGTTTTTAAGCGGGAGCGACGGTTGTCGACGCGCAGCGACACAACGCTTGGGAAGCGCGCCCTTTGCCGGGGATTGCCGCGTCAGCAAGACCGAGCAGCGGAATCAGCGCAAATGGTCGCAAGTGCAGACGCGGATGGGGCAGGGTGATGCGACGGCTGTGGCTGATCTTGTTGCCGTAAAGTAGAAGATCGAGGTCCAATGTGCGCGGCGCTTTCGGGTAAGGTCGCGCGCGGCGGTGTTCGCGCTCGATGCGGCGCAGCGCGGCGAACAGCACGTCAGTCGACAGCAGAGTGTCGAGCGCGATAACGGTATTGAGATACGGCGGTTGCCGCCGAAAAACGCCTTGTGGCTTGGTACGATAAAAGCGCGCCTGTGAAGTGAGTTGGGTCTGCGGCAAGGCAGCGAGTTGCGCTATCGCACGTTCAAGATGGCGGCGCGAATCACCATAGTTGCTGCCGAGGCCGATGTAAGCGCGAACCGGAGGTTTCATGGGCATTGCCCTCTGAGAGGCGGGCGGCAGATTGCCGCCCCTGTGGCATGATCGGTACGCTCTGCCTGCAGGGGAGGCAACCTGCCGCCCGCTT
>WQUA01000013.1 GCA_009786025.1 Pseudomonadota bacterium | reverse complement strand
ATACCTCCATACAACCGTTGCCGCCGGTCACCATTGACCGGCGCGCCAAAGATCCTCTCGCAGCATTGCGGCAGTGGCTTGAATCAACGAGCGCCAAAGCGGAGCAACACCCTTTTCCTCTTCCACAAGGGGAGAGAGGCGCCAAGCCAAAAGCGCGCGTGTTGTTTATCGCCGAAAGCGCCGGCCGGCGCGAAACGATGCAGCACATGTTGCGCGACGGCGGCATTGTGCTCGCTTCTATCGACGACGTCGACGCCTGGCTGGCCGACGCCACTTCGCCACAACACGCGTTCGCCGTCGCCCCGCTCGCCGCTGGTTTCTTCTGGCGCGAACACCATCTGACAGTTTTCACCGAATACGATTTGTATCGTGATTCGGCAAACCGCCCCGCCGCGCGCCACCGGCGCGAACGCACGCGCTACGCTTCCGATGTTGATGCGCTGATTCGCAATCTCGCCGAAATGCGTTCCGGCGACCTGGTGGTTCACGAGCAGCACGGCATCGGCCGTTACCTCGGCCTCGTCACGCTTGCTCTTGACGAAGGCGCCGCCGAATTTCTGCACCTGCAATACGCCAACGACGCAACGCTCTACGTTCCGGTCTCCGACCTCTTTTTGATTTCGCGCTACAGCGGCGTCGCCCCGGAAGCGGCAACATTGAACGAACTGGGCAGTGGTCAGTGGGAAAAAGCGCGGCGTCGTGCCGCCCAAAAAGCTTTTGATACAGCTGCCGATCTGCTCAATCTGTACGCGCAACGTGCTGCTCGTCAGGGACATCGTTTTGCATTCGACGAGCACGATTACGCGCGTTTTACCGACGGCTTCGCGTTTGAAGAAACCGCTGACCAGCAGGCGACGATCGACGCTGTCATTGCCGACCTTACTTCCGGAAAGCCGATGGATCGCCTCGTCTGCGGTGATGTCGGTTTCGGCAAAACCGAAGTGGCGTTACGCGCCGCTTTCGTTGCGATCGCCGACGGCAAACAAGTCGCGCTGCTGGTGCCGACAACGCTTCTGGCGGAACAACATTTTCAGGTTTTTTCCGACCGCTTCGCCGAATGGCCGGTACGCATCGCCGAGTTATCGCGCTTTCGCTCGGCGAAAGAAATCAAAACGACGCTTGATGGACTTGCCGGTGGCAGCATTGATCTGGTGATCGGCACTCACAAGCTGATTCAGCCTGATATCCATTTCAAAAACCTGGGGCTGGTGATCATTGACGAAGAACACCGTTTCGGCGTCCGCCAAAAAGAGCAGCTTAAAAAATTGCGCGCCGAGGTCGATGTACTGACGCTGACCGCCACGCCGATTCCACGAACGTTGGCGATGTCACTCGAAGGCTTGCGCGATTTTTCGGTGATCGCCACTGCGCCACAAAAACGGCTGGCGATCAAAACCTTCGTGTCGCCTTATTCGGCGGGCGTCATCCGCGAAGCGATCGTGCGTGAACTCAAACGCGGCGGTCAGGTGTATTTTCTGCACAATGAAATTCACACTCTGGACGACAAGGCGGCGCGGATCGCCGAGATGGCGCCGGAGGCGCGTGTCGTTGTCGCGCATGGCCAGATGCCGGAGCGCGAACTCGAACAAGTCATGCGCGATTTCTATCAGCAACGCGCCAATGTGCTGGTGTGTTCAACGATCATCGAAACCGGCATTGACGTGCCGAACGCCAATACCATTCTGATCGAGCGCGCCGACCGTTTCGGATTGGCGCAATTGCATCAACTGCGCGGTCGCGTCGGTCGCTCACACCATCAGGCATACGCTTATCTGCTGATGCCGCCGGAAGAAGCGTTAACCGCACAGGCGAAAAAACGTCTGGAAGCCATTCAGCAGATGGAACAACTCGGCTCTGGCTTTTATCTCGCTATGCACGACCTTGAAATCCGCGGCGCTGGCGAAGTGCTGGGTGAAGAACAATCGGGCGAAATCACCGAAGTCGGTTTTCAGCTCTACGCCGACATGCTGGCGCACGCCGTCGATGCGTTGAAGGCCGGGCGCGAGCCGGACTTGAACGAGCCTTTACGGATCGCCACGGAAATTCATCTGCACCAGCCCGCATTGTTGCCGGAATCGTATTGCCCCGATGTCCATGAACGCCTCGTACTCTACAAGCGGCTGGCGAGCGCCTCTACGTTTGAAGCGCTCGACGCGCTGTGCGAAGAATTGATCGACCGTTTCGGCCTGCTACCCATCGAAGGGCAAACGCTGGTCGCTTGTCACCGCCTTCGCCTGATAACGCGCCCCTACGGCGTTACCCGACTCGACATCGATGCCGAGCGTGCTGTCTTCACCTTCACCGGAAAACCGGCGTTCGACCCTGGCCACCTCATCCTGCTGATACAGCGCGATGGGCGGGTCCGTTTTGCCGGCCCCAATCGCATACGAATCGAGCAAAAAACTTCGGGCGTCGAAGAGAGCCTTCTGCTGGTTCGTGAATTTCTGTCGCAGTTGAAACTCAATTCAACCTCTCATTGAAGCCCGTCCTCAATAACGCTTTCTTCGTCATTGTCGTATGGTATTGTTGAAGCGGCACATAGGCAAAACAAGCACGGCTTTATACCAAAAAAATACGTGCCTCGGCGCATGTATTGCCCCCCAGCTTCCTCCGTGGCAACAGTGTGGACGATACGCGACACATTCCCCTCGTCATGCGGTAAAAAACCCTTCTCTGCTTGCGTGAAACAATGATCACATGTTCCAATAATGCGGTTGCTTACGCGGTTTTTACAGGCCGCAGTTAGAACAGGCTGCGCGTTAAGCGCGGTTTTTATCCACAAATCAAACTTCGTTTGGAGAGATATTTATGAAAATGAAAGCTCTAGCCTCTGCTCTCGCTATGGCTACCCTGGCGCTGGGTGTCGCCGGCGCAGCCCAAGCAGCCGATTACAGCAAATTCGTCGTCAAGCTGGGCATCGCCGACGTTGTTCCCAAATCCGACAATGGCACCCTGAACTCGCCGTTGGGCGCCCTCAAGACTGACGTTGGCAACAGCGTCCGCCCGTCGATCACGCTCGAATACATGGCCACGCCGAACATCGGCGTCGAACTGCTGGGTGCCTGGCCGTTCCGCAACGACATCAAACTCAATGGCGATAAGTTGGCTCGCGTTGACGTGCTGCCGCCGACCCTCAGCGTGAAATACCACTTCCTGCCGGAAACCCTCGTATCGCCGTTCGTCGGTCTCGGTATCAACTACACGTTCATGTACAACGAAAAAGTGAAGGGTGTGCTCTCTGATCTCGATTCCAGCGTGCATATCAAGAACTCGTGGGGCATGGCCGCGAACGTTGGCGTTGATTTCAACTTCAACAAGAACTGGCTGGTCGGTGTTGACGTTCGTTGGATCCAAATGAGAAACACGGTTAAGCTTAATGCTCCAGGCTTGGGCTATTTTGACCTTGGCAAAGCCAAGGTTGACCCGTGGGTTTATGGCGTAGCCGTCGGTTACCGTTTCTAATCCTTCGTTTTCCTCTAGCTCTAACAGCATAAAAACGGATGGTTCGCCATCCGTTTTTTTGCCTGTTCCCCAAGAATGGACAAATACCCGACGCAACGCCGGTCTGTCCGCCCGCCGAGGCGCTTCCTCAAAAAGGCCGAACGAGCTGTCTGTGGCGCGCCATCGGATGTGTCCAGTACTTTGCCGTTGTAATAAGTTGTGGCTTTCGCCCGACAAACCCTCTCTCGCACACAAAAATTCCGTTCGTCGCTTGCAAGCGACAACCGCCGCGTGTATAAATGAGATTTATTGCAATGTTTTACTCGCCGCCGAAAAACCGGCTGCGCGGTTAATGCGGTTCCTATTCTTAATCTTCATCAGGAGAATGATCTATGAAAATGAAAGTTCTGGCTTCTGCTTTTGCTGTTGCCGCTTTGGCGCTAGGGGTCGTCGGTGTTGCCCAAGCCGCCGATGCTAACAAATTTGTCGTCAAACTGGGCCTTGCCGATGTTGTCCCAAAATCCGATAACGGCACTCTGAGCAATGGCCTTCTGAAGACTGATGTCGGCAACAGCGTTCGCCCGTCGATCACGTTCGAGTATCTGATCACGCCGAACATCGGCGTTGAAGTGCTGGGCGCTTGGCCGTTCCGTAACGACATCAAGCTCAACGGCGTCAAATCGGGTCGGGTCGATGTGCTGCCGCCGACGGTCAGCCTGCAATACCACTTCTTGCCAGAAAAAGTCGTATCGCCGTTCGTCGGCGTTGGCGTCAACTACACGTTTATGTACCATGAAAAAACGCTGGGACCGATCCGCGGCAACAAGCTCGACATCGAAAACTCCTGGGGGGTTGCGGCGCATGGTGGCGTTGATTTCAATTTCAACAAGAACTGGCTGATGACGCTGGATGCCCGCTGGATTCGAATGAGAAACGACGTTAAAGTCAACGGCAATAAAGTCGGCAAGGTAAATATTGATCCGATGGTATGGGGCATCGCGGTCGGCTATCGCTTCTGACCTGACCTTCCTTCAATTCCAAAAAAACGGATGGTTCCCCATCCGTTTTTTTGCGTTTATAAAACGCTTGCCACTACAGAGGATGTCGCCATTGGCCGACAAAAACTTTCCTCGATGTCACGATTGACACGTTCCATGCTCCGCTGCCGCGTTCGGCGCTGTTTATCGCCGCTTGTTGTCGCTTGTTATCGCGCAGGGCTTGCGAAAACATCCATATTCGTATAGTTTCTCTACGTCTGTTAAATATGCCTGTGTTCCTGCTTTATCGGAACGGCGCCGCGCCCCGATTTCACCCATTATGGCGCGCCCTTACTAAAGCGGACACAGCATTGACCGGCCAGACACATTTTGTTGTTTTTGTTTTCTGTTATCTCGTTTCATTGCCAACTTTCAAAGGAATCTTCTTATGGAAAAACTTCGTACCGGCATCCTCATGGCCGCCTTATTTGCTGGATTGACCTTACTTACTGCCTGCGAGAAAGCCCCCGCTCCGGCGCCCGCTCCGAAGGCTGAAGCGCCTGCTCCGGCGCCTGCTCCGGCTCCAGCCGAACAACCTGCCGCTGCTCCAGCGGGACAACCGGCTGCCGCACCGGCGGAACATGCCGATCACCAAGCTGCTCCTGCTGCTCCGGCGGGACAACCGGCTGCCGCACCGGCGGAACACGCCAACCACCAAGCTGCTCCTGCTGCTCCGACCGCAGCTCCTGTTCCGACGGATCAACGGCCCGTACCCCAAACCACCAAGTAAAGAAGCACGAAGCCACCTCGGCGCATCGGCGATAGCGCAAAGGTGCTCGCCGATGCGCCGAGGTGGCAAGGCAAGAGAGCGGGCTTTCTGGCGATTGCCCTTTTCCTCCGCGGGAAAGGGGAGGTTTGGGTTTTCGCCTTCGCGAGAACGACGGGGCTCTGATTCCTGCTTACTCAGTAAACAGGCTGCTGACCGATTCTTCGTTGGCCATTCGCGTGATGGTTTCGGCGATGAGTTGCGCGCACGACAATTGCCGGATGCGCGGGCAGGCTTGCGCTTCTGCCGACAGCGGGATGGTGTCGGTAACGACGACTTCGTCGATGTCGGATTGTTCGATCCGCGCCACGGCGCCACCGGAGAGCACGGGATGCGTGCAATACGCCACCACCAATTTTGCGCCTTCCGCCTTCAACGCTGTTGCCGCTTTGCACAAAGTGTTGGCGGTATCGACGATGTCGTCGGTGATCACGCAGATGCGGTCGCGCACATCACCGATGATATTCATCACCTCGGCGACGTTAGCTTTCGGGCGGCGTTTGTCGATGATCGCCAGATCGCATTCGAGCCGCTTGGCAATAGCGCGCGCCCGCGCTACGCCGCCGATGTCAGGCGAGACGACCTGCAATTGCCCGTAATTGCGTTTCCACAATTCGCCGAGCAGAATCGGCGTCGCGTAAATGTTATCGACCGGCATGTTGAAGAAGCCCTGAATCTGGTCGGCGTGCAAATCCATCACCACCACCCGATCAATGCCGGAAGCGGCCAACATGTCGGCCACCAGCTTGGCAGTGATCGGCACCCGTGCTGAACGCGGCCGCCGGTCCTGTCGAGCGTAACCGTAGTACGGAATCACGGCGGTGACCGAAGCAGCCGACGCGCGCTTCAGCGCATCGACGATCACCAGCAATTCCATCAAATTGTCGTTGGTCGGTGCACAGGTCGATTGCAACACGAAAACATCGCGGCCACGAACCGTTTCGAGAATTTCGACGAAAACTTCGCCGTCAGAAAAGCGGTCAACAACGGCGCGCCCCATCGAAACATTGAGATGACGACAAACCGCTTCCGCAAGTTTTGGGTTGGCGTTACCGGTAAAAATACGCATCCGTTGACTCTCGGCGAGGCTTTGGGAGAAAGGCGATTTCGGTTATAACGCTACCGTTCCGCCGCTTAAAAACAGCGCATAAAAGTGGCTGGGGAGGAAGGATTCGAACCCTCGTATGCCGGAATCAAAATCCGGTGCCTTAACCAACTTGGCGACTCCCCATCTGTAACCATAGCAATACGCCGTCGAAAATACCTGGGCCGCGTACCGCCAAATTCCTTCTCAACGAAAACCCCACACCACCAGCGGATGCCGCGATACCGTCCGCACCAGTCGCCCCGGAATGTCCGGCGGCAACCTGCGCAACGCCGCTTCCGCTTTTCCGGCATCGTCGAACATTCCGAACGCCGATGCCCCGGAGCCGCTCATACGCGCTGTCGGTGTCGCCTGTCGCAAAGCCGCCAGCGCCGTCGCTACTTCCGGATAACGCGCCGCAACAACCGGCTCCAGATCGTTTCGACCGTGGTCTTTCGCAAAGGCGGCTATTGTCTCCGAGGCGGTGCTTCGTGTCAAATGCGGATCGGCAAAAACATCCCCGGTCGGCACCGCCACCAGCGGCATCGCCAATGCGATCCACATAGGCGGTAATGACACCGGCCGCAATACCTCGCCGATGCCGGAAACAAACGCCGCCGTACCGCCGAGGAAAAACGGCACATCCGCGCCCAGACGCAACGCCAGTGCCGACAACTCGCGCCGCGACAGCCGCGTTCCCCACAGGCGATTGAGCGCCAGCAACACCGTCGCTGCATCGGAACTGCCGCCCCCCAACCCGCCCCCCAGCGGAATGCGCTTATCGACTTTCAACGTAACGCCCAACGCGACGCCGGTCGCCTCCTGCAACAAGCGCGCCGCTCGCAACGTCAGATCGGCTTCTTCTGACACCCCCGGAATATCCCGCTCCCGCGCGATGACGCCATCGTCACGAAGCGCCAGCGTGACAACATCCGCCAGATCAATCAAAACGAAAACGCTTTCAAGATTGTGATAACCGTCGGCGCGCCGACAGGTCACATGCAAAAAAAGATTGAGCTTGGCCGGCGCAGGGAAACGATAAGCGGTTGTGATCATGCCTGGCGGTTACTACGGCTCGGAAAGGAAGAGTATTCTAACCGCAAAGAACGCATGGGGTACAAAGAAAAATTTGGGGAGCCGCGGTTGGTTGTTGGCGATTGTAAATGATGTCCCTTACGATTGTTTCCAACGTCGGGGTTCACAAACTCACCCCGACCTACGCGGGCTTTAATAGTGCGTTAATATCATCTTTACCATGAGTATAATGCCTCTTTTGTGGATAAAAATATACGTCACTCAATGTTTTTGAATTCAATAGAGGACTTAAATCTCCGTCCTTCAAGTTCCAAAACTTTAAGGACTTGATTTTTTTCATGCTCGGCACGAAGTTGACGGAATCCAGGTCAGATATAAATAACGTCTCAATGGACTTGTTATTTTTGAGTATAGAAAAATCACTCAGTTTCTTGCAGGTCTCAATATATAAGTTTGAGAGGCTGGCAACCTGCCCAATAGCTGAAATATCAAGCAAGCTTGGACAATGAGTTATTCGAACAGATTTTAATCTGGATAGATTTTCTATGCCAACCATACATTCTATTTTTCCACCACTAATTCTCAGGGTTTCCAGATTTTGCAGAGAAGAAATATGCATGCAGTCCATGTTCTTGGTCGAAACAAGCAGCAAATCTCTTAGACTCGGAATTGAAATAGAATCAATCTCACAGTGAATTCTTCCAAGGAATAGAGTGTTCAATGTTTTAAGTTTTGAGAAATCAAGCTGACCGTAGTATTCGATCGAAAGTTTTTTTAGCTTCTTCATCGAATACAAACAACTCAAATCCAATCCTTTTATTGCTACATCTTCATGAATATCAAGCGCCTCGATAGATTCATCGCCCTCCAGTACCGAAATATCCAATATGCCAACCTTTGGGCGTGATGGCATTATTCGCAAAGAGTGGATATTATTTTTTTGGGCGTAATCCAATCCTTTTTTAAGTTGTATCTCTGGAACTTCCAAGCTGCCTATGTTTTCATTGAAAGATATCTTGCTCATCTTCAGCACCCTTTACTGAGAAGTGGCTCTGTTTATTCAGACAGCCCGCGTAGGTTAGCGGAAAGAGCACGGCGATGCCCAACACCCGGATGAATCACCAACACTATAAATTTGATCGCGCAATCCGCTGACGTTTGACGGAATATGGACGAACGATAACGGTGTCAATAAAACAGCGAACAACAAAACGCAGAATTTAAAAAACACCATCACCGCTCCCCGAAAAGAAAACCATCGCCTGTCTTCGCCGCCCAATCCTGCGGTCGTTTTGAAATAGATTACGGTTTATTTTCCAACAACAAAAACCTGTCAATCTTGAGCCTCACTCCAACGGTGTCGCCATAGTGAATGTCGATCCTCTCCGGCCCGTTCACCTCTGCGGCATAGCTGTACTGAACCGTCCAGCCTTGTTGGCGTAGGCTGTCGAAATGTCCGACAGCATCGCGCGTCACCGCCGCCGCTCCGGGCGCCGGTACGCCGCGCAGCCAGTACGCCAGACTTTTTACCGGCAACGGAAAACCAAAAACTTGTGCGGTCGAATCCTCCCAGTCTGCCGACTGTTGCGTTCGCGGCGGGTGATCGCCTTGCTGTACGGTCATGGTATCGCCCACGCGCGTGAGGCTGGCGACAGTGGCGCCGAGCGGAGAAATAAGTTCAATTTCATCCATGTCCTCGCCCGGCGTGTGCCGCCAATCGAAGCGCGCCGCCAGGGCCTTATCTTCATAGCGCGCCGAAAAACGCCCCTGCGCGTGAAACGGCACATCCGCCGTCGCCGCCGTATAAGAAGCGTTGTCATCGCCATGCGGTAAACCGGCACATCCGACTAACAGCGCCGTAAGCATGGTCAAACACAGCGTCGCCCACGGTTTGAAGCCGGGGTTCCGCTTCGTTCCATCCCAGCCTACGACGCTGCGCCAACTTCCCGGATTGTTTCGCTGCGTTCGCAATGACGCCTTTCTGATTCCTGACGCCCCGGCCTCTGATTTCTGATCTCTGATACCTGCCTTCATGGCGCTGCTGGCAGGAGGTCAGGCTCGCCCGCCCCGAGGCGTTTCATCGTCGCCCGGATCAGCGTATCGTCCAGCGCTTTTTTCACTCCTTGCGCCCAGGCTCGCCGCGCTTCTTCGCGACGCCCCAGTTGCCACAACGCCTCGCCCCAATGCGCTGCCACTTCGGGATCCGGCTGTTTTTCCCATGCTTGTTGCAAATAACGCGCCGCCTCCTCGATCTTGCCCTGGCGGTACCGCGCCCATCCCATGCTGTCGAGAATCGCGCCGTCGTCGGGCATCGCCTGATGCGCTTTCTCGATCAGCGCCGCACCTTCTTCGACGTTGAGTTGATGATCCACCAGCGTGTAGCCCAGCGCGTTTTGTACATACGGCTCATTCGGCTTGAGTTTCAACGCTGCTCGCAAATATTTTTCGGCGCTTTTCAAATTGCCGCGTTTTTCTTCGACCAACCCCAGTTCCATCAACAGATCAACTGATTCGGGAAATGCTTCGACGCCCTTTTCGAGCTCTTTGAACGCCTTCTCCGTATCCCCGGCGTTGCGCAGGATGCGCGTTCGCGCCAGCAGCACGCCAATCCGCTCATCCTGCGTCACCGCAGGCAATTCCGCCAACAGCGCCAGCGCCTCATCGCGCTTGCCGTTTTGCGCCAGCAATGTCGCCAGATGCAGTCGCACCTCCGGAAAATCGTCGCCACCATCAATTTTGCGGTACCACTCGATCGCCTCCAGTGGGCGCTTTTCGTCTTCGGCGATACGTGCATACACGAGCCGCAACGCATTAACCTTGTCGCCGCTTTCCTTCTTTTCAACCTCATCAAGCAGTTCCTGCGCCGCCACTCGATCTTCCATCTGTATCGACAGCGCGCCCGCCGCCATCAGCGCGGCATCGGAGCTGTTGTCTTTCCAGATTTTAAGAAACCACTCGCGCGCTTCCGGATATTGCTTCTGCTGCGCGTATGCCCGCGCCAACAACGGCCACAAATTTTTCTGTGCGGGCGCCTTTTGAACACTGCTTTGCAACCAGGGCAGTAACTGCTCCGGCGCTGCCTTTTCGAGCAACGCCGCTTTCAACTGTACCGCTTCATCCCATTGTGGCGCGCCCTTCAGCGCCAGGTCGATTTCCCGCATTCCTTCCTGAAGTATTTTTGGAAGAGCGCGTTCGGCTGCCTTGTCAGTCGTCACCACCAGCGCCGCCAGCGCCACTGCGTAATGCGCTTCCGGCAGTTGCAGATACGGCAGCGCCAGTTCCCGAATGGTGTTGAAAACGGCAACTTTATCCGGTTTTTTGGCAAAAAAAGCGTTTAGTTGCAAAAAGGTTTCGTCAAGGCTGCCGTTGGCCGCTGCCTCTTTGAGCAACTCTTCAAGCCGCGCGCGCACTTCACTTTCGTCGCCCACTTGGCTTAGCGGCTGCTGCCAGATTCGAGCCACCTGCGTCTTGATCCGCTGCGGCCGGTCGCTGGTCGGGTCGAGTTCCTGCCACATCTCCAGCGCCCGATTGAGCAAGGTGTGATCGCGCGCCGTCAACGCGCTTTCAGTAGCACGCTGCGCAAACCACAGCGATTGCATGTCCTGCGCTAGTTGCAGATACGTCCGTGCCGCCAGCACCGGTTCGTGGCGCTGCGACGCAATATCGGCCAGCAGAATTTCGTAAAACCGCTGCTGCGTCAGCGGCGGATCGCTCGCTTCCGCCGCCTTTGCAGTAGCTTCGGACGCCTCCGGGGCCGACGCAGGCGATTGCGCCATCGCTATTGGCGCTGCCCATGCCATCGCTCCGCCGAGGCTCGCCGTCAGCAGTATTTTGAATAAGTTTAAAAGATCATTTTTCACGAAATTAACTGTCCTCGCTTATCGACTTGATTCTTCCGTTCCTGTCAATGTAATACCTACCGGGCTTTTCACGCCCCGCTTCTTCGCTTCGCGGCGACAACAATCTTCTTCCCCCTTCAACTGCCTCATCGTTTCGCGCCCTTCTTCGCTGTCGGGTTTGGTTCTCCGGTTTTCCGAAACTGCGATTGCCCCCGATATTCGTTCCACCCTTTCAGCACTTATACCGGATTTTAGAGGATATCGGCTTGGGGGATATGGCAAAATGCAACAAACCTTGGGGTAACGAACCATGCCCGAATTGCCTGAAGTCGAAGTCACCGTCCGCAGCCTCCGATCCGCGATCAAGGGGCATTGTATCGAAGCCTTTCGCTGTTTCAATCACCGCCTGCGGCAACCCGTCCCCGCCGGGTTGGGCAAAACACTGGTTGGCCGATATGTGACCGACGTGCGCCGTCGCGCCAAATACCTGCTGCTGGACTGCAACGAACGCAATAGCGCACGCGACAACACAGGCAATGGCAAACTTGGCGGCACGCTGATTCTGCACTTGGGCATGAGTGGCAGCCTGCGGGTTTTCCCAC
The DNA here is from genome assembly GCA_009786025.1 of Pseudomonadota bacterium. Taxonomy (GTDB): domain Bacteria; phylum Pseudomonadota; class Gammaproteobacteria; order Burkholderiales; family Casimicrobiaceae; genus UBA931. The sequence goes on along the minus strand of WQUA01000013.1, from coordinate 36,813 downwards.
TTGGCGTCATTCCGCCGCGTCGCCAGCACGACCACCTCGAATTTCTGTTCGACCACGGTATCTTCGTTCGCTACCATGACCCCCGTCGTTTCGGGCTTTGTGTGTGGGTGCCCGCTGATGCCGAAACGCCCTCTTTGCTTGCCAAGCTCGGCCCCGAGCCGCTCGAAAACGCTTTTCATGCCAAAAGCCTGCGACAGGTATTACAGGGGCGAACCACTTCGATCAAAAACGCGCTGATGGATGCTCATGTCGTTGTTGGTGTTGGTAATATTTATGCCAGCGAAGCGCTGTTTCGCGCTGGTATCCGACCTACCACCCCCGCTGGCAGCCTCGGTTTCGTCCGGCTGGCTCGGCTGGTCGAAGCCGTCCGCGCCACACTGGAAGACGCCATCGCCGCTGGCGGCAGTTCCCTGCGCGATTACGCGAAGACCGACGGCAGCGACGGCTGGTTTCAGAACGATTGTTTCGTCTATGGCCGCGCTGGCGAACCCTGCCGCCGCTGCAGCGCGCCGATTCAGCAGTTGCGACAGTCCGGTCGCACAACCTTTTACTGCAAACGTTGCCAACGGTGACCAAAAGCGGCATAACTGGTTATGTCGCCTTTGTTGCTCCTGCGCGATCTTCCGCTTTTCGCCACAAGCTTGAGACTGGTTGATCCTACGCCGCTGTGATAGAGTGTGTCTTCCTGATTGATGCCCGGTTATGGATACCTCGCGCCCGCTGGCAACCCAATTTGAAGCCTACAGCCGCTGGCGGCAGCACCTCTCCGCTGCTGTCGGCGAGCTTCATCAATGGCTCAAACTACAGAATCTGGCCGACAGTCAGACCTCACAGGCTGTTTCGCAGATACGCACCCGGCTGAATGAAGACAAGCTGGTGCTGGCGTTCGTCGCTGAATTTTCGCGCGGCAAATCCGAACTGATCAACGCCATTTTCTTTTCAGGATACGGTCAGCGGTTGCTGCCGTCAACAGCGGGGCGTACGACGATGTGCCCGACCGAGCTGTTGTACGACCCAGCGCTACCGCCGTCGCTGCGCCTGCTGCCGATCGAAACGCGGCTACAGCGCACGTCGGTCACCGACCTCAAGAGCGTGCCGCAGGAATGGATGACAGTGCCGCTCGACATCACCAGCCCGGAGCAGATGAGTCAGGTGCTGCAGCGGGTCTCGCAAGTCAAATTCGTACCGCTCGATCTTGCCAACCAATATGGCTTTTTCGATAACGAAGAAGACATTGCAGCAGCGATCAAGAACCATTCGGGCGAAGTCGAAATTCCGTGCTGGCGGCATGCGATGATCAACTTTCCGCACCCGATGCTGCAACAAGGGTTGGTCATTCTCGACACGCCAGGGCTGAACGCCATCGGCACCGAGCCGGAGCTCACCCTGTCGCTGTTGCCGAGCGCGCACGGTGTGCTTTTCATTCTGGCCGCCGACGCCGGCGTCACCAAAACCGACCTCGATGTCTGGCAACAATATCTGGTCAGCAGCGATCCCGCCTCAAAGAGCGGCCACATCGTTGTTCTCAACAAAATCGATGGTTTGTGGGACGAACTCAAAACGCTGCAAGCCGTTGAGGCAGAACTCGCCTCACAGGTCAAAAACACGGCCGACACTCTCGACATCTCCGCCTCGCAGATTTTTCCGCTGTCAGCGCAAAAAGGACTGCTCGCCAAGATCACCGGCGACAAGACACTGCTGGCTCGCAGCCGTCTCCCCGAACTGGAACGGGCGTTGACTGACCGGATCATTCCGGCTCGTCGCGAGATCGTCGGCGACACCACGCGCGCTGACGTGCACGCGCTGGTGCTCAACGCCCGCGCCATCCTCGATACGCGCGAAGACAGCATTTCCGAGCAACTCGATCAATTGCTGGCGCTACGCAACAAAAATCAGGATGTCGTATTGCGGTTGCTCGATCAAACCAAGGAAGAAAAAATCAAGTTCGAGCACGGCATGGCGCGTTACACCGCGATGCGCCGCATCTTTACCAACCTGACTAACGCCCTGCTCGACGCTGCCGGCACCGAAGCATTGCGCCTCAATGCCAATCGCACCCATCTGGCGCTTGAGGCGTCGTCCCAAACCCGCAGCGTGCGGTCGGCGATCAACCATTTCTTCGTTTCAATCAACGAGGACATGGCGCAGGCCGAATTTCAGGCCAAAGAAATTTATGAGATGGTATCCGCGATGTCGTCGCGATTCTCGAAAGAACTGCGGATGAAACCGTTTGCGCCAGCGCGGTTCTCGTTTGAAAAATACAAGAAAGAACTCTCCCGCTTGCACGGCGCTTACCAGCAGCGTTTCGAAGCACTGTGGGGCAGCACAACCCGCGCCCGGCTGCAACCGATGCAACGCTTTTTTGAGGCCATCGTCACCCGCGCCAAACATATTTATGGCGTCGCCAACCGTGATGCCGAAAGCTGGCTCAAAGGCGTGATGATCCCGCTGGAAACCCAGATTCGTGAACGCCATCAGCAATTGCGCAAACGTCAGGATCGGGCGCGGCAAATGTCGCTGGTCAGCAGCGAAGCAGAAGGCCACTCCCGCGAACTGCGCGAACAGTTTGCCGAAGTCCAACAGCAACAAAGCGAACTCGATAAATTCATCGCGCGTATTGATACGCTGATGACGCAACAGGATTTCGGCGGGGACTCCTCTCCTGCCGATAACGCCGCGCCGACTCTCAAAGCGACTCCCAACCCGAAGACCACAGAAATCGACGCAGACCCATTCGATCTTTCAACGATTTGGCCGGAAAAAAACCCGGCGGCCAGTGGCTAACCGTCCGCTCGTCAGCGTCCTTTCATTCTTTCCATTTTTTCAGATCGTCCAGAAAAAGGAGTTCCCGTGATGCGCAGATTTTCTCTGCCGACTTGCTTCGGCGTTTTCGGTTTATTGACCTTGAGTATGGCGCTCTTCGCATCGCCCGCGTTTTCTTCCGACGCCATGCGCGTTGAAGGCGCGCCGGTTATCTCGACCAAAGCTGAAGCCGTCGTCTCCTGGCGCGCAGCGCCGGATGCCCGCAAGACAACCGTCGTCACCTTCGCGCCGCTACCCACGTCGGCGCTGGAAGCGGTGCAAGAAGAAAACAGCCCTGACTCAGCCCGCAAACTTCAAGCCAAACCAACCAAAATCGGCGTCAACCGTAACGCTGACACGGAAAGCCACTCCGCCATGCCTTTCTCGTTGAATTGGCAAAACATCGGTGACGGGCATGTTGCCCGATTGGCGGTTACCTCTCCCGAAGCGCGGGGAATGCGCGTCGCGCTGCGGCTTCGTGTATTGCCCGACAGCGCCGAATTACGCTTTTCCGGTTCCGGCGCGCCGGAAAAAATTCTCGGCGCGGTCAGCGGCAAAGAAGCCAATGCGTTGCGCGACGACAGCAAAGTTTACTGGACGCCGGCGACCGAGGGTAAAACCCAGAATATCGAAATTTATCTGCCCGCGACGGTCAGAACAGAAGATGTCAAGGTTCGGCTAAACGCTGTTTCGCATCTTTTTACATCGGCGCAAAACGGTTTTAATGCTTCCGCCGTCACCAAAGCGTCGCAATATTGCGAAGTCGATGTCGCTTGTAAATTCGATTCTCTCGGCGTCGCCTTCAAGAACACCGCCAGCGCTGTCGCCCGAATGCTGTTCTCGGATTCCAGCGGCTCCTGGCTCTGCACGGGGACATTGCTGAACAATACTTCCGGTTCGCAAACGCCTTACTTCTGGACTGCCGCTCACTGTATCAGTACCCAATCCGCAGCAAACAGCCTCAACACCTACTGGTTCTACGAAACGGCCGGTTGCAACAGCCTTCAACTCAATTCCAACTATCAGCAACTTTCTGGCGGCGCTCAACTCTTGTTTACCAAAACGTCCACCGACACAACCCTGCTTCGTCTCAATAACGCCGCGCCGACAGGCGCCTATCTGGCCAGCTGGGACGCCAACCGTTTTTCCGGCAGCGCGATCACCGGCATTCATCATCCCGCCGGAGACGCCAAGAAAGTCAGCGCCGGTAAAGGCGATGGAAGAACCTGCGATGCTGTTTTTGATTCCGATTCGGTGATAGACATTTCGTCCTTATCTCTGGTGAGCTGGTCGGAAGGCGCCACCGAAGGTGGGAGTAGCGGATCAGGACTTTTTACCTTGTCAAACGGCGTTTACTATTTACGCGGGGGGCTTATGGGCGGCGCCAGTTCCTGTTATTACACCGGCGATCCTGTCGATGACGGCAACAATGCCGATTGTTATTCGAGCCTCAATCTGGTTTACAACGACATCAAACAATGGCTGGCGCCGGGCGCCGCTCCCATGCCGCCCTCGTCATCGTTCGGCCCAACCCGGCAATACACCGGGCAATGGATCAAAGCCAACAGCGACGGCCAGAACGACGAGAACAACTGGGGGCTGACCGTCCTCATGAATTTCCCCTACGATGCCCTTTATATCTTCGTTCCCTGGTACACCTACGACAGCAGCGGCAAAGCGTCGTGGTACATCTTTCAGGGCAACGTCTGGTCGGCCAACGACGTGTTTTCGGCGGATGTTTTTCGCTATACGGGACCGGCCTGGGGCGCGATGCCTTACGACAACAGTAAAATCACCAACACCAAGGTAGGAACCGCCAAGTTGACGTTCACCTCGGCGACAACGGCGATATTTACCTATAACGTCGAAGGGTCAGGCCGCACCATCAACCTTGTCAAGCTCGAATAGCCCCTGAGCAGAAACACCCATTTCCTCCTCTGGAGGAGGGAACGGGCGCACGCCCCACCCACTGGAAAAGATGGGGATAGGGATCAATAACGCCAGAAGTCTGTACGGCTGATTGAATCGAAACCGTTTTAACTTCCCTGCAACGTTTCAAATTTTTTCTGCAGCTCCTCGCGCGATTCCTGCCGTGCCGGATCGATAATGATGCAGTCGACCGGGCAGACCTCCTTGCACTGCGGCACATCGAAATGGCCGACGCACTCGGTACATTTGTCCGCATCAACAACATAAACTTCATCGCCCTGCGAAATCGCATTGTTCGGACATTCCGGCTCACACACATCACAGTTGATGCAATCGTCGGTAATCAAAAGCGCCACAATATTCCCCTTTCTTTTCTTAACACAGATAACGATATAAAACTTTTCTTCATCTCTTTTGCGCAAACCGTTGCCGCAACTGTTCGGCTACTCTGGTATCGACAAAACGCGAAACATCACCGCCGAAACGCGCAATTTCGCGCACCATGCTTGCTGAGATAAACATATACTGATCGGCGGGCGTCAAAAACACCGTTTCCATCTCAGGGCATAGTTGGCGGTTCATCCCGGCCAGTTGAAATTCGTATTCAAAATCAGAGGCGGCGCGTAGCCCCCGCAATATCGCCGAAGCGCCTTGCGCTTTAGCAAAGTCCATCAACAGGTTCGAAAAGCCGATCACCTCGACATTGGTGATACCGCTGAACAGCATTTTGCCCATCGCCACCCGTTCGTCCAGCGAAAAAAGCGGCCCTTTGTGTTCGCTGGCCGCGATGGCGACAATCACCCGATCGAACAAGCGCGCGCTGCGGTGCACAATGTCTTCATGTCCGCGCGTAAACGGATCGAAAGTCCCCGCATAGATGACCTTTCCCTGAGGCGATACGGCGGAGGAAGCACAGCACGACATTTTCCAATCTCCCCAAATTTCAAACGCGACAGAATAAATGAAAATACACCTGTCCGGCGCGCCCGTGCCGGAATAATTCAAAAAATTTTGGCGGCATCAGCGGATGCCCTGCCTCGGCATAAAGCCACCCGCCCGGCCTGAGCCGCCCGGCGCACGCCTCAAAGAGCCAGGACCAGGGATCGTCACCAAACGGCGGGTCGAGGAAAATCACGTCGAAACCCCGCGTTTCCTGCCGCAACCCCGCTCCCGCCTCGGCGCAGCGCGCCTCCAGACCCGTTTCGCCCAGCAGCGCCGCGTTCTCTGCCAGCGCCCGTACGGCTGCCTTCTGCACATCCCAGGCCACGCCCAAGCGGGCACCGCGCGACAACGCCTCCAGCGACAACGCGCCGCTTCCGGCATACGGCTCCAGCGTCGTCATTCCGGTCAAATCCTGTCCCAGCCAGTTGAACAAAGTCTCGCGTACCCGATCCGGCGTCGGCCGTACGCCCGGCAGCGCCGGAAAGCGAATCACCCGACTGCGATGACGCCCGCCGACAATACGCAGCGAAGATTGAGGAAGGCCGGAGCGTGTCATGCGACCCCTTTCCGGTAAGACGGAGCTTTATCAAGAAGCATGGCGTCATTGCGAACGCAGCGAAGCAATCCAGAAACGCTTTTCTCACGCGAAGGCGCGAAGAGCGCAGAGGAATGTACTGGCGGGCGACAGATTGCCGCCCCTGCGCCACCATCGACACGCCCTGCCTGTAGGGGAAACTTGCCTCCCGTCCACGTCATCGTTTTCATCCGTTCCTTCGCGCCCCAGCTCCGGTTGAAGCCGAGCAGGTACAATGCAGCATTCTCGCTCATTTCGCTGCAACCACCTTTCTTTTCATGTTCGATTTTCTCAAACGCAACAAAACTTCCGGAGCGTCTCCGGCCGCTCCCGATGCTGTGCCCTCCGAGCAGCAAGCTGCGCCGCAAAAAACCTCCTGGCGTGAACGGCTGACGGCAGGACTTGGTCTGTCGCGCGACAAACTCACCAGCGCACTTGGCAACGTTCTTTCACGACGCACCCTCGACGACGACACACTGGAAGAACTCGAAACCGCGCTGCTCACTGCCGACGCCGGCATCGCCGCCACCCAGCACCTTCTCGCCGAACTCAAACAACGCTACGCCAAAGCCAACGCCGAGACCGATGTTAAAACAGTTTTGCGCGACGCGCTCTACGATCTGCTGCGTCCGCTGCAAACCGAGAACCGCGCCATTGATGTCAACCCGTGTGTCGTGATGCTGACGGGCGTCAACGGCGCGGGGAAAACCACCTCCATCGGCAAACTGACCCGCCGTTGGCAAAACGAAGGGCACACCGTCCTGCTCGCCGCCGGCGATACCTTCCGCGCCGCCGCTGGAGAACAACTGTCCGTCTGGGGCGAACGCAACAACGTGACCGTCATCGCGCAGCAAGGCGGCGACCCGGCCGCCGTGATGTTCGACGCCATCCAGGCAGCGCGCGCGCGCGGCATCGACATCGTGCTGGCCGACACCGCCGGTCGCTTGCCGACCCAATCGCATTTGATGGAAGAACTGAAAAAAATCAAGCGCGTCATCGGTCGCGCACAAGAAGGCGCGCCGCACGAAGTGCTGCTCGTCCTCGACGCCAACACCGGCCAGAACGGACTTGCGCAAGTCAAAGCCTTCGACGCCGCCATCGGGCTGACTGGTCTCATCGTTACCAAACTCGACGGCAGCGCCAAAGGCGGCGTCCTCGCCGCCATCGCCCGCGAACACCCGATTCCCGTCCGCTTCATCGGTGTCGGCGAAAGCATCGACGACCTGCAACCGTTTGACGCGCGGGAGTTTGTGGAGGCGTTGTTGCCGTAGCTCTGCTCCCTATCCTGCAAGCTGCGGGAGAGGAGCCGTGGGAGAGGGGCGCCCGACATTGGCGTGGTCAGTTGTAGATATCCGTTTTCGGATGACGGTTCTTGTGCTCTTTGCGGTTAAATCAAAAACGTCCTAGCGTATAAAGTTATAGCCGCATTGATTGCGGCGACAATTTTCGCAGAGTTGTTGAAGGCGTTTCGCCAAACAAGCTTTTGTAATAGGAAGAAAACATGCCCATGTGCCAGAATCCCCACTTGCATGCAATTCCGGTTACCGAATCCATTGAGCTCGCCTGAAGAAGGTCTTTTTTCACCCCATGCAATCTCACATAGCGAAGAAAGGTGACGATGTTTACTCCCAGCACATTCATGAAAGCATGGTGCAATCCCCGCCGACTCATCTTCAGGTAAAGGCATAAATCGGAAACCGTAGGCGGCGTCTCGCGATTCGCGAGAACATATTGTCGGGCACGCTCCACAATCGCACGTTGCACGGCGTGGACACTGCGCGGCGGCTTGTTTTCCGCTGCCCTTGCCGTTAAGGCCTCCAAGGATGCGTTCATGACCGTTTCGATGATAGCCCTTTCAGATGCCGCATGTTCCAGCACTTCCGGTGTGGAAATGACCGAAGCCAGCACTTGTTGCAGAGTTATCCGGAAACGTTTGGCTGCCTGAGGAGGAAGCCCGCCGGTTTTTGCCCACGTAATCAGATTTCCAATATCGATGTTGCTTGTGTTACTGGAGAAAAGATCAAATGCATTGCAATTGATCACAGTGACCAGGATTGACGATACCGGAGGAGTGCGAAAGTAAAGCTCTTCGTTCGGGCGAAGCGTCATCAGGGAATCACGCTGCAAATGATGCCCTTGCCAGTAGCCGTTTTCCTCAACGTAAATGGGAACCCCGACGGTGTAGCTGTCACGACGAGGGTTCGCCTTTTCATCAACACTTTGATGAATCGTTTCTTTGAAAACTTGAATCGGTCCGATTGATGTTTCTACGATCTCGCCGGAGAAGTGTCCTGCGGAGAGTTGTAGATAATCCTGCGACCAATCACGCAGGCTGGCTGCGTGCACGCACGGATCGTTGGTAGAAATGATGGCGCTCTTTTCGCTTGCGCGATAAGTAGGCGCTGCATCTCCTTCTTTACGGAAAGAGCAATACATAATTTGTCTCCTGATCCCCGCCGCTTGGAAGCGACCTCGACACAATCAAGATAACGTAGCAGGCAGAAACCCGCTTCCTCTTTCTTTCTGTGCGCCGAGTGGATTAACCAACTGCTCAAGACCCAATCCTAAACAGTTGGTGATGTCAGAAAAATCCCCCATAAGGAGTAGTGTACATTAGTGAGGCCGAAAGTCGATAACAAAAAGTCACGCTCACTTCGCTTGTGCTTCGCATAAACTCCTTTGGTAGCACCATGCGAGCCAATAGTGTGTTTGACTCTCATAAGGAACGAGGCCGAAATTTGATAATTCAAATTAGCGTTAAGGCCGTTTCACGATACATCCGAATCTCTCCGCACCCTAACATCCACTGACCAAATGGTTCGAGGAAAATCATTCCGGTTAAAGTTGTGCCGCTGGAATCACCTCGTAAAAAAGCATCGCCCACGAATGACAGGGGTAAAACAGGAGACAACGAGGTTATGGTTAAAAACGGATTTACCGTCGATCATGCAGCTTTGACGGGTCGTGATCATCATCACCCGGAACTCGCTGTCTCGTTGGTCAATCCGGCCGCATCCTTCGCGATCGGAACAGACAAGTCTGTTTGCCAGACGCATTGGCTTGCGGCTTTGGATGATCACGATTTGGCTGAATGGCTATCAAAATTCATGCCCACACATCTTTATATCGGCAGTGAGTTTTGCGAACATCTTCTGCCGACAACGCTTATGCTGAAAAATGCGATTACCCGCGCGCAGGAAATGGATTGTCGTGTTTCGTTACTGACACCCATCGCCTCTCCGCAAGTTATTCGAAATCTCGCCAGATTGCTGGCATGCCTTCCCGATGATAGTGAGGTCATCGTGAATGACTGGGGTGTCGGTTATTTCATTAAGAACCATTTCGCAAAACTCCGCCTGGTTGCCGGTCGAATCCTGTGTCGTATGATGAAAGACCCCAGGCTCAGTCAGGCCGGATCATCCACCGCTTTCATCTTTGATCCACGACCATTGGCTGCCATGTTCAAACGGTTGGGTGTAGAACGAATGGAAATGGACATACCAATCTTCGCTGATGACAACACGTTTGCTTCTCTACCCATGCACACAAGCGTTCACGTTCCTTTTTCCTGTGTTGCAAAAGGCAGAATGTGCCGGGTCGGATCGACGGCGATTCGTGGAACGGAGCGGTTTGCGGTTGGCCGCGCATGCAAAAAAGAATGTCTCAAAATCAGCTCAGAACTCAAACGCCCGGGCGCGGATACCCAATACCAGATGTATCAACTGGGAAACACCATCATCAGTCGGCATCCCAAGGAGATGCTCGCGCTGGTGAGAGCGGCTGTTGAGCAAGGCTTTATCAGTCGCATCGTCATGCCGGGAGAAGCGCTATGAAAATTGTCGCCCCTGTGGTTAATGTCGAAGAGGTTGAGGTTCTCTCACAAGCCGGCGCCAATGAATTCTATTGCGGATTCGTTCCGGACGATTGGGTCACCCGATTCCGCATACCGAATCTCAACAGGCGCCCATCCGGCAACTTCCGTAACGATGCGGACCTTGGCCGGGCGGTACGCGCAGCGCACCAGCGTGAATGTTCAATCTCTCTGGTGCTCAATGCGCAAAGCTATACAGACGAACAAGTCGGTGCGTTGCTATCGATCGCCAGTTCTTTCCTGGATATGGGAGGCGATGCTCTTATCGTCTCCGATCTGGGGTTGCTCGCTGAATTGCATGAACGCGTACCATCATGCCGAATCCATGTCAGTTCTGTTGCGACATGCCGTAACTCCAGCGCAGCATTGTTTTGTAAAGAACTGGGCGCCACCAGACTCATTTTGCCGCGCGATGTCACCATCGCCGAAGCGTGCGAAATTGCGAACGAGGCGCCGGATATCGAGATCGAAGCATTCATTCTCAACGACGGCTGTGTCTTCGAGGAAGGCGCGTGCGCAACGCTCCACTTACCGCAACGCCTGGGCGGGCCGATCTGTATCGACAATCATGTCAACCTTTACAAGCGGCGCGGTCGCGGGCATTTGAGGGAATCCTTTCTCGGCGAGCTTGAGGAAAACGACCGGGAATATAGAAAATGGCTCTGGTACCGCTTCTCCTGCGGCTTCACCACAAATGAGGCAGGAAAACCTTTCGGTCCATGTGGGTTATGCGCCCTCCCCGCTTTGTTGAGCGGCGGGATTACCGCCGTGAAAATTGCGGGGAGAGAAGCGCCCATAATCAGAAAGCAGGCAAGTGTGCGCATGGTGCGAACCGTTCTGGACCGTATCGAGGCTGGCGAACACAGCAAGCTGGTAATGCGCTTTGCGCAAGAGTTGAGGCCATCCGTTGAGCACTGCAAGACAGGGTACATGTGTTATTACCCGGAGGTGCTCAGTCAATAAACCCAAACAGTTTTTAAAGGTTCCGGCCTGCGTTCCAAAAAAGGCAGGGCTAGAACAACCTTTCGTTTCACTACTTTTAAAATGAGGAGACACCTATGCTTTACGCAGCCCCCGGCGCCGCCGGCGCCAAGATCGCCTACAAGGCCAAGTACGACAACTTTATCGGCGGCAAATGGGTCGCCCCGGTCAAAGGACAGTATTTCGACGTCGTTACTCCCATTACCGGCAAGCCTTACACCAAGGCTGCTCGTTCGTCCGCCGAAGATATCGAACTGGCGCTCGACGCCGCGCACGCCGCCGCCGCCAAGTGGGGTAAGACCTCACCGACCGAGCGCGCGAACATTCTGTTAAAAATCGCCGACCGCGTTGACGCCAACCTCGAGCTGCTGGCCTATGCCGAGACAGTCGATAACGGTAAGCCGATCCGCGAGACGCTGAATGCCGACTTGCCGCTGTTCTCCGACCACTTCCGCTATTTCGCCGGTTGTGTCCGCGCGCAGGAAGGCGCCATTTCCCAGATCGACGAGAACACCGTCGCCTACCATTTACACGAACCGCTCGGCGTCGTCGGTCAGATCATCCCGTGGAACTTCCCGTTGTTGATGGCAGCCTGGAAGCTCGCCCCGGCGCTGGGCGCCGGTAACTGTGTGGTGTTGAAGCCGGCGGAACAAACGCCGATCTCGATTCTGCTCCTGGTAGAGCTGATTGCCGATCTCCTGCCGCCGGGCGTGCTCAACATCGTCAACGGCTTTGGCCGCGAGGCTGGCTTGCCGCTGGCGAGTTCCAAGCGCATTGCCAAGATCGCCTTTACCGGCTCGACCTCAACCGGTCGTGTGATCGCGCAGGCCGCCGCCAACAACCTGATCCCGGCAACGCTGGAACTGGGCGGCAAGTCGCCGAATCTTTTCTTTGAAGACATCATGGCCAAAGACGATGCTTTCCTCGACAAAGCCATCGAGGGTCTTGTGCTGTTTGCCTTCAACCAGGGCGAGGTGTGCACCTGCCCGAGCCGCGCGTTGATCCAGGCATCCATCTACGACAAGTTTATGGAGCGTTGCCTGACCCGTATCGCTGCGATCAAGCAGGGTTCGCCGCTCGACACCGACACGATGATCGGCGCGCAAGCGTCCCAGGAGCAGATGACCAAAATCACCTCCTACCTCGACATTGGCAAGCAGGAAGGCGCGCAGGTGCTGATCGGAGGCAACCGTGCGCAACTGCCTGGCGATCTTGCCGGCGGCTACTACATTCAGCCGACGGTTTTCAAAGGTCACAACAAGATGCGCGTTTTCCAGGAGGAAATCTTCGGGCCGGTGCTGGCCGTGACCACCTTCAAGGACGAAGCCGAAGCGCTGGCCATCGCCAACGATACACTGTACGGCCTCGGCGCCGGCGTCTGGAGCCGCAACGGCAATGTCGCCTATCGCATGGGCCGCGCCATCCAGGCCGGGCGCGTGTGGACCAATTGCTACCACGCTTATCCGGCGCATGCGGCCTTCGGTGGCTACAAGGAATCGGGTATCGGTCGTGAGACCCACAAAGTCATGCTCGACCATTATCAGCAAACCAAGAACCTGCTGGTTTCCTATTCGGAAAACAAGCTGGGCTTTTTCTAATCCCGCTTGCGGACAATCGACGGGGCGGGCAACCGCCCCTTTTTTTCTAAAACGACGGATTGCGAGGTGCACACTATGGTTGACCGCGTCATCGCCACACCGGCAGCGCTTGAACTCATCAAGGAATTACAGCGCCAATATGGGCAAGAGCTGATGTTCCACCAATCCGGTGGCTGCTGCGACAACAGCGCCGCCAACTGTTATTTGCCGACCGACCTCACCATCGGCCCCTATGATGTTCATCTCGGCGACATCGGTGGCGTGCCGTTTTACATCGGTGCCGCACAATACGAATATTGGAAACACACCCAATTGATCATCGACGTCATCGACGGCCAGGGTGGCGCTTTCTCGCTCGAAGGGTCAACCGGCAAAGCGTTTCACACCCGCTCGCGCCTGTTCACCGACGCCGAATGGGACGAACTGGAAGCGGCCGGGCTGGTTTAATCAATCAAGAACAGTCATGAAAAAATATTTTGCTGCCTGGGCGCTTTTGCTGAGCATCAACGCTTTTTTCATCGTTTCCATGTCCGCCCATGCGAATGAATCCATTCACAGGAAAGCCAATTGCTCTATTTGCCATTCAGTTGAAATCCCGCGCATCGGCCCGGCATACAAGGATATTGCTGCCCGGTATCGGGGCGATGACGATGCCCCGAAAAAATTGTTCGACAAAGTACGGAAAGGTGGCGCCGGAAATTGGGGTGAAGTGCCTATGGTTCCGTATCCGATCGACGCTATCAGCGATGACGATCTCAAAACAGTTATTCATTGGATATTGTTCAGGAAGTAACGAAGGCGACGTTCGTCCGTCCTTTGCGCTGTCTGAACGAAGCGCCGTTTTGTTTCCCGGAGCCATCCGTCATCTCTCGACACCTCGCGCCGTTTGATCACTAAAGAATAAGATCAAAAACGAAGTCTCCCCAATTATTCATGCATTCTCGACATGCCAGGATAAACGCAGCGAAACCCAATATCAAAGGTTTTGCGTTGTGTTTTAAAGGAGAATCGAGATCATTTGTACGAAGTGCGTGATTCTCTTCGTTTGCCACTTTGTACGATGTTGTCACGCGCCAATCTTGTAAGAGGCCAAATCTTGATAGGCCGATCTGCTTTCGCGGCCATTTCACGATAGTTTACAAATGTTGCTTCCCCCTACCATGTTCTCGTGCTGATATTCAGCAACGGTTCCGCCGAAAGAATGAATTCATTATCGGCGGATTTTCCACCACCTGTCGGAGGAGATTGATTCATGGAGAAAAAACACATGACGCGAGGAGCTGGCGCTTTGGCGCTGGTTGCCGGGCTGGCAATATCGGTCATCGGCAACCCGGCCCACGCGGCGCTTTCGGGCCAAGCGCTCGTTAATACCAAGTGTGCGATATGCCACGAGGCAAAGGCTGATAACCGCTGGGCACGGATCAGCGAAAGCCGCCGTACGCCTGAAGGATGGGATATGACTACAGCGCGAATGACCTTCGCGCATGGCGTGAAACTCACCTCGGAAGAGCGTGGCGCCATCGTCAAATACCTGTCGGATACCTATGGTTTGGCGCCGGATGAAACAGCGGGTCATCGCTATATCATCGAGCGGGAACCGAGCGTCGTCGAGCACCCCACAAGCAAATTAGTTGGTGAAACTTGCGCGCGTTGTCATTCCTATGGGCGCATCGCGGTTCAGCGTCGCACCGAAGACGATTGGCGCAGACTCGTTCATTTTCATGTCGGGCAATTCCCGGTTATCGAGATTCAACAAAATGGCCGCGACCGCAATTGGTTCGAGATTGCCACGGGCGATGCTGTAAAAGAATTGGGCAAGCTCTATGGCTTTGAATCAGCAAGCTGGACGAAGTGGAAGGCTCAAAAGCACGCAGATGCAAGCGGCACATGGAGGCTGGTTGGCGATCGCCCTGGCGTAGGCGCTTACGAAGGAACGGCAACTGTCACCAAGACCGGCGACGACAACTATTCTGTGGATATGGTGATGCGCTACGAAAACGGTTCAACGGAATCCTTGAAGGGCTCCGCCATCGTTTACACGGGCCATGAATGGCGCGCTACGCTAAAGCAAGGCGAGCGTGAAATCCATCAAGTGTTTAGCTTGGGGACGAGTGGGAACGAACTGAGCGGTCGCTGGTTCGAGGCGAATAACGACTCGATTGGCGGAACTCTGCGGGCAGTGCGTGCCGACAAGGGAGCGCCTGCATCGGTGCTTTCTGTCCAGCCCACGATGATCCGTGCGGGTACGAGTGCAACGCTCGCAATCAACGGCGTAGGGTTGAACGGAGAGATTGACCTCGGTGCCGGCGTCAAGGTCGCAAAGATCGTCGAACGGTCGCCCGAACGCATTGTGGCTCAAGTAGAAGTGGCCAAGAATGCGGCAAGCAGTGCCCACAACGTGAAAGTCGGAAGCGCCAGCGGTGCCGGTCTGTTGAAGCTCTACAAGCAGATCGATTACGTGAAAATCTTCCCTGAATATCCGATGGCGCGCGTTGGCGGCAACGGTGGCACCCTGCCCAAAGTACCGGCGCAAATGGAAGCCATCGCCTGGTCTGCCGGGCCGGACGGCAAACCGGGGACTGCGGATGATATTCGTCTAGGCGCCGTACCCGCTTCATGGTCTGTTGATAACATGAACAAGACCGCGGCTGAATTGCAGGACGCGAAGTTTGCCGGCCGCATCCAATCGTCTGGCCTCTTCTTGCCCAGCGACGCCGGCCCCAATCCGGAGCGCAGATTCGGCACCAACAACGCTGGCGAATTGAAGGTCACAGCCACGGTCAAGGACGACACGCGAACAGTCAAGGCTAGCACGCCACTGATTGTGACGGTTCAACGTTGGAACGATCCTCCGGTTCGATAAAGCAGATTCTTCCGAGGAGAAACCAATGTCTGAAGCCAATCTGCTTTACGTCGATGCAAACGCGTTTCACGACGTTGCGGTGAACGGGCGACGGGTGCTTATGCACGTGCCGAGCACGGGAATTTTCGATCTCGACGACGTGACAGGCGAAGTTCTCGATTTCGTCCGGCTTCGTTCGAGTGTGAGTTTCGATGACCTGAAAGAGCACTTCCTGAATCTGGAAGCGCCCGATCTGGTCGCCGATGCCATCGAGGACCTCAAGTCGCTGGGTATATTGCGCAGCGAGCCGGCTGTTCCCGATGCCGGGCTGGACGTTAACGTCCGCGAGTTTCCGCTCAGTGCGATCGTGCTCAATGTCAATACCGGCTGCAATCTGAGCTGTACGTATTGCTACAAAGAGGACCTCACGACGCCCTCAAAGGGTGACAAGCTCAGCCTGGAAAAAGCCAAGCAGGGTATTGAGCTGCTGCTGCGGGAAGGTGCCAAACGGGAGCGTGTCAATGTCGTGTTCTTCGGCGGCGAGCCGTTGACGAACATGCCGTTGATTCGCGCCGTCACGGAGTACGCCGAACGTCGTTGCCGAGAAGAAGGCAAGTCCCTGGACTTGTCTCTGACCACCAATGCAACGTTGCTGACCGAGGAAATCGTTGACTACTTCAACGCGCATCGTTTCGGCATCTCGATCAGCATGGACGGCCCTCAGGCCATCCACGACAAGCGTCGCAAAACCATCGGCGGCAAGGGAACCTATGAAGTCGTCGCCGAAAAGGCTCGCATGTTGCTGTCGCGTTATACGGCGCGACCGGTCGGCGCGCGCGTCACCTTGACGGCAGGCTATTCAGACATCAAGGTTATTCATCACCACTTGAAGAACGAAATCGGTTTCGCTGAGGTCGGCTTTGCGCCGGTTACCAGCAATCCGATCGAGATTTTCAATCTGGTGGGGGATGAACTGCACGCCATGTTCGAGTCGATGAAAGCGCTGGGGCGGGAATATGTCCAGGCGGCCATCGCCGGGGAAAACATCGGCTTCTCGAACATGCACCAGCTACTTAACGATCTCTACGAGGGCCGCCGGAAAGCTTTACCGTGCGGCGCCGGCGTCGGCCTGCTGGCGGTGGATCACAAGGGGAACTTGCACTTGTGCCACCGTTTCACCGGGTCTGAATTGCCGACCTTTGGCAATGTCGAATCCGGCATTGCCAAAGCCGAACTCGGCGCCTTCATGGAGAAAGCGCTGAATCGTTCGGAGCGTGGCTGTTCCACATGCCGCATCCGTAACCTTTGCTCAGGCGGGTGTTATCACGAGTCGTACGCTAACTTCAGTGATCCTCATTCGCCCGTTTATCACTATTGCAACCTGCTGAGAGAGTGGGTGGATTTCGGTATTGAAGCCTATCTGGAAATCCTTCAGAAAAACCCCTCTTTCCTTTCCCGTTTTATTGCCAACAAGGAGTTCTGAATCATGAAAAAAATCAAGCCGCTGAATCGCAAGGCGCACCAGATCAAAACCGCCCCGACCAAGGAGGCCGCCGAAAAGGTGGTAGCCATGTCGGCCGTCGTCGCCGGATGTGCAACCACATTCGATCCGGGCTGGGAGCTCGATTCCTTCATGGGGGTGGCCGGATTGTGCCAGCCGATGGAGGCCGATCTCTATGGTTGCACCGATCCGTGCTGGTGGCCCGCCCAGGTTCCCGACACGTTGCATAACTACCCAAGCTGGAGCGAGGGACACGACGATGCAGCACGCGACTGGCGGGCGCTGCAAAGCGTGTTTCCGAAGTAATGCACTGGATCACACCACTCAACCAAAAGGAGATATCAAGTCATGATAAAGAAAACTTTAACTGCAACGAGTACCGCCAGCATCATTGTCGCCGCCCTGTTCACCATGTATTCGGCCGGCGCGCTGGCGGCGAAGGACTACCTCGTCACTGCTGCTCGTCCCAACATCCTGTTTGTGGTCGATGCGAAGGAGCGCAAGGTCGTCAAGAACTTCGAGATTCCGAATACCACCAAGGGCAATAGCCCGATTACGGTCGTGCCGTCGCGCGATGGCAAGGTGGCTTACGTCATCCATAACCGCTGGGAAACCATCTCGGGAATCGACCTGGAAAACGGCAAGGAGGTTTTCCGGGCGGAGTTGTCGGAAGGTGACATCCGCGGGAAGGCCGTCTTTGCGATGGATCTGAGTCCTGACGGCAAGGAACTCGCTGTCTTCGTAAACCCCACCCGTCTGCTGCCCGGCGAGTATCAGGCGCAGGATCCCTACATCGCGATCTATCGTACCGATGCGGGCGCCAATGCCAAACCGGCGCGCAAGTTGCCGACGGTGCGCCGGGTGTCCTCGCTCGCTTACTCACCGAAGGGCGATACGCTGTACGCCTTCAGTTGGGACATGCTCAAGCTCGATCCGCAGACTGGCGCGGTGAAAGGAAAGCACCCCTGGCGTAGTTGGAAGCAACCCAATCGGGGCGAACCGGACACGCTTGCCATCTGGCCGCAGTGGGAGCAGACCAATCTGTTCGCCACGCCGTATTACGTGGCTGCCACCGACAAGAAGGAAGGCGATCCGGCTGCTCTGCGCGCGGGCATTTGGGAGCTTGATCTTGAAAAGGACACGGTCAGATTCAAGGAGTTCGAAAACGCTTCGGTAGTGCTTTTCTCGTCAGTGGTCAATCCCGTGCGGCGCAACGAGGTTTACACGGTCTATACGCAACTGACACGCACCGATATGAACACCGGCAAGATGGATCGCGTCGATCTCGATCACACCTACTACAATGTGAACATATCGAGCGACGGCAGCGAGTTGTACATCGGCGGTACGCAGGGCGATATCACGGTTTACGACAGCAAGACCCTCAAGCGCATCGGCAACATCCGGACGCCCAGCGGTGGCGATCAGGTGTTGACCTCGTTGCGAGTGTTTACGCGCTGATTCTTCGTGTGAGCGCGGAAACCATTCGCCTTTCTGCCGCAACGCCGGCAGTTCGGAGCAACAAGAATGAAGGTGGTTTGGCCCGATGGTTATGGTCCTTCATTCGCCCCGAACTGCCGGCTTACGCGGCCGTGCTTCTGCTTTCTCTCCTCGCCGTCCTCGCGGGACTGGCGCAGCCTTACCTGACCAAGACTTTGATTGATGAGGGTATCCTCGCGCACAACCGCGAGGCGACCCTGGCGACCGGCGGATGGATGGTCGTATTAGCGCTGACCGCGTTGGCTATTGGCTTTACCTGTCGACGTATTCACGTTGTTGCTTCGGCGCGATTGCTGCATCGGTTGCGCGAGTCCCTGTTTGCACACCTTCTGACGCTATCGCCAGAGGTCTTTTCTCGAACCCGCCAGGGCGATCTGCTGGCCCGCATGGAGGGTGATTTGAGCGAGGTGCAGCGCTTCAGTATTGATGCGGCGTTGTCCGCTATCAATTCGGTTCTGACACTGATCGGTACGGTCGCATTGCTTGGGCTGTGGAGTCCGCGACTCGCCCTGTTCCTCGCTGTTCTTATGGTCGTCAATGCCTCAGTGTTGAGATGGGTACGACCACGCATTGAAAGTCTCTCGGTCAAGTCGCGAGAGGCTGGCGTTGAGGTGTCTAGTTTTCTCGTTGAAAAGTTGGCAGCGGTGCGCTGCATTCAGACCCACGTGGCCGAGACACGCGAAGCAGAGCGGCTTCGTTGTCTGCACGATGTCTCGCGCGAGCGCATGCTGACTCTACAAATATACGGTTACATCGGCGGAGCCTTTCCGAACCTGATGCTGTCGCTGGCAGTGATCGGCATCTTCGTTGGTGGCAGTCTGGCGATGATGGGTGGAGACGCCGTCAGCTTGGGCACTCTGGTTGCTTTCGCCAGTTGTGTGCAACGCGCCAGTGCGCCGGTGCATGCACTTATGGGGCTTTATCTGCAGTGGCAGCGCGTCAAGGTCGGCCTTGCCCGGGTCGCCGAATTACGCGAGTTACGTCCTGCACTGCCGCTCCCTCTTGCCGAAAGAGCAACAGATTTGCTGGCGGGCGACATTGTCGCTGAACATGTCGCTTTCGCTTACCCCGGCAGTGAACAGGAAGCGATTTCGGAGTTGAACTTTACCATTCCGGCCGGCAGCAAGGTTTGGTTCCGGGGCGATTCAGGATGCGGCAAGTCCACATTCATTGATCTGCTGCACCGCCATTTTGCGCCGTCGCGAGGAAGCATTCGCATCGGCGGCATTGATGTTCGCGATCTCGACCCGGCCACACTGCGCAGGCAAGTGGTGGTCGTTTCCCAGGAAGCGGTGCTCTTTGCTGGTTCACTCGCCGATAACATCCGTTATGGTTGCCCGGGTGCGACGCCGGAGGCCATCGAGCAGGCGGCGCTGGCATCTGGTGTGACCGAATTTGCCGCGCGTTTACCGGATGGGCTCAATACCCAGGTCGGACCGCGCGGCGCCACATTGTCCGGCGGAGAACGGCAACGCGTCGCTTTGGCCCGCGCCCTGTTGATGGCGCCTTCGATACTGGTGATCGATGAAGGCACCTCATCTCTCGATGGTGCGCTGGAACAAAGAACGTTACAGGCAATCAATACGTTGTTGCCGCAGGCGACGCGGATCGTGGTCAGCCACCGCACACTCGATGCGGCGGCCTTCGATCTGATCATTGACTTTCCGCGGAGGGATGTCCGTTGAAATCTGTTCGAGTCGGCCTGATTGATAGTGGGATCGGAGAGCGCTTCGGCTCCGCTGTGATCGCAACGCGGTCGTTCTCCGGCGCCTGTGACGATGATCTTGAACATGGCGATCAAGTTGCTGCTTGCGTGTTGCAGCACTGCCCTGCTGCCTGCTTGTTGGTGGCCAACGTCTTCAACCGGCGGCGCGAAGCGTGCATCGATGCGATCGTAGATAGCCTGGCGTGGTTGGTCGATGAAGGGGCGCAGCTCGTCAACATGAGTTTCGGAATGCCGCAAGCCAGCCCGCGTCTTGCGCACGCTTGCCGAGTCGCCGCTGAGGCTGGCGTGGTGCTCGTTGCGGCGGCGGCAGCACGCGGAAACATAGCCTTTCCTGCTGCTTTTGACGGATGCATCGCCGTGAGCGGCGACGCGCGCTGTGCGCCGGGCGAGGTGTCGTGGCGTCCGACCGGGACGGCAGACTTCGGCACTCATCCTTTCCTTGATCCAGGCAATCCCCTCCACGGCGGCGGCGCCAGCATCGCCACCGCACGCTTGAGCGGCATGCTGGCGGCCCGCCTTGAAACAGGTGCGGCCGCCGCCGGATTACGCGCCGAACTCGAACATCGTGCACGGTATATCGGCCCGGAGCGACGCTATGCGTAAACATACGATCTGGTTGGCAGGATTCGGCGCGGCGCTGTTGTGCGCAGTGTTTCCCATCGTTGGCAATGGAGTGATATTCGCAGCCGGCCTCTGTGCGCTCGTAGCGGGCGTATTTCCCCGGTTGCGTCAACCCGTGTCCCCATACGCGGCGGCGCTGTTGTTGGGAGCATTGCTCGGCTTGGCCGTGCTCTTGATCAGCGACCGTTTCGAGGTGCGCTATGTATGGCTCTACAGCGGCGCCGAACTGCCGCTGTATCTGAAGCTCGGCAACCTGTGGGGCGGCGATGAGGGAACGACGTTGTTGCTGGCCGCCTTCTGCATGAGTCTGGCAACAATCAACCGCGCCATGTCGTCGCGCTTTGATGTCACTGCCTTGATCGGCGCCACTCTTGCCCTGAGCGCTGCCTGGCTCGGCCCCTTTTCCGCAACGCCTTCCGACTGGTTGACGCAGACCGCCTCGCAAGGGATGAACGCCCATCTGATGAAAATCTGGATGCTGTTCCACGCTCCGCTGGTGCTGGCGGCTTATGCGTGGACGCTGGCCCTGGCCGCGCCGGCGCTTGCTGCGCTTGGCGGTCATCAAACCACCTGGCCGGGCGCGGCGTTGGCGCACGCTCGCCGGGCTTGGGTGCTTTTGACTGCCGGTATCGGCTTCGGCATGGTATGGGCGTTCGAAGACGCGATGTTCGGGCAAGCCTGGCACTGGGACCCGGTGCAGACGGCTGTGTTTGCTGTCTGGTGCCTGCTCGGCGCACATCTGCACGGCGTCGCCGGTTGGCAAGCGGGAAGGCCGCTCTGGCGGTGGATGCCGTTTGCCGCACTGATGGCCGCTGTTCTGACGTTGGTAGCAATGGGCGTCACCCGTAACGAGACATTGGCAAGCTCGCATCGCTACGTGGGAGCTACAGCCGCGCCCGTGTACTTTTCCCTCGCAGCCGTCCTCGTGCTGGCAGGATGCACCATGGCCTGGCGTGGGCGTCGGGTAGCTCCAACGCCACTGCGTACAGGCCCGATGGTTTTAGGGCTGCGTCTCACGCAGTTTGCCTTCATCGTTATCGGGCTGCTTGCCGCAGGTCATCTGGCGTGGGCTTATCTCGCCAGCGCCAAAGGATGGCCACGACCGGAAGACCTGAAGCCTTTTTTCGAGACGCTCGGCAATTGGCAGCGAGGGTCAGAACTATCGGCACTGCGCGCCGCCTTCGCGCAGTGGGACGTGAACGGCTATGCGCTTGCCCGCGCCGCGCTGTACCCGTTGATCGCCATCGGCCTGATCGGCGGCTGGCTCTTTTTCTGGCGCCTGGCCCGACGGATCGGCTGGATTACGCTATCGGTCGCGATTATCGTGTGCGCCGCCGCGTGGATCGAAGGAGGGCCGCTCACGCGAGCCTACATGGGTGAGGGGGTACTGTCGCAGCGCATCGTCGCTGTATTGCCGCGCATCGACGCATCGCTGGCGGCAGGCGCATACCTTGCGCTTGGCGCGATCTTCTGGAGCGTTTACACAGCACACAGAACTTCCGCCAAGGCGCACGTGCTCTCGCTCGGACTAATCCATCTAGGCGCTATGGTTGCCCTCTGGGGTGCGTTATTGGCGACCGCGCTGAACGGCTATTCCCAGCGAGTGATTGATCTGTCAGATGCGTGGCACGAAACCCCTCACGGTTATTCCTTCCGCGTGACCTCACTGGAAGTGGATCGGGCGGCAGACGGCGGCTGGACAAAAGGCACCGGAGGGTTTCGCGCACTGGCACAGGTTGAATTGAAGACGCCGTCGGATGACGTGATAAGCGGTCAGACTTTGTATCGCGATGCGCGCAGCGCCGTTCAAGGCTACGGCGGGCCCGTGCGGCAGATTTGCGAAATACTCGATTATCGCTATGCGCGCTACGCCAACACGCCGGGCTACGTGCTGCACCCCTTTATCGATCATGGCTGGACACGTGACGTGCAATTGTGGGTGCCCAGCGCCGCCGCCGTTGCGGCGCTTGAAGGAGGCCCGCAGAAATCGCAAGCGGTTGTCGTGTTGCGCGTCTTTCCCTTTGCCTCCCTGCTGTGGATCGGTTTGGTGCTGACATCCGCCGGAGGATTGTGGTTCGCCGTGCGCGGGGCAGGGCGTCGCGCCAGGAAGACTTAATGAAGCGAATGTTATTACATGAAGAGGTTGTGTTTTATTGAACCGACAATTTCTGAGCGGTCATTAATTACCGAGCAAATAACCCAAATTTTTTCCCACTATCAAATAAAGAGGAGTCAGAGCAATGAAAATAATTAAGTACACACCTTGGTGCGCTGTGTTCGCCGCGTTACTGGCGGCGACGAGCGTCGTCCATGCCGAAGAAACATCGACGCCCCCAGAAGAAACGCCCACCCCCGCCTATACCCTCAGCGCCAATGTCGGACTGTTTTCGCAGTACGTGTTCCGTGGAATTTCCTACACGCAGGGCAAGCCTGCGGTGCAGGGAGGGCTCGACTTTTCTCATCAAAGCGGACTGTATCTGGGAACATGGGGCACCAGCGTCAGCGATGCCGCGTTGAACAATGCCGCAGGAGAGATTGATGTCTATGGCGGCTATACGAATACGGTAGGCGATTTTACTTATGATCTGAGCCTTCTTCTGTTCACTTTCCCCAACGGGCAAATCAACGGGACGGGCGAAAAATACACCACGTTGGAGCTCGGCGCGGCCTTGACCTGGAAATTCCTGAACGTGAAGTACTCTCACACGGTGACAGACTATTTCGGCTTCAACGATAAGTCGATGGGTATGGGTCGGGGAAACTCCCATGGTTCGTATTACATCGAAGGCAACCTCAGCCATGAATTCTTGCCGAGTTGGAAAGGCTTGATTCACGTTGGCCGCCAGCATATACAACACTATGGTGAATACGACTATACCGATTGGAAATTCGGCGTTACCAAAGACTTTGAAGGCGGCTGGCAAGCAGGGGTTGCCTGGATCACCACAAACGCTGACACACCGTTATACACTGTGTGTGACGGCAGTAACCGATGCAAAGACACCGGCGCCAACAAGTGGCTTGTTCACGTCATGCGAACATTTTGACCCACAGAGACAGTCCCCACTCGACAGGCGCTTTCTTTCAGAAAGAACTTTAAGCCTGCGACTTCGTGCAGAGAAGGATGGCCGGGGGAAGGCTCGCACGAGGATTCGAAAAAAGGGCGGGGTTGAACCCCGCCCTTTTACATAGGAAGTCGCTTCCGAATAATGCTTCGCTTTCCCGGACTACGCCAGTGTCCTCTCATCCCACCCTCCCCCGCATGCGGGGGAGGGTGTTTCTTTTTCTCTCCCGCGAGGGGGGGTTGGCGATGGCGCTTCGCTTATTCGCCCTACGCCTAGCTTCTGACTTCTAATATCAGTGCCCAGACTCCGATGCCGCTTTCGCTGCGTTATCGTCGGCTTGTACCGCCGCCATCAACGCTGCGTAGGGGTCATGTTGTTTCTGTGCGCGGCGCAAGTTGTGGTGCGCCAGCCCGGTTCCCGCCGGGATCAAGCGGCCAACGATGACGTTCTCCTTCAACCCGCGCAGGTCGTCGCGCTTGCCCATGATCGCCGCTTCGGTCAGCACTCGGGTCGTTTCCTGGAACGAAGCTGCCGAAATGAACGAATCGGTGGACAACGACGCTTTGGTGATCCCCAACAACATGTGCTCGTAAGTCGCCGGCTGTTTGCCCGCCTTGATCGCGCGATCGTTCTCGTCGAGAATTTCCGAGCGGTCTACTTGCTCGCCGGGGATGAAGCGCGTGTCGCCGGCGTCGTGCACCTGAACGCGACGCAACATCTGACGAACGATCACTTCAATATGCTTGTCGTTGATCTTCACGCCCTGCAGCCGGTAAACGTCCTGCACTTCATCGGTGATGTAACGCGCCAGCGCCTCAACGCCGAGCAGTCGCAGAATATCGTGCGGATCGGCCGGACCATCAACGATCATTTCGCCTTTGTTGACGACTTGACCGTCGTGCGCCATCACGTGCTTGTCCTTCGGAATCAGATATTCGTGCGGCACGTTGTCGAGATCGGTAATCACCAACCTCTGTTTGCCTTTGGTGTCCTTACCGAACGAAACGGTACCGGTCACTTCGGCCAACACGCCGGCGTCTTTCGGTGAACGCGCTTCGAACAACTCCGCCACCCGCGGCAGACCGCCGGTGATGTCGCGCGTCTTTGACGTTTCCTGCGGGATCCGCGCCAGCACGTCGCCAACGTTGACGATTTGATCGTCTTTCACCGTAATGATGGAACCGAGTTGGAAGGTGATGTTCACCGGCTGATCGGATCCTGCAAGAAGAATTTCCTCACCGCGCTCGTCCAGCAGTTTCACCTGCGGCCGCACGCCTCTGGCGGCGCTGCCGACGCGACGCTTCGGGTCAATGACCACCAGCGTTGACAAGCCGGTCACATCGTCCACTTGCTTGGCGACGGTTACGCCTTCTTCGACGTTTTCAAATTTGATACGGCCGCTGTATTCGGTAATGATCGGACGCGCCGTCGCGTCCCATTGCGCCAGCGAGGTGCCGACTTTGATCGCTTCACCATCCTTGACCAGAAGCGTCGCTCCATAAGGAATCTTGTGACGCTCGCGCTCGCGGCCATTGTCATCGTGAATCGAAATCTCACCGGAGCGCGCGATCACGATCAACGCATCCTTGGCGTTGGTCACGTACCGCATCTGCGCTGAAAACCGCGCCGTTCCTGCCGATTTCGCTTCGACGTGCGATGCCGCCGCCGTCCGCGATGCCGCACCGCCGATGTGGAAAGTACGCATCGTCAACTGCGTTCCCGGCTCGCCGATCGACTGTGCGGCGATCACGCCAACCGCTTCGCCGACGTTCACCAAATGACCGCGCCCCAGATCGCGCCCATAACATTTCGCGCACAGGCCGTAACGCGTCTCACAGGTCAGCGGTGCCCGCACCTTGACTTCGTCGATGCCCAACAACTCAATCTGCTCGACTTCTTCCTCGCCCAGCAGCGTTCCCGCTTCGTACAAGGTCACTTGTGTTTCGGGATGCACCACATCGCTGGCAGTGACACGTCCGAGGATGCGATCGCGCAGCGGCTCGACCACTTCGCCGCCTTCGGTCAGCGCTTTCAGCATCACGCCGTTGCGCGTGCCGCAATCGTTCTCGGTCACCACCAGGTCTTGCGTCACATCTACCAGGCGGCGCGTCAGATACCCCGAGTTCGCCGTCTTCAATGCAGTGTCGGCCAAACCTTTACGAGCGCCGTGCGTCGAGATGAAGTATTGCAACACGTTCAAACCTTCGCGGAAATTCGCCGTGATCGGCGTTTCAATAATCGAGCCGTCCGGGCGCGCCATCAGTCCGCGCATCCCGGCCAACTGGCGAATCTGCGCCGCCGATCCGCGCGCACCCGAATCGGCCATCATGTAGATTGCGTTGAACGAATCCTGAGTGACGGTTTTGCCTTCACGATTTACCACATTCATCTTCGACAGCTGCGCCATCATCACCTTGGCGATATCATCGCCGGCGCGACCCCAGATATCAACCACTTTGTTATAGCGTTCGCCGTGCGTGACCAAACCGGAAGTGTATTGCCGCTCGATTTCTTTCACTTCTTTTTCGGCGGCTTCAATGATAGCCTTTTTATCTCCCGGCACCATCATATCGTCAGCGGCAAATGAAATGCCACAACGAGTCGCCAACGCGTAGCCGGACTGCATCAGCTTGTCGGCGAAGATCACCGTTTCGCGCAATCCGCACACCCGGAAACTCATATTGATGAGTCGCGAAATTTCTTTCTTCTTCAGCGGTTTGTTGAGCGCCGAAAACGGCATTCCAGCCGGCAGAATTTCCGAAAGCAGCGCCCGGCCGACGGTCGTTTCGTAGCGCGCGATCCGTTCCAGCAAATCGTCGCCATCCTTGACTGTTTCACGGATGCGCACCGTTACCTTGGCATGCAGTTCGACTTGCTTGGTTTCGTAAGCACGTGACAATTCGTCCACATCAGCGAACAACATGCCTTCACCTTTAGCACCGATCTTCTCTCGCGTTGCGTAATACAAACCGAGCACAATGTCTTGCGACGGCACGATACACGGCTCACCGTTCGACGGCAGCAACACGTTGTTCGACGCCAGCATCAACGTACGCGCTTCCATCTGCGCTTCCAGTGACAGCGGTACGTGCACCGCCATCTGGTCGCCGTCGAAGTCGGCGTTGAACGCCGTACACACCAACGGATGCAACTGAATCGCTTTGCCTTCAATCAGCACTGGCTCGAACGCCTGAATGCCGAGACGGTGCAGCGTCGGCGCCCGGTTGAGCAGAACGGGGTGTTCGCGAATCACTTCTTCCAGTATGTCCCAAACGATCGGTTCCTGGCTTTCCACCATTTTCTTCGCCGCTTTGATCGTCGTCGCGCGCCCCATCATCTCCAATCGGTTGAAGATGAACGGTTTGAACAGTTCGAGCGCCATCAGTTTTGGTAAACCGCATTGATGCAACTTCAACTGAGGACCGACCACAATCACCGAGCGCCCCGAATAGTCAACGCGCTTACCGAGCAGATTTTGACGGAAACGGCCACTCTTGCCCTTGATCATGTCGGCCAGTGATTTCAACGGCCGCTTGTTGGCGCCGGTCATCGCTTTGCCACGACGGCCGTTGTCGAGCAGCGAATCGACCGCTTCTTGCAGCATCCGCTTCTCGTTACGCACAATAATATCTGGCGCTTTCAACTCAAGCAGCCGCTTCAGACGGTTGTTGCGGTTGATCACGCGACGGTACAAGTCGTTCAAGTCCGACGTGGCGAAGCGGCCGCCATCGAGCGGCACCAGCGGTCGCAATTCGGGTGGCAGCACCGGTAACACTTCAAGAACCATCCACTCCGGTTTGATTCCCGATTTGACGAACGCTTCCAGAACTTTTAACCGCTTGGCGATCTTTTTGATCTTTGCTTCCGAACTTGTCGCGTCCAATTCCTTGCGCAAACGCTCCACTTCATTGCCGACGTTAAGGCCTTTCAGCAGATCGCGAACGCCTTCGGCGCCCATGCTGGCGCGGAAATCATCGCCGTACTGCTCGACTTTCGCCCAATAATCTTCCTCGGTCAGAAGCTGACAACGGTTCAGCGGCGTCAGCCCTGGATCGGTCACCACATACGCTTCAAAATAAAGTACGCGCTCGATGTCGCGCAGCGCCATATCGAGCACCATGCCCAAGCGTGACGGCAAGCTCTTCAAGAACCAGATGTGCGACACCGGGCTGGCCAGTTCAATGTGTCCCATCCGTTCGCGTCGCACCTTGGTCAACGTTACTTCAACGCCGCATTTTTCGCAAATCACGCCGCGGTGCTTCAGTCGCTTGTATTTGCCGCACAGACATTCGTAATCCTTGATGGGCCCAAAAATCTTGGCGCAAAACAAACCATCGCGTTCGGGTTTGAACGTCCGGTAATTGATCGTTTCCGGCTTTTTGACTTCACCGTAAGACCAGGCGCGGATTTTTTCCGGTGAGGCCAGCCCCACCTTGATCGAATCAAACTCTGCGTCCTGAGCTACTTGTTTAAATAAATCGAGAAGCGCTTTCATGCGTACTCCGTTTCTGTTGTGGCGTTCAGGTGGTTGTTGTCACTTATGAACGCTGTCATAGCAATATATCGTGTTGGATTTCCGTGCTCGTCGTCCGGTCTCAGGATTTGGTTTCCATATCGACATCGATCGCCAACGAGCGAATTTCCTTGACCAGCACATTGAACGATTCGGGCATCCCTGCTTCGATCTTGTGCTCGCCTTTGACAATGCTTTCATAAACCTTGGTGCGGCCAGTCACGTCGTCCGATTTTACGGTCAACATTTCCTGCAATGTGTGCGAAGCGCCATAAGCTTCCAGCGCCCACACTTCCATTTCGCCGAAACGCTGACCGCCGAACTGCGCTTTACCGCCCAACGGCTGTTGCGTCACCAGGCTGTACGGCCCGGTCGAACGCGCGTGCATCTTGTCATCAACCAAATGGTGCAGCTTCAGCATGTGCATGTAGCCGATGGTGACCGGGCGATCAAACGCATCGCCGGTACGCCCATCGTACAGGGTCTGCTGGCCGGAGCGCGGCAACTCTGCCATGTCAAGCATATGTTTGATCTCACTCTCATTGGCGCCGTCGAACACCGGCGTCGCAAACGGAACGCCGCCGCGCAGATTGCTCGCCATCTCCAGAATTTCCTCATCGGAAAATCCTTTGAAGTCTTCCGGCTGGCCAAGTTTGCCGTAAATTTCATCGAGGTATTTGCGAACTTCCTTCGCCTTTATCTGCGCTTTCAGCATCCGGTCGATCTTCTGCCCCAACTCTTTCGCTGCCCAGCCCAGATGCACTTCCAGAATCTGGCCGATGTTCATCCGCGATGGCACCCCGAGCGGGTTCAACACGATATCCACCGGCGTGCCGTCGGCGGTATAAGGCATGTCTTCGGTCGGAATGATTTTCGACACCACGCCTTTGTTGCCGTGACGGCCGGCCATTTTGTCGCCGGCTTGCAAGCGACGCTTCACGGCGACATACACTTTCGCCATTTTCTGCACGCCCGGCGGCAATTCATCGCCTTGCGTCAGCTTGCGCTTCTTGATCTCGTAAGTTTCATCGAAGCGCACACGCATCTGCGCCAGCGATTCCTTGATTGCTTCCATCTGCTGCGCCGTCGTTTCATCGGCAAGACGAATGTCGAACCAATCGTGACGCGGCACTTCCTTCAGATAATCGGCCGTAATCTCCGACCCCTTGGCAATCCGCTTCGGGCCGCCGTTGACCTTCTTGCCGATCAGCAGCCGTTCCAACCGCGCGAACGCATCGTTTTCAACAATGCGCAATTGATCGTTCAAATCGAGGCGGTAGTTTTTCAATTCATGATCGATGATTTGCTGCGCCCGTGAATCGCGCGCCAACCCTTCACGAGTAAACACCTGCACGTCAATCACCGTCCCCGCCATACCGGACGGCACGCGCAGGCTGGTATCTTTAACATCGGAGGCTTTCTCGCCGAAGATCGCCCGCAATAATTTCTCTTCCGGCGTCAACTGCGTTTCGCCCTTCGGCGTCACTTTGCCGACGAGCACGTCACCCGCTTCGACTTCGGCGCCGATGTTGACGATACCGGCTTCATCGAGCCGCGCCAACTGCGCTTCGCCGAGCGACGGCACGTCACGGGTAAGCTCTTCGGCACCAAGTTTGGTGTCGCGCGCCACCACCGTCAATTCTTCGATGTGGATGGACGTATAGCGATCGTTCGCAACGATGTTCTCATTGATCAGGATCGAATCTTCGTAGTTGTAACCGTTCCACGGCATGAACGCAACCAACATGTTCTGCCCAAGCGCCAGCTCGCCCTTATCGGTCGAGGCGCCGTCAGCGATCACGTCGCCGCGGTTGATCATGTCGCCGACCCGCACCAATGGCCGCTGGTTGATGTTGGTGCTTTGATTGGAACGCTTGTATTTGACGAGGTTGTAAATATCGACACCGACATCGCCAGCCGCCGTTTCATCGTCGTTGACCCGCACCACGATTCGCGTTGCGTCAACGTAATCGACACGACCGCCGCGCGCCGCTTTCACCATCGTTCCTGAATCCACTGCCGCCGTCCGCTCGATGCCGGTGCCGACCAGTGGTTTTTCCGGGCGCAAGCAGGGGACCGCCTGACGTTGCATGTTTGAGCCCATCAACGCACGGTTGGCGTCGTCGTGCTCAAGGAACGGAATCAGCGCCGTCGCCACTGAAACAATCTGCGATGGCGCCACGTCCATGTATTGCACCTTATCCGCTGGCGACAGCATCGACTCGCCGTCGAGGCGACACGAGACCAAATCTTCGGTTAGCTTCCCTTTTCCGTCCATCTCGGCACTCGCCTGCGCGATCACATACTGGCCTTCTTCAATCGCCGACAAGTATTCGATATCGCGCGTCGCCACGCCGTTAACTACTTTGCGATACGGCGTTTCGAGAAAGCCGTATTCGTTGGTTCGCGCATACAACGCCAGCGAATTGATCAGGCCGATATTCGGACCTTCCGGCGTTTCAATCGGACAAACACGGCCGTAGTGCGTCGGATGTACGTCGCGCACTTCAAACCCCGCGCGCTCGCGCGTCAAACCACCTGGCCCCAACGCCGATACGCGACGCTTGTGTGTGATTTCGGACAGCGGGTTGGTTTGATCCATGAACTGCGACAACTGCGAGGAGCCGAAAAACTCTTTGATCGCTGCCGAAATCGGCTTGGCGTTGATCAGATCGTGCGGCATCAGATTTTCGCTCTCGGCTTGACCGAGCCGCTCTTTCACCGCGCGCTCGACGCGTACCAGTCCGGAGCGGAACTGATTTTCGGCAAGTTCGCCGACTGACCGAACGCGGCGGTTGCCCAAGTGATCGATATCATCGACTTCACCGTGACCGTTGCGCAGATCGACGACGATCTTGATTACCGCCACAATATCTTCATTACTCAATGTCGTGGCGCCGCCGACTTCGGCGCGACCAACTCGCCGGTTGAATTTCATCCGCCCCACTGCCGATAAATCGTAGCGTTCATCGGAGAAGAACAGCCCTTTGAACAACGCTTCCACCGCTTCTTCCGTCGGCGGTTCACCGGGGCGCATCATCCGATAAATCGCCACGCGCGCCGCGTACTGATCGGGCGTATCATCGGTACGCAACGTCTGTGAAATGTAAGCGCCGCGATCAAGCTCATTGGTAAACAAGGTCTGAATCTCGGCAATTCCCGCTGCTGTCAGTCTGGCCAACAGTTCCGGTGTGATTTCATCGTTGGCCTTGGCCAATACTTCGCCTGTGCTCTGGTCAATCACATGCGTCGCCAGCACCCGCCCGGTAACGTAATCTTCCGGCACCGCGATAGACTCGACGCCGCTTTCCTGCAGCTCGCGCACCGAACGTACGGTGACGCGCTTATCTTTCGCTACTACCACCTGACCGTTCTTGCCGACGATATCGAACGTCGCCAACTCGCCCTTCAGCCGATCGGCCACCAACGCCATCCGATAGCTTGTTGCCGACAGATAGAACGTATCGAATTCAAAGAATTCGCGCAAAATGGTTTCTGCCGTATAACCGATCGCTTTCAACAGAATCGTCACCGGCATCTTGCGACGACGATCGACGCGGAAAAACAGAATATCCTTCGGGTCGAATTCAAGGTCAAGCCAGGAGCCGCGATACGGAATCACCCGCGCCGAAAACAACAGTTTGCCCGAACTGTGCGTTTTGCCGCGATCATGTTCAAAGAACACGCCCGGTGAACGGTGCAATTGCGACACGATCACGCGCTCGGTGCCGTTGATCACAAACGAGCCGTTCTCGGTCATGAGCGGAATCTCGCCCATGTAAACTTCCTGCTCTTTCACTTCCCGGATTTTGGGCGTCGCCGAATCCTTATCCATCAACACCAGCCGGACACGGGCTCGCAATGCCGAGCAGAAGGTCAAACCGCGCTGCTGACATTCGACCACATCGAAAGCCGGCGGCTGCAACGAGTACGAAACATATTCGAGCCGCGCATTCCCCGTGTGGCTGACAATCGGGAACACCGAGTCAAATGCCAGTTGCAATCCTTGCTGCTTGCGTTTGCCTTCAGGCACACCCTGCTGCAAGAACGCCCGGTAGGAATCGAGCTGTGTTTCCAAAAGGAACGGAACTGTCAAAACGGTACCGCGTTTGGCAAAACTTTTGCGAATACGTTTCTTTTCCGCGAAGGAGTATTTTTTAACCATAACCTCTCCGATGAACGAGCGCCTTGATCAGAAGCACCCGACGGTCATCGACTGAACGCGCGGTATTTCCCACGATGCTTTTCCATCGCATTTTTCCACGCGCCAAGGCTTGGTGGTTGGCCGCTACCAACCGCTGGCGGACGGCGACTGTTTTTGTCGCCCGACCAGGCCTGTCTTCTCCAGTCGTTTCAGAAGACGAAAAAAAGCAGACTGATACCACAACCCGCTTTTTTTCGCGCTCTATTTTTTCTTTTTTGGTCTTACAAAACCTTACGTTCAAGATTCCGGAAGGCGACAAAGCCGGTGAGCGATCACCGGCTTTGTCCGTTTCCCAAATCGCTTACTTGACTTCGACTTTGGCGCCCGCTTCTTCCAACTTCTTCTTGGCAGCCTCGGCATCGGCCTTGGCAACGCCTTCCTTGACCGGTTTCGGCGCACCGTCAACCAAGTCCTTGGCTTCCTTGAGGCCCAGGCCGGTGAGTTCGCGCACTGCCTTGATCACGTTCACCTTGTTGTCACCGACAGCAGCCAACACCACGGTGAATTCGGTTTGCTCTTCAGCCGCCGCTGCCGGCGCACCGCCCGCTACCGGCGCTGCTACGGCAACCGCCGCGGCAGCAGAAACGCCGAATTTTTCTTCCATCGCCTTGATCAGTTCGGAAAGCTCCAGAACGGTCATGGCGGCAATTTTGTCGAGAATTTCGTTTTGAACAGACATATAAAACTCCTGAATCGTTGATCTGAATAATAAATTTGTTTAAGTCGCAAAAGTAAACGCCTGGCGCTTACGCTGCCTGGGCGTCCGCTTTGGCATCGCGCACCGCTGCCAATGTCCGCACGAATTTGCCCGGCACTTCGTTCAGCGTCCGAACAAACTTGGCGACCGGC
Source organism: Pseudomonadota bacterium (assembly GCA_009786025.1). Taxonomy (GTDB): domain Bacteria; phylum Pseudomonadota; class Gammaproteobacteria; order Burkholderiales; family Casimicrobiaceae; genus UBA931. The sequence continues at coordinate 3,295 of WQUA01000013.1, read as the reverse complement.
GCTTGCATCGTGCCCATGAGTTTGGCGATGAGTTCTTCGCGCGACGGCAATGACGCCAATGCAACCACTTCCTGCATCGACATCACTTGTCCCGGCATGGCGCCGCCGACCACGACGAATTTGTCGTTGCCTTTGGCGAAATCGCTCAGCACCTTGGCCGCCGCGACCGGATCGTTGCTGATCCCGTACGCCAACGGCCCACTCATCTTCTCGGACAACGCGGCAAACGGCGTATCAGCCACCGCGCGACGAACCAGGGTATTCTTCACCACTTTGAAGTACACGCCGGATTCACGCGCCTTGGCGCGCAGCTTGGTCATATCGCCAACGCTCACTCCGCGGTTTTCCGCCAGAATGATTGCCTGCGCTTTTTCTACCTGCGCCGACACTTCCGCGACCACTGCTTGTTTTTGCTCAAGATTAAGCAAGGTCCACCTCTTCTATCAATAAGAGTCTGCCGCTCGTCGCACCATCAACGCGCAACCAGCAACAGCTCGCCCTTACCACAGCGCCCCAACTGCTGACGCCTCGATACGGTGTCCTAACATCCAGGAAATCCTGTTCTTTAAGGCACCATCTGCGCAGGACCGGAAGTTTGCCGACTTCTGCTCGCTTCCGCTTTAAGTCGTTACGACTCCTACGGTCTTTGACGGCCTGTAAGCACGCGATTACTCGCTCGCTTACGCCCTCAAATCTTTGCTGAAACCCGCTGCCTGACGCTGTTAACGGGTCCCCGTTATTTCATCAACTTGCCGCGGCCGACTTTTGCTGCAAGGCGCTGGTGTCAACGCGAATCCCGGCGCCCATTGTGCTCGACACGCTGACGCGGCGCAGGTACACGCCCTTCGAGCTTGCCGGTTTCGCCTTGTTCAGCGCTTCGATCAACGCCAGCAGGTTCGACTTCAGCGCTTCCGCTTCAAACGACGCTCGTCCGATCGTGCAGTGAATGATCCCGGCTTTGTCGGTGCGGTACTGCACCTGGCCGGCCTTGGCGTTTTTGACTGCCGTCACCACATCCGCCGAAACCGTTCCCACTTTCGGGTTCGGCATCAAACCGCGCGGCCCCAGCACTTGCCCCAATTGGCCGACCACTTTCATCGCGTCCGGCGTGGCGATCACCACGTCGAAATCCATAAAGCCGCCTTTAACCTTCGCCGCCAAATCGTCGAAGCCGACGATATCGGCCCCCGCTTCTTCCGCCTGCTTGGCTTTTTCGCCCTGCGCAAACACGGCGACGCGAACCGTCTTGCCGGTACCCGCCGGCAACACGACCGAACCGCGCACGCTTTGGTCGGATTTGCGCGCATCGACACCAAGGTTGACTGCGACGTCGATCGACTCATCAAACTTGGCGACTGCATTTTTTTTCGCCAGCGTCAAGGCTTCGTCGATCGGATAATTTTTGCTACGATCGACTTTGCCGCGCACAACTTGCATACGCTTGCTCAGTTTGCTTGTCCGTTTTTTCTGTTCGCTCATGATTATTTCACCCCTTCCACCGTGATGCCCATGCTGCGCGCGCTGCCCGCAATCGTGCGAACGGCGGCATCCATATCCGCAGCCGTAAGGTCGGGTTGTTTGGTCTTGGCGATTTCTTCCGCTTGCGCCCGTGTCAATTTACCGACCTTGTCGGTGTGCGGCCGCGGGCTGCCCTTGTCCACCTTCGCCGCCTTTTTGATCAGGACAGTCGCCGGCGGCGTTTTCATAATGAAGGTAAAGCTCTTGTCCGCAAAAGCGGTGATCACCACCGGAATCGGCAGCCCCGGTTCCATTTTCTGCGTCTGCGCGTTAAACGCTTTACAGAATTCCATGATGTTCAGACCGCGCTGACCAAGCGCCGGCCCGATCGGCGGGCTGGGATTGGCTTTGCCTGCCGGCACTTGCAACTTGATATAACCGACGACTTTCTTCGCCATGTTTCTAACTCCTTCGGGTTCAAGCGAGTGTTGTCACTCTCCCCATCAGCAGCCCTTCTTTCCTGCAACCACCGCCGGGGCTGTAACGGCGATGATGCTCAGTATTCCTTCTCTCTCCCGCTCCTTTGGAGCACCCTCTCCTGCAAGCAGGAGAGGGGATAGAGGTCACGCTTTTTCGACCTGCGCAAAATCCAGATCGACCGGCGTCGCCCGTCCGAAAATGGCGACCGACACCCGCAACTTGCTCTTTTCGTAGTTGACGTCTTCAACGGTGCCGTTGAAGTCGGCAAACGGGCCATCCTTAACCCGCACCAGTTCGCCCGCTTCAAACAACACTTTCGGACGCGGTTTTTCAACGCCTTCCCGCATCTGGTGCATGATGGCATCAACTTCCTTCTGCGAAATCGGCGCAGGTTTATGCGCCGTGCCGCCGACAAAGCCCGTCACCTTCGGCGTACTTTTCACCAAATGCCAGGTTTCATCGGTCATTTCCATTTCGACCAACACATAGCCGGGGAAAAATTTGCGCTCGCTGATCGCTTTCTGACCGCCACGCATTTCCACCACTTCCTCGACCGGTACCAGAACCTGGCCGAATTTATCCTGCAATTCGGCGCGGGCGATGCGCTCGATCAATGTCCGCTGCACCGCCTTCTCAAAGCCGGAATAAGCGTGCACCACGTACCATCTTTTGTCGCCCATTACGCCCCTCCGCTCAACATTAGTTTGATGAGCCAGGCGATGATCTGGTCGATGAAAAAGAGAAACAGCGACATCACTACCACAAACGCGAAAACAATCAGCGTCATCCGGATGGTTTCCTGCCGCGATGGCCATGCCACCCGACCGCCTTCCTGCCAAGCCTCTCGCGCAAAGACGACAAAATCCTTGCCAGGTTTGGACAACCACATGACCACGGCACCCGCCGCGATGCCGCCCAGAATCATCAGCGCTCGCAGGCCGATCGACATTTGGACAAAGTGGTAGTAGCCCCACAAACCGAGCACCACACAAGCGATTGCTACGATGATCTTAATTCTGTCTGCCATTCCGTTTCCTTGCCGGACGCGCTGGCAGGTCAGGAGGGAATCGAACCCCCAACCTGCGGTTTTGGAGACCGCCGCTCTGCCAATTGAGCTACTGACCTACACTCTCTTTAAACACCACACGCGCCTGCTTGCAGGCGCGCTTCAAAATACTGCCATTACTGCTGACGGCGCAGCGAAGTCCGGAGAACCGGGCTTCGCTGCCCGCTTTGTTAGCGCTTAGTCGCTACACTACTCAATAATCTTGGCGACGACGCCGGCGCCGACGGTGCGGCCACCTTCGCGAATCGCAAAACGCAAGCCTTCTTCCATCGCGATCGGCGAAATCAGCTT
>WQUA01000012.1 GCA_009786025.1 Pseudomonadota bacterium | reverse complement strand
AGCGGCAGCGGCGCAAGCGCGCAGACGTTGAGCTATCTGATCGATGCGCTGAGATCGACCGTGCGTCTGACAAATCAATTCGGTGCGAAGGTCGTCGATTACACCTACGATCCCTACGGCAACACGACGGCGGATGCGATCGTTGACAACCCGTTCCAGTATACCGGGAGAGAGAACGACGGCACGGGGCTTTACTTCTACCGGGCGAGATACTATTCGCCGTCTCAGCAGAGATTCATCAGCGAGGATCCGATCGGATTGCGCGGGGGGATCAATGTTTATGGGTATGTGGGGGGGGAATCCGGTAATGTACACGGATCCCCAGGGACAAATCGCTTGGGGAACAATTATTTGGGGGGCTATTGGATGCGGTGCGTCTGCGTGGGGAGGGTACTCTGCTGCGGGGGCGTACGAAGGGATGAGAGACAAAAGAAGAGGAGAGGCTTGTAAAAAAGGAAATGGCGATGATGAGACTCCTCCGCCGGATCCAGTAGCCAATGCGGCGTCAAAAGTTGGGGATGCAGCCAGTGCTTATGGGGGAGCAGCCGCAAAGATTGGAATTGGTGCTGGGATAGCCGGGGCTTCTGGCGGCTTATTAGGATGGCTTGCTAGTATTGGCTGTACAGGGGCTGGAATTGGGTACTATTACTACACGCATTAAGAAAAAATATGGAATACATGAAATATATCTTATTGGCAACTATATTGGTAATTATTATCTCTGGCAATATTTTAACTATTGTGCTGGACTTTAAGAGGAGAAAATTAGCGAAAGAGTTATATCCGTTGGCAGATGAGGCAAAAAAAGAGCTGCTCAAGGCGCCTTGGTGGAAAATGAAAGCTTTAGAGCAAGATTATTTTTTGGCTTGTGCTTACAAAAAATATAAAGAGGAAATACCTTATCTGAGGCAGTTTAGGATTCTTTTTTGGGTAAGAAACTTTTCTCTTGTTTTGGCCGTGGTTTTATGGATTATTTGCGAGATAACAGTATTTTAGCTGGTCGCAGCCTGGCGAGATACTATTCGCCCAACCAGCAGAGATTCATCAGCGAGGATCCGATCGGATTGCGCGGGGGGCCTCGATGGGGCGGAAATTATTTCTATGAGCAAACCTATATAGAAGCGCGGTTTAAATCCGATAAGCTTATGGAAATCTGGACAACAAGAGCTAATTTTGATGACGGCTGTAATGGCGTATGTAAAGACGAGCCAGAAGAATCGCGTTATCTTCCGAAAACAGCGTACTCTATTAAAACGACAACGATTGGAGAATCGACGTTTGATGAGATTCGATTTGTTTATGGAACTGCTGATAGCGCGCGTATTGGAAAGGAAGAAGGGGGCGAAAATATAGGAATCTGCTATGTTTACTCGAAAGGCCCGAAAGAGGCGTATTTGATTTTTGAGAATTATCCGAAAGCTGGGAGGGATTACGCAATCAATGGCTTTAGGCTTTCTCTTACTAACCCCGGAATTGAATGCTCCCGAACGGAAATAGATATTTTTTCGTTAGAAACCGGCAACGGTTTCAAGCTGGGGCAAAATAGAGCGGAATTTAAGAAAAAGGGTGTTGCCGGGTTTAAGGAAGAGGGAGATATGCTGACGTACGTTAAAGAAATAAACCATGATTTCGACTGGCCGCCGGTTCGTAAGGATGTTATGTCTGAGCTGACTCTTATCGAGGCGGAGTTTAGGTCCAATAAACTTGTAGACCTTCGGGTAAGAAAATTTGTTGATAACAGCGGAAGAAAGATAAAATAAAGAAGGAATACCTGTTTCCAAGCGGGCTATCTGAATGGACAGCCGCGAAGTTTAAGCGTAGCTCATCCTGCCTACCGAGCTCTGTGCCCTGTGCGTTCTTTGCAGTCAAAAAATCCTGTTTGTTAAAACGGCAGTTTGATTTCATCGCCTGCAACAGCGTGCAGTTGCTCGCGGAAATCGCGCTGTATCCGTTGTAACGCCGCTTCGTCGTCTGCCTCAAATCGAAGGACGACGGTCGGCGTGGTGTTTGATGCGCGCGCCAGTCCGAAACCGTCCTCGTATTCGACGCGCACGCCGTCAATGTGGATGACCTCGTTAGCGTGGGGGAAGTAGGCTTCTTTTTGCAGGAGTGCAATCAGTGCGTGCTGGTCGCCCTCGCGCGCGCAGGCGAGCGCCAGCTCCGGCGTGGACGCGCTATCGGGCAGTGCGTTCAGAATTGCCGAGGCGTCGGCGTGTTGCGAAAGGATTTCGAGCAGGCGGGCGCCAGCGTAGAGGCCATCGTCGAAGCCGTACCAGCGTTCGCCGAAAAAAGTATGGCCGCTCATTTCGCCGGCGAGTTGAGCGCCGGTTTCTTTCATTTTCGCTTTGATGAGTGAATGGCCGGTTTTCCACATCAGTGGAACGCCGCCGTGTTGCTGAATCCACGGGCTCAGCAAACGTGTCGATTTGATGTCGTAAATCACGGTGGCGCCAGGAACGCGTTTCAGCACATCGGCGGCGAACAGCATCAATTGTCGGTCGGGATAGATGATGTTGCCGTCGCGAGTGACAACACCGAGGCGGTCGCCATCGCCGTCGAACGCCAGGCCGAGTTCAGCGTTTTCTTGTTGTACGCGCGCGATGAGGGTTTGCAGATTTTTGGGTTGCGACGGATCGGGGTGGTGGTTCGGAAAAGTACCATCGACCTCGCAGAAAAGCGGCGTTACCTTGCAGCCGAGGCGTTCGTACAAGGCTGGCGCAAAAGCGCCAGCGACGCCGTTACCGGCATCGACGACGATATGGAGCGGGCGTTCAAGCCGGACGTCTCCGACGATGCGGTCGAGGTAAGCCGGCGCGATGTCGCGCGTTGTCAACGCGCCCGGAACGGTCGCGGTGCGAAGGTCGCTTCGTTCAATGCGTTCGCGCAGCGCCTGGATGGCTGCGCCGGACAATGTTTCTCCGGCGATTACCATTTTGAGGCCGTTGTAATCGGGCGGGTTGTGACTGCCGGTGAGCATCACGCTGCAACCGGTGTTGAGTTGGTGCGCGGCGAAGTAAGTCATCGGTGTGGCGACTTGGCCGAGGTCGATCACATGAATGCCGCTGGCGCGGATGCCGTCGATCAGCGTCGCCGACAATACGGGGCCGGAGAGGCGGCCATCACGGCCGACGGCGATGGTGTGGCATTGACGCTCGAACGCCAAAGCACCGAGCGCCTGCCCAATGGTTCGCACGCCAGCGGGCGTCAGGGTTTTATCGACGATGCCGCGAATGTCGTAGGCTTTGAAAATTTCAGCGGGGAGCGAGGAAATCATGGTGTTTATGAATGTTGATGATGCTGTTCAAGGAAGGTTAGCACACGTTGCGGCATCCAGGCGTGAACTGGTCTGGCGGCAGTGGGGAACCCGGCATGTCCGCCTTGAGCGGGGCGTTCGAGATAGATGCAGGAGCTGATTTCTTTTTCGTCGGGCAAAGAATCGGCGGGCACGAGCGGGTCGTTCAGCGCGTTGAGGAGCAGCGTCGGCACTCCTATTTTACCGAGCCAGGGGCGCGATGAAGCGCGGCGGTAGTAATCAGCGGCGTCTTTGAAACCATACAGTGGCGCGGTGAACGCTTCGTCGAAATCGGTCAGCGTATGCGCAGCGACGATTTTTTGCGGGTCGATTTTACCAGGATGCCGCTTCGCTATCATGATGGCTTTACGTTTTAGCGTTTTCATGAAGTAGCGTTCGTAGAGACGATTGAAGCCTTTGTCGAACACGCGACCAGAACGTTCCAGGTCGATGGGCGTTGAAACGCCCACAGCGGCGGCGAGTATATCGGTTGCGTTTTTGCCGCGGCGTCCCAGCCAATTCAGCAGGGCGCCGCCGCCGAGCGAGACGCCGACGGCGTAGAGTGCCGTTTTTTCCGGTATGCGCGCGCGGATCGCGGTAAGCATCGCGGCGATTTCTTCGTGGTCACCCATGTGATAAGCACGCGGCGTCAGGTTGAGTTCGCCGCTGCAACCGCGAAAATGCGGGACGACGCCGCGCCAGCCGCGCCGGACGGCTGCCGCCATCATCGAGCAGGCATAGTGCGAGTGTGAATTGCCTTCCAGACCATGGAAGAGCACGACGAGTGGCGCGCTGTCTTTTGTCGGCGTATCGAGCCAGTCGAAATCCCAGAAATCGTGGTCGGACGTGGCGATCCGTTCGCGCCGCCAAGCGACCGGCGCGCGCGGTTGCATGAGCGGCCATACGGTTTGCAGATGCGCGCCGGCAAGCCAACGCGGGCAGACATAATCAGAGGCGACATATCTTCCGCGCGACGATACTGTGCTGCCCGGCATGAGTGGCGGGACGGCGAAGCCGCTCAGGCGGGCGTTGCCGTCGCTTTCTGTGCGGCTGCCGCCAGCGCGGTGCGTTTCAGGTAGGTTTCGCGGACGAGCGCGGTGTCGTCGAGGAAGTGTTTTAATTCACTAAGGCGCAACGCTTGCGGCCCATCGACCAGCGCTTTTTCGGGAAACGGGTGGAAATCGACCAGCACCATGTTGGCGCCAGCGATGATGCCCTGGGCGACGACGTGGAAGATGTCGAGGATGCCGTCGGAGCTGGCGGCGCGAGTGCCGACTGAATGCGACGGATCGACGCACACCGGCATCCGGGTCAACCGTCGCAGAACTGGCACGTGCGCGAAATCGACAAAATTGCGGTGCGGATCGCCCATGTTGGTTTTCATCCCGCGCAGGCAAAACACCACTTTGCGATTGCCTTCCGAGGCAAGATATTCAGCAGCGTTCAGCGATTCGTCGAGCGTGATGCCGAAACCGCGTTTGATCAGCACCGGGAATTCTTGTTGGCGGCCGATGTGTTTCAGCAACTCAAAATTCTGCGTATTGCGGGTACCGATTTGCAGCATCACGCCGGTGGCGTTGCCGGTTTCCCTAAGCGCAGCGCGGATCTCATCGACGTGCGATTCATGGGTGACTTCCATGGCGATTACTTTGATGCCGTATTTGCCGGCAAGCTCGAAAACGTAGGGCAGGCATTGCTTGCCGTAACCCTGAAACGCATAGGGGCTGGTACGCGGTTTGTAAGCGCCCATCCGGGTGCAGACTTGGCCGTTCTCCTGCAGTGCTTTCATCATCGCTTCGACCGACTCGCGCGAATCGACTGCGCACAATCCGGCGAAGACATGAAAGGTGTCCTGGCCGAAATGCACGCCGTTATAGTCGAACGATGTCGTCCGCTCGTCGCCGAACTGATGGCGGCCGAGAACCCGGTAAGGCTCCGAGATACGAACGACTTTTTCAACGCAGGGAAGGTGCGACATGGTTTCCTGAACCAGCGTTCGGGTGTCTCCGATCAGATAGATTTCGGTCAGCGTGACTTCGGCGCCCACTTCGCGGTGGACCCGGTGCTTGATGCCGGGAAACTGGCTCAAACGTTCAATCAGCGCCTGATATTCGACGCTATCGGGGGATGTGTTGGGGGCGAGTACTAGAATCATTGCGGCAATCCTTTGTCAGGAACGTGAAAAAGCCGGCGGCGGGGCCGGCAAGCGTTGGAAGTTTACAATAATATGACCAAAATACAACCAAATCCGTTCACATTTCTTATGGGTGTCATGATATACGCCACAGACGGCGATGATCGTTTTACAATAACCGGGCTGTGAACACGGCAGCGTTTCTTTTACCAATGAGGCGAATTATGAAATTTCAGTGGAGCAGTAAACTGGCTGTATTGGCAGTTTTGGGCATGATGGCGTGGCCGCTGGCGGCGCAAGAAACCCAGAGGACGGCACAACAGGAACGGATGGCGTCCTGTAACCAACAAGCGGGTGATAAAAAGGGCGACGAACGCAAGGCATTTATGAAGCAATGCCTGTCAACGAAGACCGCTTCGCAAAAGCCGACAAATCAGAAAGAGAAAATGAAATATTGCAACCAGCAGGCCAGCGAAAAGAAAGGCGATGAGCGCAAAGCGTTTATGCGTGAATGCCTGAAAGCGGATAAAAAAGCTGCTTGAAGCTAACCGGCTGAAGCGAAAAGCAAGAGGGAGGCATACAAGGAGAAGTCGGCAACATGCCGGCTTCTCCGTTTTTACGGCGCGGGAATCAGCGTTTCTGCCATGCGGCGCGTTCATCGGCAGCGCCGTCATTTTCCTTGTCATCCCCACGAAACAGGAATCCGAAGGCGCCTTGTTTGTGTCGTACAAAATGAAACGGTCCTGCTGCGGGTTGTCTGTAATCCCTTAGCATAAGCCGGGCAAAGCGGCAGGCTGTCGCGGTTGTCGCTACTGCGCTCCCATGAAATTCACCCGGCAGGCTCGCGCCCAGCTATAATCAAGAGTTATGAGTCTGCTTTATACGCTTGGTTTGAACCACACGACGGCGCCGCTGGAGGTCCGTGAAAAGGTGGCGTTTTCGCCGGATGCGGTGAGCACGGCGCTGCGCGATCTGTTGGGGCGACGCCAGGTCAAGGAAGCGGCGATTCTGTCAACCTGTAACCGTACGGAAGTTTATTGTCGCGGTGGCGTGCCGGAGCAGGTGGCGCACTGGCTGGAGGACGTTCATCGGCTGCCGCAGCGAGCGCTGGAGCCACATCTTTATACGCTGAAGAAGGACGAAGCGGTCACGCACGCCTTCCGGGTGGCCTGCGGGCTGGATTCGATGGTATTGGGCGAGCCGCAGATTCTGGGGCAGATGAAGCAGGCGGTACGTTCTGCCGAAGCGGCAGGAACGCTGGGGTTGGTGCTCAACCGATTGTTTCAACACACCTTTGCGGTGGCAAAGGATGTTCGCACGCACACCGACATCGGTAGTGCGTCGATTTCGATGGCGGCGGCAGCGGTTAAGCTGGCCGAGCGGATTTTTCCGTCGATTTCCGAACAGAATCTGCTGCTGATTGGCGCTGGCGAGATGATCGAGCTGGCGGCGGCGCACTTCGCGGCGCGCAAGCCAAAGTCGATCACCGTGGCGAACCGGACGATCGAGCGCGGACGCGAGTTGGCAACACGGCTCAATGCCGGCGCAATCACGTTGAACGAAATTCCCGACCGCTTGGCGCAGTTCGACATGATCGTCACTTGCACGGCGTCACCGTTGCCGATTCTCGGTAAAGGGCTGGTCGAACGGGTGATCAAAGCGCGGAGGCACGCACCGATTTTCATGGTCGATCTGGCGGTGCCGCGGGACATTGAAAAAGAAGTCGGCAATCTTGACGACGTTTTTCTTTACAGCCTCGATGATTTGTCCGAGATTATCCGCAGCAATTTGCAGGTGCGGCGCGAGGCGATTGTTCAAGCGGAGGAAATGGTGTCGGCGCAGGCGCTGGAGTTTTTGCGCTGGCTGGAGGGTCGCTCGGTGGTGCCGACGATCAATGCGCTGCAAAGTTATCACGAAACCTTGCGCCAGAAAGAGTTGGAGCGAGCGCGCCGGTTGCTGGCCAACGGCACGCCGCCGGAAGAGGTGATGGACGCGTTGACCCGCGGCCTTGTCAACAAATGCCTGAACGCGCCGTTGCAAGCGTTGAACCATGCTGCAGACGACGAGCGCACCGATTTGGCGGCGCTTTATCAACGGATTTATCAGCTTCCTGAACAGAGTTCTTAGGGAACTTTTGGCGCAAAAACAGTTTAACCGCAAAGAACGCAAAGATCGCATAGAAAAATTTTCGCGCCTTTCGCGGTTAAGAAGAACCCTCCAGGTTTGATGAACATGAACCACGAAAAACGCCTTTGTGTTCTATGCGTTTTTTGCGGTAAAACATTCTTCCAAGACTCGATATGAAAGCCTCGCTAAAACAAAAATTACGGCACCTGGAGAACCGCCTGACGGAGATTGATGCGCTGCTGGCGCAACCCGGCGCAGCGGACGACATGAATCGTTTTCGTGATTTGTCGAAAGAGCGCGCTGATATTGAGCCGGTGGTGGAACTGTACCGTGACTACCGGCGTGCCGAAGACGATTGGCACACGGCGCGTGACGCGACGGACGATCCGGCGATGCGTGAATTCATGGAAGAGGAATCGCAACAGGCGCAAGGGCGGATGGAAGCATTGGAGAGCGCATTGCAAGTTGCGTTATTGCCGAAAGACGCCAGCGACGAGCGTAACGTTTTTCTTGAAATTCGCGCCGGTACTGGCGGTGATGAATCGGCGCTATTTGCCGGTAGCCTTTTCAGGATGTACACGCGCTACGCCGAGCGACAGCGCTGGAACGTGGAACTGGTGTCGGTATCGGAATCGGAATTGGGGGGCTACAAAGAAGTCATCGCCCGCATCGAAGGCGGCGGCGCATATGCACGGCTGAAATTTGAATCCGGCGGACATCGCGTTCAACGCGTACCGGAGACCGAAGCGCAAGGGCGCATTCACACCTCAGCGTGTACGGTCGCGGTGATGCCGGAAGCCGATCCGATTGCCGATATCGAAATCAACCCGGCCGATTTGCGTATTGATACCTTCCGTGCTTCCGGCGCCGGCGGCCAACATGTCAACAAAACCGATTCGGCGGTACGCATCACTCATTTACCGACCGGGCTGGTCGTCGAATGCCAGGACGACCGTTCGCAGCATCGCAATCGGGCGCAAGCGATGGCAGTGTTGGCGTCGCGTTTGCTGGAGCGCGAACGGCAGGCGCGCAACCAGAAAGAGGCGAGTATGCGCAAAAGCCTGATCGGCTCGGGTGACCGCAGCGAACGCATCCGCACTTACAATTTCCCGCAAGGCCGCGTTACCGATCATCGGATCAATCTGACGTTGTACAAAATCGAGGCGATCATGGATGGCGATCTCAACGAATTGATCGACGCGCTGACGCAGGAATTCCAGGCCGAACAACTGGCGAGTCTTGGTGAGGAAAGCTGAGGCGATGTTGACACTGTCGCAATGGAGCCAGGCATCGGAATTGCCGTCGCTGGAGGCGCGTATGCTTTTGAGCCATGTCTTGCAAGTGACATCGGCGTGGGCCGTCGCGCACGATGAAGCCACGCTCGACGAAGCATCGAAACATTGCCTCGATGCATTGGCAGATCGGCGGCGGCGGGGCGAGCCGATGGCTTATCTCGTCGGCGAGAAAGAATTCTGGGGCATGATGTTCAAAGTAACGCCGGATGTTCTGATTCCTCGCCCCGAAACGGAAACGCTGGTCGAGACCGCGTTGCGATACCTTCCACAAAGACAAGAAACGCGCGTGCTCGATCTCGGCACAGGTTCAGGCGCGATTGTGATCGCTATCGCGCGCGAGCGACCATACGCGCGGTTTTGCGCAACGGATGTTTCGGCAGCGGCGCTGCGTCTGGCCGAAGAAAACGCGGCGCGCTTGCTGCGAGAGGACGCCGACCGCATCACTTGGCGCTTGTCGGATTGGTTCACGGCGATTCCTGAACCGCGGCAGGACGCGGAACGGTTTTCCGTGATCGTCAGCAACCCGCCGTATATTGCAGCGGCAGATGCGCATCTGGATGAGGGCGACCTTCGCTTTGAGCCGCGTGGGGCGTTGGTCGGAGGCCGCGCGGGGCGGGAGGCGTTGCAAACCATCGTGCATCGTGCGCCGGGCTATTTACGGCCGGGTGGCGTTTTGCTGATGGAACACGGCTACGATCAAGGCGAAGAGGCAAGAGCGTTGCTGCACGACGCTGGGTTCACGCAATGTGAAACGGTGTGCGATCTTGCCGGTGTGCCACGGGTGACGTTGGGAGTTTACGAAAACACAGGGCAATGAGCCGGACAGCGGAAAGCGATGACCGCCCCTTTGGCCACCTTTTCGGTATAATCAGCAAGCGTATGACGGAGCATCGTCATCGTATAAGGGCTATAAAGACGCATTTATAGCCCGTTTCCTGCAAAATTGCCGCCGGATTTTGCATCGGCTTGTCAGATATTTTGAGGAGCATGGAATGCCAGGACCCTATGCCCATCTAACCCTGGTTTCGCTGCTCGACAGTCCCAACGGACTTGCCGGGCTTGGGCGCTTGCCAAAAAATATGCTTAGCTCGTTATTGCTGTACATCAAATTTTTCGAGCTTGGCGCAGTCAGCCCGGATTATCCCTATCTCAGCGTCCTCAACGGCGCGGCCAAGGATTGGGCGGATACGATGCATCACCAGCGAACCGGTGATCGGCTGAAAGCAGGCATCCAATATGTTACGGCGATGCCCAGTCCGGAGAAATACAAGGCGCTTGCCTGGTTGCTGGGGTTCGCCTCCCACGTCATCGCTGACGCGACGATCCATCCGATTGTCGAATTGAAAGTTGGCCCGTATGTCGGGAACGAAAAAGCGCACAGAACATGCGAAATGCACCAGGATGTTTTTATATACAAGACAATGAATGTCGGAAACCTTCATTCCCCCACCTTTTTGCAAGACGGTATCGCTACTTGTGATGAGCCGGGTCACGCCGACAGGCTTGATCCGAGCATCTGTGCGGTTTGGGGGTATATGCTGAAAACCGTGGACAGTCAGTTGTATCGCGATAAGCCACCGGATTTTCATGCGTGGCACAGGATGTTCAAAACGCTCCTGTCTGCCTCTACTCCGGGTCACTTCTTCCCCTGGTCTCGTCACATGGCGCTCGGCGACGGCTATCTGTATCCGACAAAACCTGACGGTACGTATATCAACGCGCTGCAAACGCCCAATGGCGGTTCATTGCCTTATCTGGAGATTTTCGAGAGGGCCAAGGCCAATACCCGCAAATATTGGGCGATTATCGTTCGCGCCTGCCTCGCAGGAAATGAGGCCGGATTGCCGCGCATCAAGAACTGGGACATGGATACCGGAAAAGATGAGACCGGAACGCTTACCTTTTGGAAGTAATCGATATGCACATACTTTTCATCTCTCTTGTTGTAATTTTTCTGCAGGCCTGCGCCATGCTGGGCGGCGCCGATACCATCACAGCGGAGGAAATGAACAGACAGGAAATCGCTCTGCGTCGGCTGGGTGCGGCAGTGCAAGGCTTGTTGTGGTCCGACGCTCAGCAGAGCGGAGACTTGATCGCTAAGGCGTGTGCGGTTGATTCCTCGCTGTGCAGCCCCTTCGGCAACAATACGCTTGCCGTCAAGGTGGTCGATGGCAACGCTGTGCTCTTGTTGTGTACCCCGGGCAACAAGCGGGCGCTGGTGGAAGATATCGCTTGCACGCCCACGCCCGATTTCAAGGCATGGGCCGAGGGCAATGCGCCATGTGAGTTTACCTTAAGCGATCAAACGATACGCGATGCTTGTCGATAGGGCGTTGAGCAGCGCGGGGTTACGCTACGCTTCATCTCGGTACCGTGCTGGATTCTGTGGTTCCGCTTCGCTTCGAGCAGGACGACACATTACACCACATCTCCTCCTACCGTATTATTTATTGCGCGCTCGCCTTACAACATCCAAAACCGTTTTCTTGAAATCTTCTTCCAACACGTTTTTTGATTGGCACTCATACGAGATAGCAAGATTACCGACGACCCATTTGCTTCGCATGGATACTCTGGTGTTCGTTCCATCGTCCGAGGTCAGCAGGGTGATGGTTGCGGTTCCGGCGACGGCGCCGCCCTTGCCCTCCAGCGAGCGGGTGTTCCATTCGGTGTAAGTGCTGAACGGAGCGCCTCCTTCTGATTTAATAACCGGGTAATGGCAGTATTTGTCCAGTTGTATCGGAGAAAGCGCGGTGTTTTTGAATTGAATCAATCCGCTCGCTTTTTCTATCACATCGACTTGTAATCCCATAGCTTGCGCCACAGAAAGCATCGCCGTAAAGGAAGCATCCCTGTTTGCCGGAATGGTGAAGTCTTGCAGGTTGTTTTCGACAGGCCTGAGCTGTGTCTTGGTGCAAGACGCAATAAACAAAATAGAAAAAAGAATAAACGCGGGCAACACTATTTTTTTCATGAACATCTCCTGGATATAAGGAGCAACAAACAGTTCCGATTCAATCCGTTTACGGTTTCGCGGAAGCTGTGGAGGCGACTTTTTCTTCGGCAGCGGCTTCCCGGATTTCGTAATTTTTCATCGCGGCGGCGACGGCGTTCGGGTATTCGGGGCGGCCCAGGCTGCCGTTGTAGCGCCCCAGCGCGCGGGAAAGGTCGCCGTTTTCCCGGTCGAGGTAGTAGCGCAGGATGACGCAGCCGTAGCGCAGGTTGGTGCGCAGGTGAAAAAGGTTTTGCTCTTCACTGCCAATCAATTTGACCCAGAACGGCATCACTTGCATGTAGCCGCGCGCCCCTGCTGTTGAAATGGCGTATTTTTTGAAACCACTTTCGTGGTGGATGACACCGAGCAGCAGTTGCAGGTCGAGGCCGGCGCGGGTGCCTTCGTAGTGGAGGGTGGCGAGCAGTTCACGGCGCTCGCGCTCGTCGGGCAAACGTTTGGCGAGTTTCGGCGAGATGGCGGAAACCCAGGCTTGCACATCGGGGCGGTTGGCGTAGTCGCCGGGGACGGGGCGATCCGACAACGAACGTTGCAAACCGGCGACAACCGAAGGCGCCAATGCTTCCTCAACCTGAGCGCCGGCGTGTGCCAGCGAGGCAAAGAGGAGCGAACCGCTCGCCAACAGCGCCATCAGCAGAAAAGCCGGGCGGTGGGCGAGCGAGCGCAAAAACAAAAGAGAACGGAAAAATGTCATTCTTCTATTATAGCCATTCCTGTGGATATTTTCCCATTTCCGGACTTTCGCTATTCCGTGAGAGGGAGATAGAAAAACTGCGCAGAAAAACTGCGCGAGGGTTGAAACGAACCTCCTCTCCCGCTTGGGGGAGAGGGTGTTGCGTCGAGAGAAAAACATCCTGCGCACAAGTAACAGGCATTCAGGGATAGCGGCGTCAGGCCGGTGAACCGGCTCCGGCCAGCTTTTTCCGGATGAAATCAACAACTTCGCCGATGGGGACAGTGATGGCGTCGTTTTTTCCATTGCTGGTGTTGCGCGCCTGGTACTCGAATTTGCCTTCTTTCAAACCGCGCTCGCCAATCGTAATCCGGTGCGGAATACCGATCAGTTCGAGATCGGCGAACATCACGCCGGGGCGTTCGCCGCGATCATCGAGCAACACTTCGACACCTTGCGCGGTGAGTGTTTCATAAAGCTGGTCGGCGGCGGCGCGCACGGCCTCGTTGCGGTCGTAGCCGACCGGAGCGAGGGCGACGGTAAACGGCGCCATTGCTTGCGGCCAACGGATACCGCGCTCGTCGTGGTGCTGTTCGATGGCGGCGGCGACGATCCGGGTGACGCCGATACCGTAGCAGCCCATTTCCATCACTTTCGATTCGCCTTGCGCATCGAGATAGGTCGCGCCCATCGTTTCGGCGTAAACGTGCCCCAACGCGAAGACGTGGCCGACTTCAATGCCGCGCAACAGCGCCAATGTTCCTTTGCCGTCGGGGGAAGGGTCGCCGGTGACGACATTGCGCAAGTCGGCTACGGCGTCGGGTTCACGCACATCACGTCCGAAGCTGACGCCGCGCAGGTGAAATCCTGCTTCGTTAGCGCCGCAGATGAAATCGGCCATCACCGCGACTGAGCGATCGACGATCAGCGGGATGGCATTCGGCAGGTTGACCGGCCCCAGATAGCCGGGAGCGCAGCCCAACGCTTCAACGATTTCGGCATCCGATGCCCAGCGCCAGCCCGCGAAACCGGGCAGTTTGCCGACTTTGACCTCGTTCATCGAATGGTCGCCGCGGATCAGCAACATGTGCATTTTTTCGTCGGCGACGACCATCAAACATTTCGCGGTGCGCGTGAGCGGCAGGCCAAGTAATTGGGCGACGGCTTCGCAGGTCGTCATGTGCGGTGTGGCGACTTTTTCCATCGCTTCCAAAGCAGCAGGGTGGGATTTCGCTGGTGCGACAGCCTCGGCCATTTCGATATTGGCGGCGTAATCGGAATCGGGGCAATAAGCGATCAGGTCTTCGCCGGAATCGGCCAACACTTGAAATTCGTGCGACGCGACGCCACCGATGGCGCCGTTGTCCGCTGCGACGGCGCGAAAGGCGAGGCCGAGGCGGGTGAAAATACGCGCATAGGTGTCGTACATGATCTGATACGAGCGCAACATCCCGGCTTCATCAACATCGAACGAATAGGCATCTTTCATGATGAACTCACGCGCCCGCATCACGCCGAAGCGCGGTCGTATTTCGTCGCGGAATTTGGTCTGAATCTGATACAGGTTGACCGGTAGTTGGCGATAGCTGCGGATGTCCTTGCGAACGATGTCGGTGATGACTTCTTCGTGCGTTGGTCCGAACAGAAAATCGCGCTCGTGGCGGTCGCGGATTTTGAGCAGTTGCGGGCCGAATTTGTCCCAGCGCCCGGTTTCCTGCCACAGCTCGGCGGGTACGACGTTCGGCATCAGCAATTCGAGCGCGCCGGCGCGGTTCATTTCTTCACGGATGATGTTCTCTACTTTGCGCAGTGTGATGAGGCCCAGCGGCAACCAGTTGTAAATGCCGGACGAGGCCTTCTTGATCAGCCCGGCGCGCAACATCAGCTTTTGACTGGTGATGTCGGCTTCGGCCGGGGCTTCCTTGAGCGTGGGTAGATAAAAGCGGGAGAGGCGCATGATGGAGCGTTCTAAGGGGCGATAACGGGTAGGGGATGGTAGCGAGCGTTTACAGCGAAGCCTCGTAGCGTTTGATGCTTTCGAGAATTTCCTTACGCGCTTCTTCGGCTTCGACCCAGCTGCCAACGCGCACCCATTTGCCGGGTTCGAGGTCTTTGTAGTGCTCGAAGAAGTGCGAAATTTGCTGAAGCTGCGATTCGGGTAAATCACGCGGAGAGTGGATGTTGCGATAAAACGAAGAAAGTTTGTCGATAGGCACAGCGAGAATTTTGGCGTCGCCGCCCATTTCGTCGTCGAGGCGTAACATGCCGACCGAGCGGCAACGCACGACGACGCCGGTAATCAAAGGCACCGGCGACAACACGAGCACATCGCAGGGATCTCCATCTTCTGACAGCGTTTTCGGAATATAGCCGTAGTTGCACGGGTAATGCATTGAGGTGGACATAAAACGATCGACGAAAACAGCGCCGGTATCTTTGTCAACTTCGTACTTGATCGGGTCGCCGTGCATCGGGATTTCGATGATGACATTGAAATCATTGGGAACGTCGTGACCGGCAGGGACGCGGTCAAAAGCCATGATGAAACTCCTGAAAAAACTGAACTGTTTATTATCGCAGATTTAAGCGTTAATTCTCAATTCTGTTCAGCATCTTGAGCGTTGCCTTGATGGCTGCTTCGGTCTGGTCGGCGTCGAGGCCGCGCGTCTTGAAGGTTTCGCCGCCGAACTCCCATGTGATGATTGTCTGCACAAAGGCGTCAGTACGGCCGCCGGGTGGAATCGTGACAGTGTAGTTGGTCAGCATCGGAAAACTGCGTCCCAATTGTTCTTTGTAAATACGACGCAGAGCGCGCATAAAAGCGTCGTACTGACCGTCGCCCGTAGCTGACGACTCGTATTGCGTGCCATTGATTTCAATCTTGAGCGCTGCCACCGGCTTCAGTCCATGCGCCAATGAGAGGTTGTAGTTCAGTATCCGAACCTTGGCCTCCTGCTCACCGTAACGCAGCACATCGGCGATGATATAAGGCAAATCTTCGGTGGTCACCTGCTCTTTTTTATCGCCCAGCTCGATGATCCGTTCCGTCACCTTACGCATTGAGGCTTCGTCAAGCTCGATGCCCAGCGCTTCGAGGTTCATTTTGATATTCGCCTTGCCTGATGTTTTGCCGAGGGCGTACTCGCGCGAGCGGCCAAAGCGTTCGGGGAGCAGATCGTTGAAATAGAGGTTGTTTTTCTGGTCGCCGTCGGCGTGAATACCCGCGCACTGCGTAAAGACATTTTCGCCAACGACCGGTTTGTTCGGCGGGATATGGATGCCGGTATAAGTTTCTACCATGCGGCTTACGAGATTGATCTTGTTCTCGACGAGATGCGTCTTTTCGCCCAACTGATCGTGCAGCACAGCGAGGATGCTCGACAGCGGCGCATTGCCCGCTCTCTCGCCAAGGCCATTCACTGTTGTATGAATTGTTCTGATGCCCGCCTTGACCGCCGCCATCGAATTGGCCACCGCAAGGTCGTAATCATTATGGGGGTGAAAATCGAACCGGAGATCAGGATAACGCCCGGTTATTTCGTGGAAAAAGTCGAAGGTGTTGTAAGGGTTCAATATACCGAGCGTGTCGGGCAACATGAAATGTTCAATCTTCTCGCCGCGCAGCCCGTCGAGCATCATGTACACATAGTCGGGCGAGTGGAACATGCCGTTCGACCAATCTTCAAGGTAAATATTTACTCTGATACTTTTTGCCTTGGCGAGGGCGATATTCTTTTTAATATCGGCCAGATGCTGCTCGGGAGTTCGCCTGAGCTGTTCGGTGCAATGTTTCAGCGAGCCTTTGGTCAACAGGTTGATCACCTTGCCGCCGCACGCTGCGATCCAGTCGAGCGAAATACCTCCGTCCACAAAGCCGAGCACCTCCACGCGATCCAGCAATCCCTTCCCGGAGGCCCATTGGGCAATCAACTTGACGCCCTCCATTTCCCCTTCGGAAACGCGCGCCGAGGCAACCTCGATGCGATCCACGCGCAAATCCTCGAGCAATAACCGGGCGATGCTCAACTTCTCACGCGGCGAAAACGAAACGCCCGATGTCTGTTCCCCGTCTCGCAGGGTGGTGTCCATGATCTCTATCATCGTTCTCTCTCTTAACCGTTTTCCTAGCCCATCTTTGCCCGCCCTCGGCCAAAATCATTTCGGGGGTGGGTTCTTGGAAGGGCAGGGGCAGCAAACCTCCGCCAGCCTTCAGCGGGCGCCCCCTTGCAAAAGGGGGCTTTCTTCTTCGCCCTTCGCGTGAGATGTTCTTTACGTTCCTTGCGGTAGGTTTCTCTGGTCCCTTGCCCCAGATTCCTGATGCGCACGCTTCACTTCCTCCGCAAGAACCATCAGCCCACGCTCAATCTTTGCCGGCTCGGGGACGGTGTTCATTCTCAGGCACTGCTTGGTATGATCCCAAGGCTGTTGCAGCCCGGGGAAGAAATAATTTCCGGGTACCATCAAAACGCCGCGTTGTTTCAAGCGACGGTAAAGTTCCTGATCGTCGATCGGCAGATTGGGGAACCATAACCACAGGAAGAATGCGCCTTCGGGTTTGTGGACGAGGCAATGTTCTTCGGAGAGATGGCGGCGCAGAATGTCGAGGGCTTGCGTTGTGCGTTTACGGTAAAAGGGACGGATCACGTCGTTGCACAGGCGCAGCAGATCGCCGCGCTGAATCATTTCGTTCATCAGCACCGGACCGACGCCACCGGGGGCAAGGCTGATAATACCGTTCATGTTGCTGATGGCGGTGGTGATTTCCGGGCGGGCGACGACGATGCCGCAGCGCACGCCGGGCAGACCGAGCTTGGACAGGCTCATACACAGCACGGTATTGTCGTTCCAGATCGGCGTGGCGTTGGTGAAGGTGACGCCGGGAAAGGGAACGCCGTAGGCGTTGTCGATCAGCAAGGGAATGCTGCGCTGACGGGCGATCTCGTCGAGATGGCGCAACTCTTCATCGGACAGCACGTTACCGGTCGGGTTGGTAGGGCGCGATACACAGATGGCGCCGAGATCGTTGTCAAGCGGCAACGCCGAAAAGTCGATGTGGTATTTGAACAGTCCGTTCGGAAGGTGTTCAATCTCAGGTTTGCCGGCGATGAAGATATCCGAATCAATGCCGGCGTCGGCATAACCGATGTATTCGGGCGCCAGCGGCAACAGAATTTTTTGTCTGCGCTCGCCTTCGCAGCGGCCGCCGAACATATTGAAGAGGTAGAAAAACGCGCTCTGGCTGCCGTTGGTCAACGCAATATGATTGGCGCTGATGTCCCAGCCCCATTCGGCGCGGAACATAGTCGCCAGCGTTTCGCGCAGAGCATCATTGCCGCACGGGCCGTCATAATTACAGATGACATCCATTAGCCGCCCATCGGCCAGCAACGCTTCACACAGTTGCTGGTAATAGCCGGTCATCGCCGGGATTCGCGCCGGATTGCCGCCGCCGAGCATGATGGCGCCTGGCGTGCGCAAGCCGTCATTGAGATCGTCCATCAACTGGGTGATACCGGTGTGCCGGGTAAATTTTTGGCCAAAGGTGGAAATCATCATTAAAAGCGCCGCCCTATACTAAAAGCGCATTGTGCCGGAAAGATAGGCTTAATGCCAAACTTTGCGGTAAGCTGTCGACTGTTTTTCGAATAAAACGCTTTATGACCGAACACAAACCGTCGCCGCCGCCGACTGCCGAGGTTTCCGGCATCCGGTCAGGGACGCCAGCGTTCATCCGACTACAGATCGCGCTGTTTCTGGGCGGCTTTTCAACCTTCTCGATGGTGTACTGCGTGCAGCCGTTGCTGCCGCTTTTTTCGCACGACTACGGAATTTCGCCGGCGCAGGCGAGTGTTGCGCTCTCGACGACGACCGGCACCCTGTCGGTGATGCTGATTGTCGCCAGTTTGTTGTCCGATCGCTTTGGCCGACGCGGCATCATGATTTTCTCGTTGCTGATTGGCGCACTGCTGATGGTGGCGTGCGCAGTGGCCAGTCAATTTCATACACTGTTCATTCTGCGAACCTTGCAGGGCATCGCGCTGGCCGGTCTGCCGGCGGTGGCGATGGCGTACCTCGCCGAGGAAATCGAATTTTCCGCGCTCGGTTATGCGATGGGGTTTTATATCAGCGGTAACGCGCTGGGCGGGATGAGCGGACGTTTCGCCACTGCCTGGATCGCCGAACATTCATCCTGGCAAATGGCGCTGGCGGTGATCGGCGTTGTGGCGCTGCTGATGGCGATCGGTTGCTGGAAGCTGTTGCCGCCGTCGCGTCGTTTCCAGCCGCGTTCCCTGCAACTGGCCGTGATGTGGGAAGGCGCGCGCGCGCATTTCCGCGATGCACGGTTGCCCTGGCTGTTTCTGCTGGCGTTTTTGCTGATGGGCAGCTTCGTCAGCGTTTACAACTATCTGGCGTACCGGCTGGCGCTGTCGCCATATTCGTTGTCAACCGGCCAGATCGGTTACGTGTTCCTCCTTTATATCATCGGCGTGTTCAGTTCGACTTGGGTCGGTCGGTTGGCCGACCGCTTCGGCCTGTCGCGGGTGTTGTGGGTGATGGTGGCGTTGACGCTGGGTGGCATTCTATTGACGCTCGCCGAAGCCTTATGGGTGGTGATCGCGGGAGTGGCGGTGCTGACCTTCGGCTTTTTCAGCAGCCATGCGGTGGCGAGCAGTTGGGTCGGCCGCCGCGCCAAGACGGCGCGGGGACTGGCGTCGGCGCTGTACTTGTGGGCTTATTATTTCGGCTCCAGCATCATCGGCACCTTTTCAGGTACTTTGTGGGGCGTTGGCGGCTGGCACGCCATCGTCGCCTGTCTCGCAACGTGTCTGGCGGTGTGTCTGGTAGTGGCTGTCTATTTGCGATGGGCGGAGCGGGGGTGATGGCCGAAGGGTTTCCCAGTTTCTGATTTTTGGGTAACCCGCGTGATTGAATGGATATCTGTTACCTTGAAAAAACCGAAAAGCCAATGTTTAAAATTCAAGCAGGGAACCCAGTATTTTTTCAATTCCATCAACAAGGATGAACGTCTTGACGGTTACTTCACCGCTGCGCTGCTGAACGGATAGGAACGGAGGGATGAATCTCGCCTTACGTGCAAGAGCCCTGCGCGATGTAACGGCGGAAGCAGATATCTACAACTGGGCGCCCCTGGATGCCATAAGAATAACTTGCTGAAAACGGCAATGAAAACATCATGGTAACGCGCTTTCTGGGCGGTTTCGAAGGCTTAAAGGGTAAGCAGGGGTAGCGCGGCGGGCGCGGGTACGGTACATTTCCAGTTTGTCGCCGAACTTGGTTTTTGCTTTGGTTTTTCGCTCATTTTTCACGCGCTTTTCATTACGACCTTGAATCTGAACCAGGAGTCTTCATGACGCAATTTTATACCGAAAACATCCGCACCGTCGCTCTGGTAGGACACGGCAATGCGGGAAAAACAACACTGGCGGAGGCGCTGCTGCTCAAAACGGGCGCGATCCAGACGGTGGGCAGCGTCGAAAAAGGGACGACGGTTTCCGATTTCGATCCTCTGGAAAAGAGCTTTCAGCTTTCGCTGCGGACTTCGTTGCTACATCTGGAAACGGCAGATACTCGTGTGCATCTGGTGGATACGCCTGGATATCCCGACTTTATCGGCCAGGCGATTGGTGCGCTTGATGCGATCGAGACTGCTGCTGTGATCGTCAATGCCCAGGCCGGCATCGAGATGATTACTTCCCGGATGATGGATTGGACGGCCAAGCGCAAGCTCTGTCGCTTGATCGTGATCAACAAGATCGACGCTGAAAACGTTGATTTGCCGGCAGTACTGGCTGCTGTGCGTGAGGCTTTCGGTAACGAGTGCCTGCCGATCAACCTGCCGGCAGCGAACGGAACAAAGGTGGTGGACTGTTTCTTCAATCCATCTGGAGAGTCGGATTTTTCATCGGTGGCGGAAGCGCATCAGGCGTTGATCGACCAGGTGATCGAGGTTGATGAAGAGCTGATGGCGAAGTATCTGGAGCAGGGCGAGGAAATAGACGCCACACAGTTGCACGAGCCGTTTGAACGCGCGCTGCGCGAAGGGCACCTGATTCCGGTGTGTTTTACTTCGGCGAAGAACGGCGTTGGTATTCAGGAATTGCTCGACATCATGGTCAAGTTGTTGCCCAATCCGACCGAAGGCAATCCGCCGCCGTTTTTCCGCGGCGAAGGTGAGAGCACCGAAAAATTCATGCCGACGCAGAATCCGGCGCAGCATGTGCTGGCGCATGTGTTCAAAATTCAGATCGACCCGTTCGTCGGTAAAGTCGGCGTGTTCCGCGTGCATCAGGGAACCATCAAGCGCGATACTCAACTCTTTGTCGGCGACGGGCGCAAACCGTTCAAGGTTGGTCATTTGTTTTTGATGCAGGGGAGCAAGTTTGTCGAAGTCGATCAGGTAATCGCGGGCGACATCGCGGCAGTGTCGAAAGTCGAAGAGATCGAGTTTGATTGTGTGCTGCATGATTCACACGACGAAGATCATATCCATATGAAGCCACTGGAGTTTCCGGCGCCGATGCATGGCGTGGCGATTGCGCCGGCCAAGCGCGGTGACGAACAACGGCTGTCGGAAGTGTTGCACAAAATGACCGCCGAAGATCCGACATTGAAGATCGAGCACGATTCAACGCTTAACGAAACGGTCCTTTGGGGGCTTGGCGACTTGCATTTGCGCTCGGTATTGGAGCGGATGAGCAGCGTATTCAAGCTGGAGGTCGAAACGCGGCCACCGCGCGTGCCGTTCCGGGAGACCGTGGCGGGCAAAGCCGAAGGCCATCATCGGCACAAGAAGCAGAGCGGCGGCGCCGGTCAGTTCGGCGAAGTAATGTTGCGTATCGAAGCGTTGCCGCGCGGCGCGGGATTCGAGTTTGTTGACGAAGTAAAGGGCGGGACGATTCCGACGCAGTTCATTCCGGCGGTGCAGAAGGGCGTCGAGCAGATGCTAGCTGCCGGACCGGTCGCCGGTTTTCCGATGCAGGATGTGCGCGTGATCGTTTACGACGGCAAACATCATGCGGTGGACTCCAAAGAAATCGCCTTCGTGACGGCGGGGCGCAAAGCGTTCCTCGACGCGATTATGAAAGCGCAGCCGATCGTGTTGGAACCGATGGTGCGGTTGGAAATCAGTTGCCCGGCCGACAACATGGGCGACATCACCGGAGATCTGTCCGGGCGGCGTGGGCAGGTGACCGGGACGCAGACGCTGCACGCCGGGATGCTGTTGATCGAAGGTGTCGCGCCGCTATCCGAACTGGAAGGTTACGCGGCCCGAATCAAGGCGATGACTGCAGGCCATGGCGGCTGGACGATGACGCTTTCGCACTATGAGCCGGCGCCGTTTCAATTGCAGCAAAAGCTGGCAGAAGAGTATCAGAAGCATCGCAAGCACGAAGAGGACTGAGCGCCTATCTCTCTTGAAAGGGAGAGTTATGCGGAGGTGCGTTGCAGGCGCATTATTTACAGCAGCCCCGCGAGGGGCTGTTACGTTTTGGCGTGCATGTGTCGATCAGGGATAAGCGGATTTCGCAATGAAGGTACCGGGAGTAAATTCAGATAGCGCGGCGGTAGCGCCCGCATTACCGCGCGTGCGGATTGTATTGGTGCATACCTCTCATCCCGGCAATATCGGGGCAGCGGCGCGGGCGATGTGGACAATGGGCCTGTCGCAACTGGTTCTCGTCTTACCATCGCGCTTTCCGGCGCCCGAAGCCGTAGCGATGGCTTCAGGCGCCGACGAAGTGCTGAAACGCGCGCGGGTGGTAGGAACCTTGTCCGAAGCTCTGGCCGGGTGCGTTTGGGCGGCCGGGTTTTCAGCGCGACCACGGGAATTTGCTGGTCGGGTGTTGGCTGCACGGCAAGCGGCCGAAGAAGCGGCGCGGCAATTAGCGGCGAAGGGTTCGCCATCGAGGGACATCGCGTTGGTGTTCGGAACGGAAATGTCGGGGTTGTCCAATGCGGAATTGGCGCAATGTACGGTGGCGGCGACGATTCCGGCCAATCCTCAGTATTCATCGCTGAATCTTGCAGCGGCGGTGCAAGTGGCGGCCTACGAATTACGGATGGCGCTGGGCGCGGGGACGGTTTGGCGGGCGCCGCGTTTTATCGGCGCGAGCCATGAAGATATTGAAAGGCTGTACGCGCACGCCGAAAAAACGCTGATCGCTTGTGGTTTTCTGAATCCTGAGCGCCCCAAACGTTTGCTGCCGCGGTTGCGGCGTCTTTTTGTGCGAGCTGGGTTGGAGCGCGAAGAAGTTAATATTTTGCGCGGCATTCTGGCGGAGATGGACGCATTGCTTGAAGTAACAAAAGCGGAAGATCGCCGCTTGGGCCGAAAACGCCCTGTTGACGGATAAGGAAAAGCTGTGAAGTGTCTCGTTACCGGAGCGAGCGGCTTTATCGGAACGCATCTTGTCCGTTACCTTCTCGATGCCGGTCATGAGGTTAGGGCAGTTAGCACTTCAGTACCGGCAAGGAATTATTTCGACGAGAAGCTGGAAAATGTTCAGGTAGCGCGAAGCGCGGTGGATACTGCGGATTGGCTGGAGGTTTGCCGTGGGATAGAGGTGGTTTTTCATCTCGCCGCGCGCGTGCATCGCGGAGACAATTCTTCGCCGTCTGCGCGCTTGATCTATTTTCAGGACAATCTGGAAATGACTCGTGCTCTGGCGGAAGCGGCGCTGAAAGCGCGGGTGCGCCGTTTTGTTTTTACCACTTCTGTGGCTGTTTACGGCGCTGCTTCGGTTGCCGGCGAGGCTTTTCGGGAGGACTCGCCTGTCGCGCCGCGCCCCGATAGTGTTTACGCGCAATCCAAGCGGGCGGCAGAAGAATTTTTGTTGTCTTGCGTTGCTTTGGAACCGGTGATCGTTCGCTTGCCGCTCGTTTACGGCGCGGGCGTCAAGGGAAACATGGCGACGCTCATGCGTTTGGCGTCGAGCAGCGTCCCCTTACCGCTGGCCGGGATCGACAACCGCAGAAGTTTGATCAATGTCTCCAACTGCGTGGATTTTCTTCTCACCGCCGCCTGCCACCCAAACGCAGGCGGGCAGGTTTTACTGGCGTCCGACGGTGAAGATGTAGTGACGCCGGAGTTGATACGTATGATTGCTCGTGAGTTGAGAAAACCTGTGCGGCTTTTTTCGATGCCGCCCACGCTTTTAAGGGCGACGTGTTCTCTGTTTGGGCAGAAGGCGCGTTTCGAGAAACTGGCGGGCAGTTTTCAGATTGACCCTGCGGCCTCTTGCGCTCTTCTCGGTTGGTCGCCCAAAACCAGCTTGGCCGAGGGCATTGCGCAGATGTGCGCTACGGCCAGGGATCGGAAATCAGGAAACTGATCTCCGATCCCTGATCCTCAAACCAATCTTGCCAGCAGACTTTCCTTGTCGCCGTACAAGAGATCAATCACAGGAATTTCGGGCATCGTGTAAACGCCGGGTTTTTGTTTGAACGTCGCTCTGGCGCAGGACAGCATGACTTGCGAGGTCAGCGCCGGATTGTTGATCTTCATATTGAACTCGAACAACTGGTTGTCGGTCTTGCCTGAAACGCCTTTTCTGACCAGATTGACGCCGTGGCCCATGTCGATCACATCCTCAATATTCTGCACGGCGATGACGTGCGTCTCATCGTGGCTGAAATACGGATCGGCCTTGATCTTCTTACTCACATCCTCGATGTTCGCGCCAGCGGCAAGTTCAACATACACCACCCGCCGATGAATGCTGGTGCCCAGCGGAATGGTCATCGACAGCGCATTGGCGACGCCGGCGATGCTTTTGGCGGCTACAGTGTGTCCCATGCTCATGCCGGGGCCGAAATTGGTGTAGGTCAGCCCCTTGGGCGCGCAGGCTTCGAGCAGCGTCCTGACCACGGAATCACTGCCGGGGTCCCAGCCGGAGGAAATGATGGCGACTGCGTTGTTTGCCTGCGCGATGGGCATCAGCTCCCGGCGCAGGTCGAGGAACGAGGTGTGGATATCGTAGCTGTCGACGGTGTTGATGCCGAGCTTGAGGTACTTCTTGGCATGTTCGGAAACGCTTCTCGTCGGCGTGCACAGCAGTGCTGCGTCAACCTTGCCCAGCGCCGCGATATTGTCTGTCACGGGAACATCTGCGAGTTCGCGCGGCTTTTCGCCGGTCTTGCGGCGGATGACGCCGGCCAGTTCAAAGTCGGGGCTGGCTTCGATGGCTTCGATGGCGTGCTTTCCGATGTTGCCGTAGCCAACCACGGCGATTCTTTTCTTTGACATTCGTTTCTCCAGTTATTTGAGTAGCGCGCCGATGTTTTTTTAAAATATCGGATCGCCTGCCGTTGAGCAAAGGCGCTAGGATACGGCAGGAAACGGCCGATATAAAGGGCTGTTTGTAACCGGTCGCCTTTTCGAACAGCCTGGGACGCTGCCTCATGCCGCTGGTGGCGTGTGCGTGCTAGGATACGCAGGCATCCGGCGGACTGATTTTTTGGCCACTCGCTGCGGGCAGCCATCAACGGTGAAGGGGGATCGTGACGGCGGCCTCTCGACTTTTTCTACACTTCTATGTAAGGAGCGCCTTATGAGCAAAATTTATACCGTTGTAATTATTGTCGGCAGCTTGCGCAAGGAATCGGTCAACAAGCAGTTTGCGCAAGCGCTGACCAAGCAACTTCCCGCCGACTTCAGGGCAGAGTTTGCCCGTATCGACGACCTGCCGCTTTACAATCAGGATGATGACGATAGCCCTGCGCCTGCTGTTACGCGCCTGCGCCAGACGATCAAAGCCGCTGATGGCGTGCTGTTGGTTACGCCCGAATACAACCGTTCGATTTCCGGCGTGCTCAAAAATGCTCTCGACCATGGTTCGCGCCCGTGGGGCAAAAGCGTGTGGGCGGGCAAGCCTGCGGCGGTGGCGGGCGTTTCCGGTGGGCCCATCGGTGCGGCGCTGGCGCAGCAGCATTTGCGTAACGTGATGGCTTTTTTGGGCATGCCGACGCTGCCTGGTCAGGAGATGTTCATTCAGTGGAAGGAGGGGCTGGTCGTTGATGGCGCTATCGGTCCGGCCAGTAGGGATTTCGTGCAGAGCTTTGTCGATGCCTTTGCTGCCTGGGTGCGTAAGTTCGGTTGATTCGCGCCGGTTTGGGTTTGCCTGCTTTTCTTACTCTCGCATCCGCGAGTCGAGCCACAAGGTAACCGGCCCGTCATTGACGAGGGAGACTTGCATCATCGCGCCGAAGACGCCGGTCGGTACGGGTTTTCCCAAGGTTTCGGCGAGCTGTCTCACGAAGGCGTCGAAAAACGGCTGCGCGAATTCGGGGCGGGCGGCGGCGCTGTAGGAAGGGCGGTTACCTTTCCGGGTCGAGGCGTACAGGGTGAATTGGCTGACCGCCAGCACGTCGCCGCCGATCTCGGCGAGCGAACGGTTCATCACACCGTTTTCATCGTCGAAGATGCGCGACTGAACAATTTTTTTACACAACCAGTCGGCGTCTTCCTGGCTGTCGCCTTCGGTAATGCCAACCAGCGCCAGCAGCCCGCAACCGATCTGGCCGACGGTTTGGCCTTCAACATCCACTTTCGCCGAAGTGACGCGCTGTAATAAAACCCGCATACAGATCTTTTTATCGGCTAATCTTTTTTCGTTGGCTTGCGGTCGACGTTGGTGACTTTGCCGCGCTGGAACACGATGGTGGTGATGGTTTCGTTGTCCCCTTCGGTCGGAAAGTAGAACCAGCGTATCGGTTGGTCAGGGGCATCGTTACTGGTGGTCATCGGCGCCGGGCCAAGTTTGGCTTCGACTTCGGCGGTGGTCATCCCCGGCTTGATAGACATCCGGGCAAGGGCGGCTGCGCCAAGCGGGGTGATTTCGGGAAGCCCGGCGGGCGGCGGGGCGGACACTGGAGATGAAATCTGAGGCGCACCATCAGACGCAGGGGGCGCTTCTTTGGCTGCTGGCGGTGCGCTGCCAGGCGACGGGGCATTGGTGGCTGGCACTGTTGCGGGGGGCGTTACAGCGGGTGGGGGCAGCGGCGGAGTGGAAGGAGGCGGGGGAGGCAAGCGCGAAGGTTCCACGCGCATTGGTACGACCGACAGAGTATCCTCGTTGGACAGGTTGCGCAGTTCCTTGCCTTTTTCGCACGGCGCGTTCTGATAGACGGGAATGCCGCCGTCCCCGGCGCATTTGTAAAGGTCAGCCGCTACAGCGATGAATGACGACAGCGCAAACAGACTACATCCCAGCCATACATAAGCCGGAGCAAACGAAGTATTTTTCATGGCGCGAGTCCTCAGAAAGACGCGAGAATATCTTTGCTATTCTACGCGGATTTTTCGGAATCGCTATGAAACAGCGGCTTCCAACAGTTCGCGCGCGTGCGCCCGTGTCTTTGCGGTCACAGTGGCGCCGCCCAGCATTCGGGCGACTTCTTCGGCGCGCGTCGCCGGGTCGAGTACGGTGAGACGGCATTTCACCTGTTCATGATCGCCTTCTTTCGTTACCAAGTAATGATGATGGGCACAGACGGCGACCTGCGGCAGGTGGGTGACGCACAAGACTTGCTTTTCGCCGCCGAGTGCGCGCAGGCGCTGACCGATCGCGTGGCCGACGGCTCCACCGACGCCATTGTCGATTTCATCAAAAATCAGCGTCGGCGCACTGCCAGCGCGCGCCAGTACGGTGAGCAGCGCCAGCGCGATGCGCGACAATTCGCCTCCGGAGGCGACTTTGGCGAGCGGTGCCAGCGGTTGGCTGGAATGAGCGGAGATGTTGAATTCGATGTGATCAAGGCCATAGCTTTCCGGCTGCGCAATCGAAGTGACGACGACTTCGAAGCGCCCGCCCGGCATCGCCAGTGCGGCGAGGCCGGAGGTGACCGCATCGGCAAGCTCACGGGCGGCGCGACGGCGTTGCAGCGAAAGTTTTTGCGCATGATCGCGATAGCGGCGCTCGCTGTCGGCAAGCGCCTGTTCGAGCACCACGAGGTCGGCTGCCTGATCGAGTCGGGCCAGCGCCTGGGTGGTGTCGGCGGCCAACGTCGCCAAGGCTTCCGGGCGTGTGCGGTATTTGCGCGCCAGATCGTGAATCACAGTCAGCCGCGCTTCGGTGGCGGCCAGCGTTTCTGGATCGAGGTCAACATGACGCGCCGCTTCGCGCAGCGATCGCGCTGCCTCGGCGAGGTCAATGGTAGCACTTTCGATTTGTTGTGAGAGCGCGGTGAAGGCCGGGTCGTATTGCCCGGCGTCACGCAGTTTCTGGATAAGGTGATGGAGTTGTGGTAGCAGCGCTGCCTCACCCTCGGAGAGAAGATCGGCGCCGTCGCGGGCGATCGTGAGCAGGGTTTCGGCGTGGGTCAGTTGATTTTGCCGAGCTGACAGTTGTTCCCATTCGCCGTCTTGCATCGCCAGCGCTTGTAAGTCGTCGTGGCGCAAGGTCAGGCGCTCGCGCTCGGCGACCATTGTTTCCTGTGTCTGA
This sequence comes from Pseudomonadota bacterium, assembly GCA_009786025.1. Classification (GTDB taxonomy): domain Bacteria; phylum Pseudomonadota; class Gammaproteobacteria; order Burkholderiales; family Casimicrobiaceae; genus UBA931. The sequence goes on along the minus strand of WQUA01000012.1, from coordinate 22,464 downwards.
CGGGCATTGTCAAGCGCCTGTTGGGCGGCGCGCCAGGCGCGCCAGGCGTCGCGCACGGCGTCGGCTTGTGGCAGCACGCCGGCGTAAGCATCGAGCCAGTGACGCTGCGCTTTGTTTTGGCTTAGTGACTGGTGGGCGTGCTGACCGTGCAATTCGAGAAGCAGGGCGCCGAGTTCAGTAAGTTGCGTCAACGGAGCCGGGCGGCCGTTGATCCAGGCGCGGCTTTTGCCTCCGGCGTCGAGGACGCGCCGCAGCGTCAACGCATGGGTGTCGTCGTCAAGCAGATCGTGTTCGGCCAGCCATTCATATGAAGGACTGTTCCGGGCGATGATGAAGCCGGCGGCAATCTCGGCGCGATCGGTGCCGGCGCGTAACTGGCGTGCTTCAAAACGGTCGCCTAGCACCAAGCCGATGGCGTCGAGCAGAATGGATTTACCGGCGCCGGTTTCGCCGGTTAGCACGGTGAACCCCGGGCCGAATTCAATATCGAGCGTTTCGACCAGTACGAAGTTTCGGATCGAGAGCCAGTGCAGCATGGGTAGGTGCGATTCAGAAAAGCGGGATCAAAGAAGCGGCTCATCGAGAGCGGTGCGCAACCGCTCCGGCGTTTCCGTCCAGTGCAGTTTTTGGCGCAGCATCGAGAAATAATCGTAGCGCGCCGGGTGCAACAGCGTGGCTCGGTACAATGAGCGCCGGATCGTTACTTGTTCTCCTTGCATCAGCGGAATCTGCGACTGCGAATCACCGTGCAGCGAAACATCGCTGCCACGCTCGACGGTGAGGGTAAGCCTTGCTGTTTCAGGGACGATGATTGGGCGGTGGGTCAGCGCGTGCGGTGCGACCGGCACCAGAATGAAAACGGGCAATGTAGGCGCTACGATCGGGCCGCCGGCGGAAAGCGCGTAGGCGGTGCAACCTGTCGGCGTAGCGATGATGAGGCCATCAGCGCGCAGCGAGTAGGCAAACTGATCATCGATGGCGATGGATAGGTCGATCACTGCGCTGCCGGAGCCGCGATTGATTACGATGTCGTTCAACGCCAGGACTTCAGTCGGCGTGGAACCGGATTCGCGCTGTACGCGCGCCAGCAACATCGTCCGCTTCTCCTCAATGAACCGGCCGTCAAGGATATCGCCAAGCATAACTTCCATATACGCCTGCGGGATGTCGGTCAGAAATCCCAGCCGTCCCTGGTTGATGCCGACCAGCGGCACATCAAATGGCGCCAGCCGACGGGCAAACGACAGCATGGTGCCGTCGCCGCCAAGTACGATGACCAGATCGTTGTTGATGCCCAAGGCTTCGGCGGCAACGCTCGGATAGCCGGAAAGCGGCGCCATCGCGGCGGTTTCTGCCTCAATTGATACTTGGAAGCCGCGCCGGAACAGGAAATCGGCCAGTACCGACAGCGGTCCGAGCAATTCGGGACTGTTGCGGCGGCCGGCCAGCGCGATGCGGGTGAACGGGCTTTCGGAATTCAGCATGTTGTGATTATTCCATAGTTGACGGCGATTATTTCATACTTGGCCGCGGCTGGGCAGGGGGGCGACACGCGGTACAATAGCAGAATGCTTGAACCGCGCGCTACCCACCTCTTGAAGACGCTGATCGATCTCTACGTTGCTGACGGGCAGCCGGTGGGGTCGCGTGTGCTGACCCGACAATCGGGGCTGGATTTGTCGCCGGCGACGGTTCGTAACGTGATGGCCGACCTTGAGGAAATGGGGTTCATCGCCAGCCCGCACACTTCGGCGGGGCGCATTCCGACAGCACGCGGTTACCGTTTTTTTGTGGACAGCCTGATGGTGGTCAAGCCGCTTGAACAACAGGAAATCAGGCGGCTCGAAAATGAACTGCAAACCGATGCGCGGCCGCAACAACTGATTGCCAATGCGGCGAATCTGCTGTCGCAACTGTCGCATTTTGCCGGCGTTGTGATGACGCCGAAGCGGCGAGAAGCGGCGTTTCGTCATCTGGAGTTTCTGCGCTTGTCCGAGCGACGCATTCTGCTCATCGTCGTCACCCCTGAGGGCGATGTGCAGAATCGTATTTTGCAGCCGCGGCAGGATTACGCGCAAAGCGAGTTGACGGAAGCGTCCAATTTTTTCAACCGTCATTTTGCCGGCGTGCCGTTCCCAGCGATCCGGTTGCGCCTTTCCGACGAATTGAAAACCCTGCGCGAAGACATCGCGGCTTTGATGAACGCTGCGATTGATTTGAGTGAGGATGTTTTGCGGGAGACAGAAGCGGTGGTGGCCGGTGAAAAAAATCTGCTGGACGCTGAAGATTTTTCCGACCGGATGGAACAGTTGCGTCGCTTGTTCGATGTGTTTGAAAAGAAAACGTCGCTGATGCACCTGCTCGACATGTCGCAGAACGCTGAAGGCGTGCACATCTACATTGGCGCCGAAGCCGGCATGGTGCCGCTCGACGAGTGCAGCGTGATCACCGCGCCTTATACAGTTGACGGGCAGGTAATGGGCACTCTGGGCGTGATCGGCCCGACACGGATGGCGTATGAGCGGGTGATCCCGATCGTCGATGTGACCGCGCGCTTGCTTTCCAATGTGTTGACGCAGCAGACGCAGAACAAATGAATCGCAGAGGCCAGAGGGCAGAAGCCAGAAAACCGTTTCACGCGAAGGTGCGAAGCCGCGAAGAAGGCAAAGCTCCTTCCCCTCCCGCTTGCAGGAGAGAGGTAGAGGAGGGGGCGCTTTGAAGCCTTCTCCTTCAAAGGGAGGATTGGGGTGGGGATGGGGTTATTCTGTTTCCGTAAATTAAACCGTTTGTGCGATAGTAACATCACCATTCACTATGCCTTATTACCTGCCTGAACCTCCTTCAGACGCGTCTCCCCGGATCGGCGTTTTGCTGATCAATCTGGGGACGCCCGAAGCGCCGACTGCGCCGGCGGTGCGTCGTTATCTAGCCGAATTCCTGAACGACCCGCGCGTGGTCGAAACGCCGCGCTGGTTATGGAAGCCGATATTACACGGGATTGTCCTGCGCACGCGACCGGCGAAATCTGCCGAGAAGTATCGCAAAATATGGGCGCGCGAAGGGTCGCCGCTGCTTATCCACACCCAAACCCAGCGCGACATGTTGCGGGGTTATCTCGGGGAAGCGCTTAAAAAAGAGGGGCTTCCCAGCGATGGCTTTGCCGTGGAAATGGGGATGCGGTACGGCCAGCCGTCGGTAGTGCGTGGCATCGAAGCGTTGCGTCAGCAGGGATGCACTTCGTTGCTGGTGTTGCCGTTGTATCCGCAGTACGCGGCGAGCACGGTTGGCAGCTCTTTCGATGCGGTAGCTTCCTGTTTACGGCAACGGCGCTTTGTTCCGACATTGCGGATGATCGGCTCTTACGCTGAACATCCGGCTTACATCGGGGCGCTGAAAGAGCGGATACAAAAATACTGGCAGCGCGAAGGATTTGCAGAACATCTGGTGATGTCGTTTCATGGCGCCCCCGAAAAAACGCGCCAGGACGGCGACCCCTATTACGACGAATGTCAACGCACCGCGCAAAACCTCGCCGCTCAGCTCGGGCTGGCAAAAGAAAACTGGACGCTATCGTTTCAATCGCGCTTTGGTCGCACGCAATGGCTGCGACCTTATACGATTGATGTTCTGGCGGCGCTGGGCAAAAAAAAGTTACGGCGGGTCGATGTGGTCTGCCCCGGTTTCGTTGCCGATTGTCTGGAAACGCTCGAAGAAATCGGCATCGGCGGAAAAGATGTTTTTCTGAAAAACGGCGGCAGCGAATTTTGCCTGATCCCGTGCCTCAACGATTTCCCGGCGTGGATTTCGGCGATGGTTGGGATTTTGATGCCGGAATTGCGGGCGATGTTGAAACCGCAGATGATGCCGACGCCAACGGAAGAGAGAAGGATTTTCTGAGAAAGGTTTAACCCGCATGGACAACGCCAGGAAATATCTTAAGTGCTACATGGAAAAAGCGGAAAAGCACTTTAAAGATTGGGGGAGTTACTATCCGCCGCGAGCCTGGGAAGAGTTTGAGGAGTGGAATACAAAGACCTTTCTGAAACATTTACGGGCCAATAAGAGCGATGTTATAAAGACGAAATCATACGTCGGCCTTCTGGATAGCACGAAAGAATTCGGCTTTTATATGGCTTTTCAAAAGCCTGATTACGAAATGCTGAACAATGTTTTATATCAAACATCCAGACAAAAGCTGCTGGATGGCGGGATGACGGCGAGCGGTGCTGACCATTGCCGCTTATTGATGGATGCAACATCGGCATTTGCTTGTAACGATTTTGAAATCATCGACTGCTTTTTCCCAAAGGAGCTGCCGCATTCGAAAGGGGTTTTCTATACGGAAGTTTCTGTGAACCTGCTGAAGGTGCTTTACTACAAGGAAAATGACTTGCGAGAGGAGGCGATCCGGAAGGCAAATGAATTTTTGGGCAAAAAAATATCTCTTTGGGAAAAATATGTTGTTTCTTATTTTTTGTCGTTGATCGATCGGAACTCGGAAGAAGCCAGTGCCTGTTTGCTGGAGCTTTGCAAGGCGTATCAAAAACTGGGTGAGACCGGGCCCATGATGGCCTCAAAACTCAAAAAGTGTTTTGCTTCTGAAATACACGGCCTATATCGTTTCGCAAGAATTGTAGGCGAAGATTTCTTCAATAAGATCACCCGCCCGGATTACACCGGCTTTCTTGATGAATTCGAGACTTGGCAAAAAGAGCACAACTATCCCAAGGGTAAATTGTTTTATAGGTATCCGGCAGAAATGGGCTACATGAACAAAATATTCGAGGCGTCTCTGCCAATGGTCGCCCTTAAAGAATATGATGAGATTAAAAAAATCGTGGATGTCGAAAAGTTTGCGGCCGATTTAACAGCAAACGTCGCCCGGTTAAGTGATGCGCCATGTGGTCGCACTGCCGATCAGGGCGGGTGAAAAAGACAGCCGGTCGGTTAAACCTGCTCCATTGGAAACAATTATGTAAACTGCTCTACGCCTCAGAAATTCAGCGCCCGTCCATCCAGCGCCAGCGCTGCCTCCTTGACGGTTTCCGCCAGCGTCGGGTGTGCGTGGCAGATAAGCGCAATGTCTTCGCTTGAAGCACCGAATTCCATTGCAATCACGCCTTCCATCACCAATTCCGAGGCCATCGGCCCGATGATGTGCAAGCCGAGCACTTGGTCGGTGGTCGCGTCGGCCAGCCATTTGACGAATCCTCGCGTATCGCCGAGCGCGCGAGCGCGGCCATTGGCCATGAATGGAACACTTCCGGTCCGGTAAGCGATCCCAGCCGCTTTTAGCTGCTGCTCCGTTTTGCCGACCCAGGCGATTTCGGGGGTGGTGTAAATCACATAGGGAATCGTGTTGAAATTAACGTGTGGCTTTTGCCCCGCTAACCGTTCGACCACCGCCACACCCTCTTCTTCGGCCTTGTGCGCCAACATCGGGCCGCGCACGACATCGCCAACCGCCCAGACATTGGACAGGTTGGTGCGGCAATCGTTGTCAACTGCGATGAAGCCGCGTTCATCAAGCGCTAGTCCGACGGCCGCCGCATTCAGTCCGCGCGTATTCGGAACCCGGCCAATCGAAACGATGAGCTTGTCGAAAGACGCCTTCTGTACTGCGCCTTTCGCATCGGTGTACTCTACCGCAACTTCTTTGGCGCTGCTTTTAACGTGGGTAATCTTCACGCCGGTGTGAATCGTCAATCCCTGCGCTTTGAACAGCTTCGCCGCTTCCTTGGCCACCGCCACATCGGCAACGCCGAGGAACTCAGGCAACGCTTCAAGCAACGTCACTTCCGCACCTAACCGCCGCCATACTGATCCCATCTCCAGGCCGATTACGCCAGCGCCGACAACGCCCAACCGCTTCGGCGTTTCGGTCAACGCCAGCGCTCCTTCGTTGTCAAGAATGCGCTTGCTGTCGAATGCGGCTTCGGGAAGCGCTCGCGGCGACGAACCGGTCGCGATGATCACATGCGTCGCTGCCAACGTTTCCTCGTTCTTGTCGGAACTCAGCGGTGAAACTTTCAACTGCCAGCCGCCTTCTTTCTTACCGTCAAACGCTGCTCGACCATGAAAAAACGTGATTTTGTTCTTCTTGAACAGGTAGAGAATGCCTTCGTTGGTCTGCTGAACGATCTTTGCTTTGCGAGCAATCATTTTTGGCACGTCGATACTCAGGTCTTTCAAACCGATGCCGTGTTCGGCGAAATGCGCTTGTGCCGCGTCGAAATGTTCAGACGATTGCAGCAGCGCTTTTGACGGAATGCAGCCGACGTTGGTGCAAGTGCCGCCTGGTGCCGGTTTGCCGTCGGTGCGCACGCCGTCATCAATACAGGCCACGGCAAAGCCTAACTGCGCCGCTCGAATGGCCGCGATATAACCGCCCGGCCCGGCTCCGATCACTGCTACGTCAAAAGTATTTTGCATCACGTTTCTCAAAAATCAGTTGCTGACGGTTTGGCCATCAAAGGGCGTTGCGCTTATAGTTGGCGGCGCCCGCATTCTCGCAATCGGGGGTATTTTTTAGCGCTTCATTGCTCTTGCATTCTGTCAGTTTTTTATCCAGAGCGCTTTCGTGGCTCAGATAATATTCCACGGTCTTCGCTTCCTTGTCTTCTTCGCAGGCGAATAAAAACATGGAAGCGAATAATGTAGAAAAAGCAACAATGGTAACTTTCATACCCATCTACCTTCTGTAGAAGAAAAATAGATCAAATGTCCAACAGAATACGCGCCGGGTCTTCCAGCGCTTCCTTGATCGCCACCAGCGACAGCACCGCTTCGCGGCCGTCAATCAGGCGATGATCATACGATAGTGCCAGATAATTCATCGGTCGAATGACGATCTGTCCATTTTCAACTACAGGTCTTTCCTTGGTCGCATGTACGCCGAGAATCGCCGATTGCGGCGGGTTGATGATTGGCGTTGACAACATCGAACCGAAAGTTCCGCCATTGCTAATCGTGAACGTGCCGCCGGTCAATTCTTCGATAGTGAGTTTGCCTTCCTGGGCGCGTTTACCGAAATCGCCGATCTGTTTTTCGATCTCGACAAATGATTTCTGATCCGCGTCGCGCAGGATCGGCACAACCAACCCGCGCGGGCTGCCGACCGCCACACCGATATCGAAATAACCGTGATAGACAACGTCGTTGCCGTCAATCGACGCATTCACCAGTGGAAATTTTTTCAGCGCATAAACCGCAGCTTTGACGAAGAAACCCATGAAGCCCAAGCGGAGTCCATGCGTTTTCTCGAAGCGGTCGCGGTATTTGTTACGCAAATCCATCACCGGCTGCATGTTGACTTCGTTGAATGTCGTCAAAATCGCTGCTGTTGACTGCGATTCCACCAGCCGCTCGGCAACGCGCTGACGCAACCGCGACATCGGCACACGCTGTTCAATGCGACCGAACTCCGCCGCGTCGCTGGCCATCGGCAGGGGCGCCATCGTTGCTGCTGCAGAAGCTCCGCTTGCTGGCGTTGGCGCTTTCACCGCCGCGGCCATTACATCGGCTTTGGTAATTCTGCCGCCACGACCGCTGCCTTCAATCTCTGTTGCCGCCAGCTTCTTTTCATCCATCAGCTTACGTGCTGCCGGTAGTGCCGCCGCTTCAGCCTTTGTCGCCGCCGGTTTGACTTCAGGCGCGGGAGCTTCTGCTTTCTTCGCCGGCGCGACCACGGCTTCAGTGTCAAGTACGGCGATCACCTGCCCAGCCTTTACCACAGCGCCATCGCTTTCGACGATCTCGGTCAGTACGCCATCTCCTGGCGCTGGTAATTCCAGCACCACTTTATCGGTCTCGAGGTCGATCAGGTTTTCATCGCGGGTGACCACGTCGCCCGGTTTTTTGTGCCACTGCACCAGCGTTGCTTCGCTGACTGATTCAGGAAGCGTCGGAACTTTGATCTCAATTTTCATATAACTGTTTTTCCTTACGCATTATCCCTTGGTGACCATGTTGCCCGTCGCCAATGCCGAAGATTCGGCGAATGCGTCTTCAATGACTTTCTTTTGTTCAACTGCGTGCTTGGAAGCATAGCCCACTGCCGGCGATGCTGAAATGGCACGTCCGGCGTAGGCCAGCGTGAGCTTGCCGGCGATGTCTTCGCGCAGATAAGCCCGCAAGCGGTACCAGGCGCCCTGGTTCTGCGGCTCTTCCTGACACCAGACGACCTCCGTCGCTTTCGGATAGCGGGCAATCTCGGCCTTGTAAGCATCGTGCGGGAACGGGTATTGCTGTTCAAGACGCACAATCGCCACATCGTCGCGCTGATGCTCGCGCCTGTAAGCATTCAGCTCGTAATAGACTTTTCCGGAACACAGAACGATGCGTTTGACTTTCTTCGGATCGACAGTCGCATCACCGATCACATTATGGAACTTGCCATCGGAAAGTTCGCGCAAATCTGACACCGCTTCCTTGTGGCGCAACAAGCTCTTTGGCGTCATCACCACCAACGGTTTGCGGTAAGGCCGCAGCATCTGACGACACAGCAGATGAAACATCTGCGCTGGCGTCGAAGGCACTGCAAACTGCATGTTGTGCTGGGCGCACAGTTGCAGAAAACGCTCGGGGCGTGCCGACGAGTGTTCGGGGCCTTGTCCTTCGTAGCCGTGTGGCAGCAGCAGCGTCAGGCCGCACAAACGTCCCCATTTCGCTTCGCCGGAGCTGATGAACTGATCGATTACTACTTGTGCGCCGTTGGCGAAGTCACCGAATTGCGCTTCCCAAACGACCATTTGTTCGGGTGATGACGTGGCGTAACCATATTCGAACGCCAGCACAGCGTTTTCGGTCAACACCGAGTCGATGATTTCAAATTCCGGCTGATTTTCCTTGATATGCTGCAACGGCACCCAGATACCGGCGTCCCAGCGTTCGCGGTTCTGGTCATGCAGAACCGCGTGGCGGTGCGAGAAAGTGCCGCGCCCGACATCTTCCCCCGACAACCGCACCGGATAGCCGCGATCAAGCAGCACGGCATAGCCGAGATTTTCTCCCATCCCCCAATCAAGCGGCAACTTACCTTCGCCCATCGCTCTGCGGTCAGCAATCACTTTTTCGACGCGCTGTTGCAGTTTGAAGTTGGCGGGCACCTCAGTCATTTTTCGCGCCAGCATTTGCAGATGCGCGTAATCAATGCTGGTATCGACGGGTTCAGTCCAATGCTTGTCTTTGTATGGCGCCCAGTTGGCCGGATGTGGCGTTGTGTAATTGGATAGAATCGTGCTGTTGGTATGCTCGCCCCGATCCAGCGCAGCCCTGTAGGTTGCGACCATTTTATCGGCGTCGTCGGCAGCAATCACACCAGCCTTTTCGAGCTGTTCGGCGTAGAGCTTGCGCGTTCCGGGATGGGCGTTGATTTTTTTGTACATCAGAGGCTGTGTCACCATCGGCTCATCGGCTTCGTTGTGCCCATGCTTGCGGAAACACACCAGATCAATGAAGACGTCTTTATGGAATTTCATCCTGAAAGCCAGCGCCAGTTCAACGGCAAACAAACAAACCTCAGGATCGTCACCATTGACGTGCAGAATAGGCGCCTCAATCATCTTGGCGATGTCGGTGCAATAAGTCGTCCCACGAGTGTCGCGCGGGTCGGAGGTGGTGAAACCGATCTGGTTGTTGACCACAATATGGATGGTGCCGCCGGTCGTATAACCGCGCGTTTGCGCCATGTTCAGCACTTCCTGATTGACGCCCTGACCGGCCAGCGCCGCGTCGCCGTGAATCAGCACCGGCATCACCTTGTCGCCGGTCAGATCGCCGCGTCGTCGCTGCCGCGCGCGCGTTGCGCCCTCGACCACCGGGTTGACGATTTCAAGGTGCGAGGGATTGAACGCCAGCGACAGGTGCACCGGCCCGCCGGGGGTGGTGACGTTCGACGAAAACCCTTTGTGGTATTTAACGTCGCCAGCCAACAAGTCAGACGACGCTTTTCCTTCAAACTCGCTGAACAGTTCGGACGGCATCTTGCCCATCGTGTTGACCAGCACATTGAGCCGCGAGCGGTGCGCCATCCCGATCACAACTTCTTGCGCGCCGGCTGCGCCTGCTTTCTGGATCAAATGATCGAGCATCGGCGACAGCGTTTCGCCGCCTTCGCCGGAAAACCGTTTTTGCCCAACATAGCGCGTATGCAAATAACGCTCCAGCGTTTCGGCAGCCGTCAGTCGCTCCAGGATGAAACGCTGCGTTGCCGCGTCGATCTTCGGTCGACCCTGCACAGCCTCCAACTGCTCGCGCAACCATTCGCGCTGAGCGGTGTCGGTGATGTACATGAATTCGACACCCAGCGTTCGACAATAAGTGTCTTTCAGAAGACGCAGGATGTCTTTAAGTTTAGCATGGGGTTTAACATGCAATGCCGAGCGTAGCGAGCCGGTGGCAAATTCGGTTTCCATATCGGCGTCGGTAAAGCCATATGTCCCCGGGTCAAGTTCCGGCAACGGCACCGGCGGGTGACGTTGAAGCGGGTCGAGGTTGGCCTGTTGCACACCGAGGATACGGTAGCGACTGATCAGTTGTTGTACCGCTGCCTGTTTGCTGTCATGAGCGCCACTGGCGGATGTTGCCACAGCCATCCGCGCTGGCGCTTTCGTCAGTTGCTCGAAAGCGCGCACAATCGGCGCATGCGGCACATCGCGAACTCCGCCGCGCAGCAGCCCGAAATAATCGTGCCATTCTTCGCTGACGGACGACGGGTCTTCAAGATAACGCTCGTACTGCTCTTCAATAAACGGGGCGTTACCCCCGAACAATGTACTGCTGGACAAACTTTCTTTCATACTGGTGGAACGGCTCATTTCTTATCCTTTAGCCATTGTTCGGAGGAGTCCCCGTGCTTTTTAGCGCTGTGCCAACGGCTTGACGTGGCGATGCTTCTCGCCGATATAGCGTTGACGCGGACGGCCGATCTTGTACTCGGGATCGGCGATCATTTCGTTCAGTTGCGCGATCCAGCCGACGGTACGCGCCAGCGCGAAAATTGCGGTGAACAGTTGCGTAGGAATGCCAATCGCTTTCTGAACAATGCCGGAATAGAAATCGACGTTCGGATACAGTTTGCGCTTCACGAAGTAATCGTCTTCCAGCGCAATTTTCTCCAGCGCCATCGCCAGTTTGAACTGGGGATCATTGGCCAATCCAAGTTCGCCAAGCACTTCGTGGCAGGTCTCGCGCATCAGTTTGGCGCGTGGGTCATAGTTTTTATAAACGCGGTGGCCGAAGCCCATCAAGCGAACATTAGAATTCTTGTCTTTGACCTTGGCGATAAATTCGCCGATCTTTTCGACGCCGCCGGCGGCCTGAATTTCGTCCAACATCACGAGGCAGGCTTCGTTGGCGCCGCCATGCGCCGGCCCCCACAAACACGCCACACCGGCAGCAATCGCTGCAATCGGATTGGTGCCGGAAGAAGCGCACAGCCGCACGGTGGAAGTCGAAGCGTTCTGTTCGTGGTCGGCATGCAGGGTCAGGATGCGATCGAACGCGCGCTCAACGACCGAGTTGACCTTGTACGGTTCGCACGGCGTTGCAAACATCATTCGCAGGAAATTGCCTGCATACGACAAATTGTTATCGGGATACACGATTGGTTCGCCGATCGAGTACTTGTATGCCATCGCTACCAACGTCGGCATCTTCGAGATCAGCCGGATCGCCGTGATTTCCCGCGTCTTGGCGTCAAGCAGGTCCATCGAGTCGGGATAGAAGGCTGACATCGCCCCAACCAGCCCGGTCAACACCGCCATCGGGTGTGCGTCGCGGCGGAAACCGCGCATGAAAAATTGCATTTGCTCGTGCACCATCGTATGGTGCAACACTGTCTTGGAAAATTTTTCGTTCTGTTCTTTCGTCGGCAATTCGCCGTAAATCAGCAACTGGCATACTTCGAGGAAATTGCAATGGTGCGCCAGTTCATCAATGGGGTAGCCGCGATAAAGCAATTCGCCTTTGTCGCCGTCAATGTAAGTAATGGTGGAACCGCACGACGCCGTTGACAGAAAACCCGGATCGTAAGTAAATCTACCGGTCTTTCCATACAGCGTTCTGATGTCAATCACGTCCGGTCCGATATTCGCCTCAAACATCGGCAACGTGATCGCCGGTGAACCGTCCGAAAACGAAATAGTCGCAGTCTTTTCCGTCATGGCCTTTCCCTTTCCTATTTCAGTGGATGAAAAAATCGGGCTTCATTGTAAGCAAGATCGGAGGCGGTGTCACGCCCGTTATTCATATCTTTGCCTAAATTTCTCCAAAAACTTCCTTAAAGAGTCTCTTTATCGCGCAATGACCCTACTGACGTATAACCCTAAATAAAGTGTGCCATTAGCAAGCGAAGAAAATGGCTCCTTTACAGTTCGGGGAGTCCGGCCTATCATTAAAAAGTTTTTGCTGCCTTTTTATGCTACTTTATAACCCTTTTTGCTGCCCCGTTTTTTGAACCAAGGAGAGTCTCGAATGAAAAAACCTGTTCGCGTTAGTGTTACTGGCGCCGCCGGCCAGATCGGCTATAGTCTGTTGTTCAGAATTGCTTCCGGAGAAATGCTGGGACCGGATCAGCCGGTCATCCTGCAACTGCTGGAGCTGCCGATGGAAAAGCCGCAGGCTGCGCTGAAGGGCGTGATGATGGAGCTTGAAGATTGCGCCTTCCCGTTGATCGCCGGCATGCAGGGATTCGGCGAAGCCAAAGACGCTTTCCGCGATGCTGACATTGCGTTGCTGGTCGGCGCCAAGCCGCGGGGTCCAGGAATGGAGCGTAGCGATCTGCTCCAGGAAAACGCCAAAATTTTCATCGCGCAGGGTAAGGCGCTTGATGCCGTCGCCAGCCGCGACGTTAAAGTGCTGGTGGTTGGCAACCCGGCCAACACCAATGCTTATATCGCCATGAAGTCGGCGCCGTCGTTGCCGAAAAAGAACTTCACCGCGATGTTGCGACTCGATCATAACCGGGCGCTGATGCAACTGGCGCTGAAAGCCGGTGTGCCGGTCGCCAGCATTGAAAAGCTCACTGTATGGGGCAATCACTCGCCGACGATGTACGCCGATTATCGCTTTGCCGTCAGCGGTGGCGCCTCACTCAAAGACAAAATCAACGACGCTGCCTGGAACAGCGAAGTTTTTCTGCCGACTGTCGGCAAGCGTGGCGCTGCGATCATCGCAGCGCGCGGCGCTTCCAGCGCTGCTTCGGCCGCCAATGCCGCCATCGACCATATCCGAGACTGGGTGCTCGGTACCAATGGTCATTGGACCACGATGGGTATTTCCTCAAGTGGCCAGTACGGCATTCCGCAAGACGTAATGTTCGGCTTCCCGGTGACTTGTGCCAACGGCGAATATCAGGTCGTACCCGACCTGCCGATCGACGCGTTTTCCAAAGAGCGGATCGCCGTTACGCTGAAAGAGCTTGAAGAGGAGCGTGCGGCGATTGCGCCAATGCTGGGCTGATCGTGTTATTCCCTCTCCCGTTGCGGGAGAGGGAGTTTGAAAGCCGGGGGAGAGGGTATTGATTTGCCGTTTCCCCCTTTTTTCCATCCCGCTATGGGAGAGCGGAAAAAGTGTAAGTAAGTAACCGAAAATTGCTCTAAAATTCCCGTCTATTTTTCCGTTTTTGCACTGAAAGGATTCAAGATGCCAGAAAAAATGCTAAAAGATTATCGCCAACACGTCGCCGAACGCGCGGCGCTGGGCATTCCGCCGCTCCCGCTTTCCAAGCAACAGGCCGAGGCGTTGGTGCAGCTGCTGTCGAATCCTCCTGCCGGGGAAGAAAAATTCTTGCTCGAGTTGCTCACGCACCGTGTTCCCGCCGGCGTCGATGATGCGGCGCAGGTCAAGGCGGAGTTTCTGGCGCGCATCACTAAGGGCGAAGTCAAAAGCCCGCTGGTCTCACGCGCCAAGGCGACCGAACTGCTCGGCACCATGCTTGGCGGCTATAACGTCAAGCCGCTGATTGCTTTGCTCGCCGACGCCGAAGTCGGCGCTATTGCTGCCAACGCGCTCAAATTCACGCTTCTGATGTTCGATTATTTCCACGACGTACGCGAACTGGCCGAAAAAGGCAACGCCAACGCTCGTGCCGTGCTGCAATCCTGGGCCGACGCGGAATGGTTCACCTCGCGCCCGCAAGTGCCGGAAAAACTCAAGATCACCGTATTCAAAGTCACCGGCGAAACCAACACCGACGATCTTTCTCCGGCGCCAGACGCCTGGTCGCGCCCCGACATCCCGCTGCACGCAGTAGCGATGCTGAAAAACCCACGCCCCGGCATCAACGCCGACCAGCCCGGCGAGCGTGGCCCGATGAAACAACTCGAAGCCTTGAAAGCGAAAGGCCATCCGGTTGCCTACGTTGGCGACGTTGTCGGTACCGGCTCTTCGCGCAAATCGGCCACCAACTCGGTGCTGTGGTGGACCGGTGAAGACATCCCGTTCGTTCCGAACAAGCGCTTTGGCGGCGTCTGCCTTGGCGGTAAAATCGCGCCGATTTTCTTCAACACCCAAGAGGATGCGGGCGCGCTGCCGATCGAAATCGACGTTTCGCAAATGGACATGGGCGACGAAATCGAACTCGTCATCGACCGCGAAAAAGCGACCGTCAAAGCGCTGAAAAACGGCGTTGCGATTGCCGAAGCGCCGCTGAAAACGCCGGTGCTACTCGACGAAGTGCGCGCCGGAGGCCGTATCCCGCTGATTATCGGACGCGGCCTGACCGCCAAAGCGCGCGAAGCGCTGAAGCTGCCGCCATCGACAGCTTTCCGGTTGCCGCAAGCGCCCAAAGATTCCGGCAAAGGTTTTTCACTGGCGCAAAAAATGGTGGGCCGCGCCTGTGGCTTGCCCGAAGGCAAGGGCGTGCGCCCCGGTACTTATTGTGAGCCGCGCATGACTTCGGTAGGCTCGCAGGACACCACCGGCCCGATGACCCGCGATGAACTGAAAGACCTTGCTTGCCTGGGCTTCTCCGCTGATCTGGTGATGCAATCCTTCTGCCACACCTCCGCCTATCCGAAACTTGTTGACGTCAAAACGCACCGTACGTTGCCCTCGTTCTTTTCCGCTCGTGGCGGCGTCGCGCTGCGTCCGGGCGACGGCGTCATCCATAGCTGGCTCAATCGCTTTTTGCTTCCCGACACCGTTGGCACCGGCGGTGATTCGCACACCCGTTTCCCGATAGGCATTTCGTTCCCGGCTGGTTCCGGCCTCGTTGCATTCGCCGCAGCCACCGGTGTGATGCCGCTCGACATGCCCGAATCGGTGCTCGTGCGCTTCAAGGGCAAGATGCAGGAAGGCATCACGTTGCGCGATCTGGTCAACGCGATCCCGTACTACGCGATCAAACAAGGTTTGCTGACCGTCGCGAAACAAGGCAAAAAAAATATTTTCTCAGGCCGTATCCTTGAAATCGAAGGGTTACCCGATCTGAAAGTGGAACAAGCGTTCGAGCTGACCGACGCTTCCGCCGAACGCTCCGCTGCTGGCTGCACTGTTCGTTTATCCAAAGAGCCGATCATCGAATACCTGCGCTCCAACATCGTGCTGATGAAATGGATGATCGCCAACGGCTACGAAGACAAACGTACCCTCGCGCGCCGAATCAAAGCGATGGAAACCTGGATCGCCAACCCGCAATTGTTGACAGCGGATGCTGATGCCGAATACGCAGCAGTAATCGAAATCGACATGAACCAGATCAAGGAGCCTATCGTTGCCTGCCCGAACGACCCGGATGATGTGAAGCTGCTCTCCGAAGTCGCCGGCGATAAGATCGACGAAGTCTTCATCGGCTCGTGCATGACCAATATCGGCCATTTCCGCGCCGCCGGTAAAGTGCTCGACGGCAAGAGCGACATTCCGGCGCGCCTCTGGATCACCCCGCCGACCAAGATGGACGCGATGATTCTGAGCGAGGAAGGCTACTACAGCGTGCTCGGCAAAGCTGGTGCGCGGATGGAGCCGCCCGGCTGTTCGCTGTGCATGGGCAATCAGGCGCAGATACGGAAAGGAACGACAGCCATGTCCACCTCCACCCGTAACTTTCCCAACCGCCTCGGCATCGACACTCGCGTTTACCTCGGCTCCGCCGAACTCGCCGCCGTCTGCGCGCTGATGGGAAAAATCCCGACAACGGCAGAGTATCTGGCGCAAGTCAGCGTCGTCAATCAAAAAGCGGCGGATGTTTACCGCTACATGAACTTCGATCGGATCGAAGAATTCGCGGAAGTGGCAAAGGAAGTTGCCGTCTGAGACGTTGCTTTTCGTTGAACTGAAACTGAACCCTCTCCCCTCGCGGGAGAGGGTATTCGACTCCGGTGCGGCAATAATTTCTGCCTTTACCTTTACATCGCACAGGATCATTTCAGTTATCATCTGCTTGATCATCTGGGTGAGCTTGCGAACCTTGACGATAGTCATGAACACGAACCATTTCCATTCTGACGCCCGATCTGAGCTCTTCTGATACCTGAGCAACCCTATCCCACCCCAGTCATCCCCTTGGGGAGATGGGAACTTCTCTTATTCCAGCCTGTTAGCTACGGCCCTTAGCTTCCCCCTCTTTTTCTTTTTCTAACGCCACCCCGTTGCATTCAATGACTTCTGGTGTGGATACCCCTTAAAACTAAAGCCATCTAAGGAATGAGCCGCCGGAAAACGGCTTGAGCGAAAGAGCATAACGGCGATCATAAAAAATTCCCTCTCTTGAAACATGGTTGTTTTTTTCGGATTCGATGGTATGATCGCGGCAGCAATCGGGGGCGATAGAAGAGTCTTGGGTTGCAGGCTCGGAAGAACCGGGCAACTGAGAGTCTGTTCATGGTGTATTGGGTGCATTGCCGGACGGTCTGGGAATGCGGCGTCAATGTATTTGCCGTGTTCGGATCGCGCAATATGTGGCTGTGGATAGATTAAGAGACGCAACCTAGAAAGACGCAACATGCTGGGAAATTACTTTCCGATTCTTCTCATCATCCTCGTGGGCTTTGTGATTGGCCTTTCGATGACCGGGCTGAATCTGTTGCTGGCGCCGCGTAACCCCGATCCTGAAAAGGCGTTGCCTTACGAATGTGGTTTCGATGCGCTGGAAGATGCCCGTTCGCCGTTCAACATCCGCTATTACCTGGTAGCGATTCTCTTTATTCTCTTTGATCTCGAATTGATTTTTCTGTTGCCCTGGGCGGTGGCATTACAGGAAATTGGCGTTGCCGGATTCGTGGCGATGCTGTTTTTCCTGGCTCTATTGGGCTTGGGACTTGCCTATGAATGGCGCCGCAAAGCGCTGGAATGGGATTGAGGCCGGACATCATGGTGTTAACGCCGATTTCACTGACGCCTGACCATCGGAGCGCTACTGATGCTCTGAACGAAAATGTTGCGTCGCAGGGGTTCGTGACGACGACGCTGGCCAGCCTCGTTGCTTGGGCGCGCGACGGTTCAATGTGGCCAATGACGTTTGGACTGGCATGTTGCGCGATGGAAATGATGAATTCCGGCGCGGCGCGCTACGATCTTGACCGCTTCGGCGTGATATTTCGCCCCAGCCCACGGCAGTCGGACGTGATGATCGTCGCCGGAACATTGTGCAATAAAATGGTGCCGGCGTTGCGGCGGGTTTACGACCAGATGGCCGAGCCGCGCTGGGTGATCTCGATGGGTTCATGCGCCAACGGCGGTGGCTATTACCATTATTCTTACTCGGTGGTGCGCGGCTGTGATCGCATCGTACCGGTCGATATTTATGTGCCCGGTTGCCCGCCGACGGCGGAAGCGCTGGTGTACGGTATCTTGCAGTTGCAGAATAAAATCTGGCGGACGCGGACGGTGAAACGCTCATGAGACTGCCGCTGTCACAACTCAAAAATGCGCTGATCGCAATTTTCGGCGAAGGCGTGGACATCATTGAAGCCTATCGGGAACTGGCGCTGGAAGTGCCGATGGCGCAATTGTCGGCAACGATGCAACGCTTGCGCGATGACGCCAATCTGCTATTTGATGCGTTGACCGACGTGGCTGGTGTCGATTATGAAGGGTTCACCGGACGTGAGCCGGGCGCGCCGCGTTTCGCGGTTGTTTACCACCTGCTGTCCACCAAGCACAATTGGCGCTTGCGCGTTCGAGCCTTTGTTGAAAGCGAAATAGTGCCCACCGCTCCTTCGATGGCGCCGTTGTGGCCATCGGCGAACTGGATGGAGCGCGAGTGTTTCGATCTGTTCGGAATCGCTTTCGATGGCCACCCCGACCTGCGCCGTATCCTGACCGATTATGGTTTTACCGGCCATCCGTTCCGAAAAGACTTCCCGTTGTCGGGGAACATCGAGATGCGCTATGACCCAGAGCAAAAGAAAGTGGTGTACGAGCCGGTGACCGTCGAGCCGCGTGATAACGTGCCGCGCATCGTTCGTGAACCGCACTACGGCGACGGTGCTCCGATGCCGATACCGCCAGCGGAAACGCCGCGTTGAGCCGAAAGCGTGAGATGAGCGAACAACATTATCAACTCAATTTCGGACCACAACACCCGTCGGCGCACGGCGTGTTGCGCCTTGTCCTGGAACTGGACGGCGAGGTGGTGGTGCGCGCCGATCCGCATATCGGACTGTTGCATCGCGGTACCGAAAAATTGATGGAGCACAAAACTTACCTTCAAGGTCTGCCGTACGTGGATCGCCTCGACTACAGCTCGATGATGGCGAACGAACATGGACTTTGTCTGGCGATCGAAAAACTGTTGCAGATTGAAGTGCCGGTGCGCGCGCAATACCTGCGGGTGATGTTCGACGAGCTGTCGCGGATCATGAATCACATGTTGTGGGTCGGAACGTGCGCGTTGGATCTCGGCGCGATGACGGTCTTCCTGTTCGGCGCCCGCGAGCGCGAATCCTGCTTCGATATTCTGGAAGCGACCACCGGCGCCCGGATGCATCCCAATTACTACCGACCCGGCGGCGTGTATCGCGATCTTCCCGACAAGATGCCGCAATACCAGTCGTCGCTGCGCAGCGCCAAAGAACTGGCGCAGAGAAATGCCAATCGGCAAGGGTCGGTGCTCGATTTCATTGAAGCTTTTGCAAAGCAGTTGCCGGAGCGTATTGATGATATTGAAACGCTGCTGTCCGACAACCGTATCTGGAAACAGCGCACCGTTGGCATTGGCGTAGTGCCGCCTGAGCAAGCCGTTGCGATGGGTTGTACCGGCCCGATGTTGCGCGCTGCCGGAATTGCCTGGGATTTGCGCAAGAAACAGCCGTACGCCGTTTACGATAAACTTGATTTCGATGTTGCAACGTGTACCGGCAGCGATTGCTACGATCGTTATCTGGTGCGGATGGAAGAATGCCGGCAATCGGCTAAGCTCATTCTGCAATGCGTTAACTGGTTGCGCGCTAACCCCGGTCCGGTGATCTCTGATGACCGAAAAATCGCGCCGCCGCCGCGTGTCGAAATGCAAGCCGATATGGAAGCGCTGATTCACCACTTCAAACTGTTTACGGAAGGTTTCCCGGTGCCGCCTGGTGAAGTGTATGCGGCGGTGGAGCATCCGAAAGGTGAATTTGGTGTCTATATGATTTCCGACGGCGGCAATAAGCCGTACCGCGTCAAACTGCATACACCGGATTTTGTGCACTTGTCGATGCTGGCGGCGATGGCGCCCGGCCATATGTTGTCTGATATGGTGGCGCTGATCGGAACTTACGATGTTGTTTTCGGTTCGGTGGACCGTTAAGAGAGGAATGACGATGCCGCTTTCTGCTGCCGCGTGTCAGAAAATCGACAAAGCCATTGCCAAGTACCCGGTGGGCCGGAAGCAATCGGCGGTGATGGCGGCGCTGACGATTGCGCAGGAAGAGCGCGGTTGGCTGTCGGCTGAAACACTGCGCGAAGTGGCGGAATATCTGGAGATGCCGCCGGTTGCCGTTTATGAAGTGGCGTCATTTTACTCGATGTACCATTTAAAGCCGGTGGGGCGTTATACGCTAATGTTGTGCACCAATCTGCCGTGTTCGTTGCAGGGCGCCGATACAGCCGCGCGTTATTTACAGGAAACATTGAGGATTGGCTGGAACGAGACCACACAAGACGGAATGTTCACATTACTTCAGGGCGAATGTATGGGTGCCTGCCAGGAAGCGCCCGTGTTGCTCGCCAACCACCAGCGGATGTGCTGCAAGATGACGCCACCGCAAATCGACGCGCTGCTGACGCAGTTACGCACCGAAGCCGCCCAAAAGGAGCGTAACGGATGAGCGCCTTTCTCAATTTTGGCCCTGACGCAGTGTTGATGGCCGGGCTGACTGGCGATAACTGGCGGCTCAAGGATTACGTTGCGCGCGGTGGCTACGAAGCGCTCAAGAAGATTTTGAGCGAGCGCATTCCGCCTGAACAAGTGCTTGCCGAAGTTAAATTATCGGCGCTGCGCGGGCGGGGCGGGGCGGGTTTCCCGACCGGAATGAAGTGGGGCTTCATGCCGAAGGGCGCGCCGGAAAAATACGTTGTTTGCAACGCTGACGAGGGCGAACCGGGGACGTTTAAAGACCGCGATATTCTGCGCTTCAATCCGCATTCAGTGATTGAGGGCATGGCGATTGCCGCTTATGTGATGGGGTGCGCACGCGGCTACAACTACATTCACGGTGAAATATGGGAAGTGTACGAGCGCTGCGAAGAGGCGCTCGACGAAGCGCGTGCGGCCGGATTCATCGGTCAGCACATCCTGGGCAGCGATTTTTCGTTTGAACTGTTCAACCATCACGGCTTCGGCGCGTATATCTGCGGCGAAGAAACAGCGCTGCTCGAATCCATCGAAGGAAAAAAAGGCCAGTCGCGCTATAAGCCGCCATTTCCAGCCAATGTTGGCTTGTATGGCAAACCGACGACGGTCAATAACGTCGAGACGCTCGCTTGTGTCCCGCTTATCGTTAAAAATGGTGGCCAATGGTTTTTGGATTTGGGGAGACCCAACGCTGGCGGCACCAAGATTTTTTCCATTTCAGGCGATGTCGAGCGCCCTGGAAATTACGAATTGCGATTGGGCACGCCGTTTGCGACGTTACTGGAAATGGCCGGTGGCGTGCGCGGCGGCCGGAAGTTGAAAGCGGTGATTCCTGGCGGCTCGTCGTCGCCGGTGTTGCCGGCAGAGATCATCATGGCGACGGATCTCGATTACGATTCGATTGCCAAAGCCGGTTCGATGATGGGATCGGGGGCGGTGATTGTGATGGATGAAACGCGTTGTATGGTGCGCAGCCTGATGCGTTTGTCCGAGTTTTATCACGAAGAGTCGTGCGGACAATGCACGCCGTGCCGCGAAGGCACCGGCTGGTTGGCGCACATCATGCATCGGATCGAGCATGGCGAGGGTCGCGCCGGCGACATCGAGGCACTTGACCGGGTGGCGCATAACATCATGGGACGCACGATCTGTGCGCTGGGTGACGCGGCGGCGATGCCGGTGCGTGGCTTTATCAAGCATTTCCGCGATGAGTTCGTGTATCACATCGAACATCGCCGTTGTCAGGTGGCCGACCATGTCTGAAACTGTTATCGACAAGAGCGGCTGGCTCAATCTGGAAATCAATGGGAAACCGGTGCAGATGCCGCCTGGCAGTACGGTAATGGAAGCTGCCCAGGAAATAAAAGTATTTATCCCCCACTTCTGCTATCACAAGAAACTGTCGATTGCTGCAAGTTGCCGGATGTGTCTGGTGCAAGTCGAAAAAATTCCGAAGCCCGTTCCCGCTTGCGCGACACCGGTATCCGAGGGGATGAAAGTGTGGACGCGCAGCGAAGTGTCGCTGGCGGCGCAGCAAAGCGTGATGGAATTCCTGCTGATCAACCATCCGCTCGATTGCCCAGTCTGCGATCAGGGCGGCGAGTGCCAGTTGCAGGATATGTCAGTCGGCTACGGCAAGGGATATTCGCAGTTCCACGAGACCAAACGGGTTGTTCCTGGAAAAGATTTGGGACCGCTGATTTCTGCCGCCGAGATGAGCCGCTGCATCCAATGCACGCGCTGCATACGTTTCACTGATGAAATCGCCGGGCGGATGGAATTGGGGTTGATATGGCGCGGCGATCGCGTGCAAATCGTGCCCTTTATCGGCGAGACGGTGGAATCGGAATTGTCCGGCAACACGATTGATCTGTGTCCGGTCGGTGCGCTGACCTCGAAGCCGTTCCGCTATCAGGCGCGAACATGGGAATTGCAGCGGCGTAAATCGGTGTCTCCGCACGATGCGTTGGGCGCCAATCTGATCGTTCAACTCAAACGCAATCAGGTGGTGCGAGTGCAGCCGCTTGAAAACGAAGCGATCAACGAATGCTGGTTGTCGGATAAAGACCGTTTCTCCTACGAGGCTTTGAACAGTGAATCGCGCTTGACGCGGCCGCTGGTCAAGAAGAACGGAACATTGATCGAGGTCGATTGGCAGGAGGCATTGCCATTGGCGGCCGCCCGCCTCA